>NZ_BAAGRL010000044.1:0-12925 GCF_054782975.1 Myceligenerans halotolerans
TGATCGCGCTGCCCGGCCTGCTTCCGGCGACGAGCGACGACCTGGTGGGCGCGGTCCTGAAGGCCGCCGCGGAGTAGGCACGAGCCGGAGTCCGCTGTGGTCGGTCTTTCTGTGATCGGCAGTTCAATCTGCCGATCACTCAAAGAAAGACCGACCACAGCTCAGCCTGGCCGGGCAGCTCAGCCTGGCCGGGCAGCTCAGCCTGGCCGGGCAGCTCAGCCTGGCCGGGCAGCTCAGCCTGGCCGGGCAGCTCAGCCTGGCGGGGCAGTTCGGCCTGGCCGGGGCAGTCCAGCCTGGCGGGGCAGTTCGGCCTGGCCGGGGCAGCCCAGCCTGGCGGGGCAGTTCGGCCTGGCCGGGTAGTTCAGCCTGGCCGGGGCAGCCCGGCCAGCAGGGCCAGCCGAGGCCAGCTCAGCGGCCGAGGCCAGTCCAGCCGCCCGACACCGTGGGCCTCCAGCGCGCGGAAAGCACTTTCCGCAGGGCGGCGGCCGCAGGTAAGGTCGTCGCGAATCGAATCGAGCGGGTAGTCGACGACGACAGGGAGCACCCGAATGAGAGCCACGATTCTGGGCACCGGTGCCATCGCGGCACATCACGCGGCCGCGATCGCCGCGCTGGGCGATCACGGCATCGCCGCGCAGGTCACGCACGCCGTGGACATCGACGCCGGCAGGGCCGCGACCTTCGCCGCCGAGTACGACATCCCGGGACACGGGACGTCGCTGGCCGACGCGCTGCCCGAGACGGATGTGCTGCACATCTGCACTCCACCCGGCGCCCACCTGGACGCCACGCTCGCGGCGCTCGCGGCCGGTGTGCACGTGATCGTCGAGAAGCCGGCGGTGCTCTCGCTCGCAGAACTGGACCGGATCGCCGCGGCCGAGCGATCCGCTGCCCCTGCCCGGACGGGCCAGGGGACGGCGCGGTTCACGCAGGTGGTGCAGCACCGGTTCGGCGCCGGCGCCCTCCGGCTGCGCCGCCTGCTGGACGACGGCGCGCTCGGCCGGCCCCTCGTCGCGACCTGCAACACCCTGTGGTTCCGCCCGCCGGCGTACTTCGACGTCCCGTGGCGTGGCCGCTGGGACACCGAGGGTGGTGGTCCCACCATGGGCCACGGCATCCACCAGTTCGACCTGCTGGTCGCGATGTTCGGCGAGTGGACCGAGGTCACGGCGATGGCCGGCCGACTGGCCCGGGACGTGGACACGGAGGACGTCTCGATGGCGATCGTCAGGTTCGCGAACGGCGCGATGGCGAGCATCACAAACAGCCTGCTCTCCCCGCGCGAGACCTCCGACCTGCGCTTCGACACCGAGAAGGCCACGGCCGAACTGTCCCACCTCTACGGGTACTCGGACGAGAACTGGACGTTCACCCCGGTCGCCGGCCAGGACGACGTCGCGCGACACTGGGTCCCGGAGCCGGAAGCCCTGCCGAGCGGGCACACCGCCCAGTTCATCCCGACCTATCGCGCGTTCGCGGCGGGCGAGGCGCCGCCCGTGACCGCGGAGGACGCGCGCGGAACGTTCGAGTTGGCCGCGGCGATCTACCGGTCCGCGTTCACGGGCGCGCCGGTCCGGTCCGGGCAGATCGGCCCCGACGACCCGTTCTACGAGTCGATGCGCGGATCCGGCCCCGCGTGGCGGCCGGTCAAGGACGTTCCCGCGGACGCCGAGGAGGTCGCCCGATGAGCGAGCCGGGGAACGAGCCGACAAGCGAGCCGGGGAGTGGGCAGACGGGACGCGGCGCGCAGGACGGCCCGTGCCCAGCGGGCGCGGACTCACGTCAGGTGGGCGCGGACTCACGCCGGGTTGGCGCCGACCCCCGCCCAGCGGGCGCCACGCCGTCGGACGCGTTGCGGCTCGACGAGGACGGGAGCAGGCCGCGGCTCGGCGGAACCCCACTGCGGCTCGACGACGACGGGATCGCGCTGACCTGCGATCTCTTCACCTATGTCTACCGGCCGAGCGAGGTGCAGTACGAGGCGCCGCGGCCGTACTTCCATCCGATCCGGACGGCCGGGGGTCGCGAGGTCAGCGCCTACCGGCCCTGGGACCACGTGTGGCACAAGGGCATGGCGTGGTCGCTGCCGAACGTCGGGCCGTGGAACTTCTGGGGCGGGCCCACCCATGTGCGCGAGCAGGGGTACCAGAACCTGACGAACGTCGGCACCCAGCAACACGAGCGGTTCGCGAGCGTCTGGGCCGACGGCGGCGCGGCCGGGTTCGGCGAGGACCTGGCCTGGCGTGCCGCGCCCGCCGGGTGGAAGCCCCCGGGGCCCGACGGCTCGTACGGCGATGACGGTCCGGTCGAAGGCGCACCCGGGGACGTCGTCGTGCGCGAGCGGCGCTCCGTGCGGGCGTGCGTGCGCGACGACGCGTGGGTGCTCACCTGGCGCTCGGAGATGACGAACACGACCGACGGCCCGCTCGACATCGGCAGCCCCACCACCAACGGCCGCGAGAACGCCGGGTACGGCGGGCTGTTCTGGCGCGGGCCGAGGTCGTTCACCCAAGGAGTGGTGCTGGCTCCCGGCTTCACGGGCGACGCCGAGGAGGTGCGCGGCGAGCGGTTCCCGTGGCTGGGCGTCGTCGGCCGGCACGACGGCGCCGCACCCGGGCCTGAGGGCGGTTCGGCCGCGTCGACGGTGCTCATGGTGGATCCGGGGACGAACCCGGGCGGGACGCCCCAGTGGTTCGTGCGCGCCGCGCCGTTCTGCTGCATCTGCCCGGCGCCGTTCTTCAGCGCGGAGGTGCCGTTCGACGCCGGTGAGACGCTGGTGTTCGAGTACGCGGTGGTCGTGGCCGACGGCGAGTCCGACGGCGACCGCGCGGAACGCCTGGCGGGCATGGGCCGGAAGGAGCTGGGATAGCAGGCCGGTTCGGTCGCGAGCCAGGAGAGCCACGAGGTTGCTTACGGTAAGGAGGGCGATTCCGTAACCAAGCTCATGGCTCGTAGGAAACCTCATGGACCAGGCGGGCCCGCACGGGCTGGGCGGGTTCCGTCGGATCGACGGAGGCGATCGATATGGCAGATTCACCGGTCTTTCCCGGCGGGACGTCGGTTTCGCATCTCCGCGTGTACGACTGGCCTACGCCCGACGCGCCGGGCGGGTCCGGCACTCCGCACTTCCACACCACGTCGACCGAGGCCTACGTGGCGCTCGCGGGGCGCGGACGCGTCGAGACGCTCGGTCCCCGCCGTCGAACACTTGATGAGCGGGGCCGTGGCCGTCACGGACGCGCGTCCCGGCCCCCACCGCTACGGCATGTGCGGGCGGCTTCGCGTCTGGTCGACGCGCTGAGCTGAGGCATCCCGCCCATCGGGCCACCTCGCCGAACTGCACGTCTTGGCGTCGAAGCGCATGTTGTCTGGCTTGTCTTGGCGTCGAGCCGCATGTCCTGGCGCCGAGCCGCACGTTGTCCTGCATGTCCTGACGCCGAACCGCATGTCGTCCTGCATGTGCTGGCGCCGAATCGCACGTTGTCTGGCATGTCCTGACGCCGAACCGCACCCGGAGCCCGCCTTCAGGCGCCGAGCCGCATGTTGAATCGTTCAGATCGCGCATTGATGCGATTCATCCTGCGGTTCGGTGGAGCGCCCGCGCTGTGGCCGGGAACCCACGCGTGCGACGAGGGCCGGGAACCCACGCGTGCGACGAGGGCCGGGAACCCGCGCGTGCGACGAGCCGGTCGTCGACCTCGCTCAGCCAGATCTGCTTCTTGACCAAATCGTCACCTAAGAACGCGCCAACAGGGATGGACAGCGCTTGCCTATGGTGTTGTATCGTTTCAATTCATGCGAGGCGGGTCCCTCCGCCCGCACCTGTGAGACGAACCTCCGGGGTCGATGCTGACTCCGGTCGAGCGAGGAGGCTCCAATGAGGATCGAACGTACGGCTGCCGGTGGGCGGCCCGGCTACAGGACGGCAGGGATCGCCATCGTGGGGGTGGCGGCGCTCGCGCTGACCGCCTGCTCGGGCGGAGGCGGCGGGGGAGGCGGAGGCAACGCAGGCTTCGCCGACGAACTCGACTCCGAGGAGGAGATCACCCTCTCCCTCGCGTGGTGGGGCGACGACGACCGCGCCAACAAGTACGAGGAAGCGGTCGCGCTCTTCGAGGAGGAACACCCCAACATCGAGGTCGACACGAACTGGATCTCGTGGGACGACTACTGGCCCGCCCGCAACACCGAGGCCGCCAGCGGCTCGCTGCCCGACGTCATGCAGATGGACCTGTCCTATCTGCGGCAGTACGGCGGGACCGGACAGCTCGCGGACCTCTCGGAGGCGATCGGCACCAACCTCGACGTCTCGGGCTTCGACGAGCAGCTCCTCGCCGCAGGCGCGATCGACGGCGTGCAGTACGGCATCCCGACGAGCACCAACACCCTCGCGCTCTTCTACAACGCCGATGTGCTCGACGAGGTCGGCATCGAGCCGCCCGCCGAGGGCTACACCTGGGACGACTACGCGGCATTCGCCGAGGAGGTCAGCCAGGCGGGCGCGGGAGCGGACCCGGCGATCTACGGCACCGGCGACTACACGACCACCTTCTGGTTCTTCTGCCAGTGGCTCATCCAGCAGGGCACCGATCCGTTCACCGCGGACGGCGAGCTCGCCTTCACCGAGGCGCAGATGGCCGAGTTCCTCGGGCTCGGCTCCGCCGCCCGCGACGCCGGGGTCTTCTACCCCATCGAGCAGGCCAAGCAGATCGAACCGCTCGGCGGGTTCACCGTCAGCGAGTCCGCCTCGGAGATGAGCTGGGACAACTTCCTCGCCGGCTACGTCGCGGAGACCGAGCAGGACATCCAGATGCTGCCGATGCCCTCCGGGGACAACGGCCCGCAGATGTTCTGGAAGCCGTCGATGCTGCTCTCGGCGTCGGCCAACACCGAGCACCCGGCAGCCACCGCTGCGCTGGTCGACTTCCTCGTCAACGCCCCCGAGGTCGGCACCATCTTCGGTACCAGCAAGGGCAACCCGGCGGTCGCGGCACAGCGCGACGCGATGGAGGTCGAGGCCGGCTCGATCGACGAGCAGGTGGTCGGCTTCGAGGAGAGCGTCGCCGACCTGGTGACCGAGCCCGCACCGGTCCCGGTCGAGGGCTTCGGTGCCATCGAGGCCGAGTACAAGCGCCTCGGTGAGGAACTGCAGTACGGCAACGTCACCGTCGACGAGTTCGTCGCCCAGTGGTTCACCTTCGCCGAGAGCAACGTCGGCGAGCCGTGAGCGCCACGGCCACCGCCGACGCGCCTGTCCGCGCCGCCGCGCCCCGGCAGCCCCGCCGCCCCGGGGCGCGGCGCCGCGCCGACATAGCCGCCGGCTACACGTTCCTCAGCCCATGGCTGCTCGGTTTCGTCCTCCTGACGGCCGGGCCCATGCTGGCCTCGCTCTACCTGGCGTTCACCGACTACGACCTGTTCCGCCCGCCGACCTGGATCGGCCTGGAGAACTTCACCGAGATGTTCTCCGACCCGCGGTACCTCAAGTCGGCCGAGGTCACGGCGCAGTACGTGTTCCTCGGGACGCCGATCAAGCTCGCGGCCGCCCTCGCGGTCGCGATGCTGCTCAACATGAAGTTCTCCGGCCAGGGCGGGTACCGGTCGGCGTTCTACGTGCCGTCCCTCGTGGGCGCCAGCGTCTCGGTGGCGATCGTCTGGAAGGCGATGTTCATCGACGACGGCGTCGTCGACCGCATCCAGCAAACGGTCGGCGCTCCTGGCGGCGGCTGGGTCGGCAACCCCGACATGACGATGCCGATGATGATCCTGCTCGCGGTCTGGCAGTTCGGTGCGCCGATGGTCATCTTCCTCGCCGGCCTCAAGCAGATCCCGTCGGAGCTGTACGAGGCGGCCTCGGTCGACGGCGCCGGCCCGTTCCGCAAGTTCTGGAACATCACGCTGCCGATGCTCTCCCCGGTGCTGTTCTTCAACCTGCTGCTGGAGACCATCCACTCGTTCCAGGTCTTCGCGTCGGCGTTCATCATCTCCGGCGGCACCGGCGGCCCCGCGGACTCCACGAACTTCTACACGCTGTACCTGTACACCAGGGGCTTCGTGCAGTTCGACATGGGCTACGCCTCTGCCATGGCATGGATGCTGGTGCTCGTCGTGGGCGTCATCACCGCACTGATGTTCCGCACGTCCCGCGTGTGGGTGCACTACTCGGGGGAGGAGAACTGATGAGTCTCACGCAAGTGGGCGACGCCCCGCACGACGTCGTCACCCGACGACGCACCCCGCCGGCCAGGATCGGCAAGATCGTCCTGTTCCACGCGGTGACCCTCGGGCTGCTCGCGGTCGTGCTGTACCCGGCCCTGTGGATGGTGCTGTCTGCGTTCAAGCCGAGCAACGACATCATCGGCAACATCGACATCATCCCCGACACCTGGACCCTGGCGAACTTCGGGACCGCCTTCGGCGGCATCGGAGGCATCTCGTTCTGGAGCTTCTTCTGGAACTCGACCCTGCTCGGCGTCCTCAGCGTGGTCGGTGTCGTGCTCTCCGCGACCGTGTCCGCCTATGCCTTCGCCCGCGTGAAGTTCCCCGGCCGGGGAATCTTCTTCGCGATCATGATCGCCACGCTCCTGCTGCCGACCCACGTGGTGATCATCCCGCAATACATCATGTTCAACTCGGCGGGCCTGGTGAACACGTACGTGCCGCTGCTCGCCGGGAAGTTCCTCGCGGCCGAGGCGTTCTTCGTGTTCCTCATGGTCCAGTTCATGCGCAACCTGCCGCGCGAACTGGACGAGGCGGCACGCATCGACGGCGCCGGCCACTTCCGGATCTTCCGGTCCATCATGCTCCCGCTGATGCGGCCCGCGATCATCACCAGCTCGATCTTCGCGTTCATCTGGTCCTGGAACGACTTCCTCGGCCCGCTCCTCTACCTGAAGAAGCCCGACCTGTACACCCTGCCCATCGCGTTGCGCGCGTACGTCGACCAGACCTCGGTGTCCGACTACGGGGCCCAGATGGCCATGGCCGTCCTCGCACTCGTCCCCGTGATCCTGTTCTTCGTGGTCTTCCAGCGGTACCTCGTCGACGGCGTCGCCACGCAAGGGCTGAAGGGCTGACCATGAGAGCCTCCGCCGGCCGGGCGCTCCCGGCCCTCACGCAGTCGCACCGGGCGCGTCCGGTCCGCGGGCCAGGCGGCTCGCGCCCGGTGCGTCCGGCCCATCCCCCGAGCCCGGCCGGTGCACGGCATCCCACCCGCAGCTTCGCCGACACGTTCGCCCTGCTCGCCGAATGCCTGCTCGTCGGCGTGTACGTCCTGGTCGCGAGCCTGCCGGTGGTGACCGTGCCGGCGGCGCTCGCGGCCGGCACCGCGCACCTGCGCAGGCACCTCGCCGGGCAGGGCACGGAGATCGGACGGTTCGTCCGCGACTGGTGGGCGGCGGTCCGGGACCTGTGGGTCCTGGGCGCGGCGGGTCTGGCCCTGGCCGGGACCCTGGCGCTGAACGTCCAGGTCGCGGCCTCGGGCCTGCTTCCCGGAGGCCCGGCCGTCCGCTGGCTCAGCCTGGCGGTCGGCGTCGCCTCGGCCGTCGTCGTCGTGCGTGTCGCGGGAGCCTGGTCCATGCCCGACGACGACCGCGGGCGCGCCCCCGCCGCGAGCGTGCCCGGCGTGCCGGGCGCACGCTCGAGGGCCGCTGGGCCGACGGCGTGGCCCGACGACGACCGCGGGCGCGCCCCCGCGCAGGGCGACGGACCGGCGCACCATCTCCGGCGGGCCCGCGCCCTGGTCCTGCTCGCGGCACGGTCCACCGGCGCGGACCCGGCAGGGTCCCTCCTCCTGGTCGTGGCGATCGGCCTGTGCGGCGTCCTGGTGTGGATGCTCACCCCGCTGGTCGCCGTCGTCGGCGGGCTGCTGTGCCTGGCGGTCATCGCCGTCGAGTCCCGCGCTCTCTCCTAGCCAGATCTCTCCGGTTCTCGTGGCCGGCACGAGTCCTCAGCGCCGGCGGGACGACCTCCCGCCGGTCGCGACGGGCAGCACCTCGATGCCGAAGTCACGACAGCAAGTTCCGACAGATATCCCGACAGACAAGGAGTACAACGATGTCATCCTCGTCCCTCCGAACAGGGGCGGCCGTCGCGGCCGGACTCGCCCTTGCCGTCACCGGGGTCGGCCTGCCTGCCCAGGCTGCCCCGCCATCCACCCCGGCGTCGTCCCCCGCGACGTGGCCGGGGCACCCCGGCCCGCCGGGCAAGGGTGCCGTGCTCGAGGACCTGGACCGCGGCCTCGTCGCGGCCGCGACCAGCGAGGGCGTGTTCCTCAGCTGGCGGCTGCTCGGCACCGAGGTCACCGGCACCACCGACACGGGCATGGCCGGGCCGGACTTCGCCGTCTACCGCGACGGCCGTCGTATCGCCACGGTCACCGACTCGACGAACTACGTCGATCCCGAGGGCTCGGCGGACAGCTGGTACGCGGTCCGCCCGCTCGGCGGACACCACGGCCATGCCGCATCCTCCTCCGGCGACACCGCAGACGTCGCCCGCTCCTCCCACGGCGGCTCGGTCGCCACCGCCCGGCCCTGGTCCGACGACTTCCTGGACATCCCGCTGAACAAGCCCGCCGACGGCGTCACGCCCGCCGGCGAGGAGTACACGTACCGCGCCAACGACGCGTCGGTCGCCGACCTCGACGGCGACGGGACCTACGAGATCGTCGTGAAGTGGGACCCGTCCAACTCGAAGGACGTGTCCCAGAAGGGCTACACCGGCAACCAGCTCCTGGACGCCTACACGCTCGACGGCACCCAGCTCTGGCGCATCGACCTGGGCGTCAACATCCGCTCCGGGGCGCACTACACCCAGTTCCCGGTCTACGACTTCGACGGCGACGGGACCGCCGAGGTCATGGTCAAGACCGCGCCCGGGACGAAGGTCACGCGGTACCGGCACGGCCACCCGCGGCCGTCGTCGTACATCGGCATCCCCTGGGACGACCGGCGCGAGGGCGTGCGGCACTCCGACGACTACCGCTTCTCCGCGGACCAGTACCACGAGTACCTGATGGGCGTGCTCGCCGGCTGGTCGGAGCGCGAGGAGGTGACGAGCGGGCAGTGGCCCGCCACGCTGGAGGAGGCGTGGGGCATCGAGCCGCAGTGGGAGTACCCGCTGTCGGACGACGACGCGCAGGCCGCGGCGGACCACTTCGTCGACGTCTACGCGCCGGCCCGTTCCGGGCGCAACGAGCTGCGTGAGTTCGAGGGCTTCGTCATCACGGGCCCGGAGTACCTCACGGTGTTCGACGGCGCCACCGGCCGCGACCTGCAGACGATCGACTACAAGCCCGGCCGGGGCGACGACGGCCTGCTGTGGGGCGACTACGCGATGAGCCGGATCGAGCCGGGCAACCGGGTCGACCGGTTCCTGGCGGGCGTGGCCCACCTGGGCGGCCCGGAGGAGAACGCCAGCGCGATCTTCGCGCGCGGCTACTACACGCGGTCCACGCTCGTCGCCTACGACTGGGACGGCAGGCGGCTGCACGAGCGCTGGTACGCGGACTCCGGCCACGCGCCGATGTCGAACCCGTTCAACGACGGCCCGCACGGCGTCGAGGGGACGTCCGAGGAGTGGGGGACGCTGACCACGCAGGGCTTCCATTCGATGTCGGCGGCCGACGTCGACGGCGACGGGCGCCACGAGATCGTCTACGGCTCCGCGACGCTGGACGACGACGGGTCGCTGCTGTATTCCTCCTACGACACGATGCCGGAGGGGTCGGCCGATCCCGGCGCCTGGGGGAAGCTCGGGCACGGCGACGCGATGGCCGTGGCCGACATCGACCCGTCACGGCCGGGCCTGGAGATCTGGACGTGCCACGAGGGCGGGGTCTGGGCCCCGTACGGCCAGGCGATGCGTGACGCCGCGACCGGTGAGGTACTGTTCGGCTCCTTCTCCGGGCGGGACACGGGCCGGTCGATGATCGGCGACGTCTTCCCGGAGGTCCCCGGTATCGAGGTGTGGGCGTCGATGCCGGACGGGACGCTCGGGTCGGGAACCCTGTCCGCGACGGGTGAGACGGTCTCGTCCGACACGATGGGGACGAACGCCTCGGTGCGCTGGGCCGGCGACGGCTCGACGCAGATCCTGAACGGCGGTCTCGACGCGACCCCGGCGATCGTGGACCGGCAGCGGGGGACGCTGCGGACCCTGGAGGGGACGCTGACGAACAACCACACCAAGGGCAACGCGGCGCTCGTCGCTGACGTGCTGGGCGACTGGCGCGAGGAGGTGCTGGTGCGGACGGAGGACTCGTCGGCGCTGCGGCTGTACCTGTCCACGGAGGTCTCCGACATCAAGCTGCACACGCTCATGCACGACCCGCAGTACCGGGTCGAGGTGGCACGCCAGCAGACCACCTACAACCAGCCGTCGTACCCGGGCTTCTACCTGGCCACGGACACGGACTGGAGCACGGTCCCGCTCCCCCCGAACGCGAGGGACTGAGGCCTGCCGGCTGCGTGGCCCGTGCGGCTGCGCAGCCGGCGCCGGCGCCGCGACCACGCCATTCTGACCAATGGTGACGTTACCATCGGCCGGAATGGCGTGGTCGTGCGGGTGTCGTGGCTTGGTCGCCCCGAGGCGGGTGGGGCGGCGTGCGTCCCGGCGGCCGCCGGCACGACATCGACCCGAACCGTTTCGAGACAGGATCCATCCATGCGACGACGCACCTCTCCCAGCAGCTTCGACCCCGCCGGGATCCGGCCCTGGAACGCCGGGCTCGCCGGCCTCGCGTTCGGCGGGGACTACAACCCGGAGCAGTGGTCCGACGACGTCCGCCTCGAGGACATCGAGCTCATGCGCGAGGCCGGTGTGAACATCGTGAGCCTCGCGATCTTCGCGTGGGGGACCATCGAACCCCGTGAGGGCGAACGCGACTGGGCCTGGTTGGACACCACCATGGACCGGCTGCACGCGGCGGGCATCAAGGTCGCCCTGGCCACCGCCACCGCGGCCGTCCCGCCCTGGTTCACGCGCAAGCATCCCGAGATCCTTCCCCAGAGCTCCAACGGCACGGTCCTGCACCAGGGTTCCCGCCAGACCTACTCGATCCACCACCCGGTGTTCCGCGACTACGCCGTCGCCATGGCCGAGCGCGTCGCGCGCCGCTACGCCGACCACCCGGCACTCGCGCTGTGGCACGTCGACAACGAGATCGGCTGCCACAACCCGCGCGACTACTCGCCCGCTGCCGCGGACGCCTTCCGAGAGTGGCTGCGCGAGCGCTACGGCGACGTCGACGGGCTGAACAAGGCCTGGGGCACGGCGTTCTGGTCGCAGCGGTACGGGTCGTTCGACGACGTGCTCCCGCCGCTGGACACCACCGCGTTCGCCAACCCCACCCAGCGGCTCGACTTCGACCGCTTCAGCTCCGACGCGCTGCTCGACTACTACCGCGACCTGCGCGACACCCTCCGCGAGATCACGCCGCACGTGCCGACCACCACGAACCTCATGGCCGGCAGCCACAAGGAGATGGACTACTTCTCCTGGGCCGGCGACCTCGACGTCGTCGCGAACGACAACTACACGATGGCCGCGGACCCGGACCGGCACATGCTGCTCTCCCTCAGCGCCGACCTGGCGCGCGGGATCGCCGGCGGCGACCCGTGGATCCTCATGGAGCACTCCACGAGCGCCGTGAACTGGCAGACACGCAACCGCGCCAAGCAGCCGGGGGAGATGCTGCGGAACTCGCTGTCGCACGTCGCCCGCGGGTCCGACGCCGTGATGTTCTTCCAGTGGCGCGCCAGCAAGGCGGGCGCCGAGAAGTACCACAGCGCGCTCGTGCCGCACGCGGGGACGGACTCCGACCTGTGGCGGGACGTCGTCGCGCTCGGCGGGGCGGTCAAGGCGCTCGGGGAGGTGCGCGGCTCCCGCGTCGTGGCGCGGACGGCGCTCGTCCTGGACTGGCCCGCCTGGTGGGCCTGCGACCAGGACGTCCACCCCACCGAGGTGGAGTACCCGGACCAGGTCCTCGCCTGGTACAAGGCGCTGTGGCGGCTCGGGGTGACGGTGGACATCGTGCCGCCGTCGCGGGACCTGGACGGCTACGACCTGGTCGTGGTGCCGAACCTGTACCTCGTGTCCGACGCCGACGCCGCCCGCGTGCGCACCGCCGCCGAACGCGGTGCGACCGTGCTGGTCACGTACTTCTCCGGGATCGCCGACGAGAACGACCACATCCGCCTCGGCGGGTACCCCGGCGCCTACCGTGACCTGCTGGGCGTCCGGACCGAGGAGTTCTTCCCGCTCCAGGAGGGCGAGTCGGTCCGCCTCTCCGGCGCGTCGCTGCCCGACGGCGGCCTCACCGCCGACCTGTGGACGGAGAAGTCGACGGCCGCCGACGGCGTCGAGGTCGTCGCCGCCTACGACGACGGCCCGCTGCCAGGCCGCCCGGCGATCACCCGCAGAACGATCGTGTCCGACGGCGGACGCCCGGGCACGGCGCCGATGTCGCAGGTGGTTCCGCACGCGGGTTCGACGGGCTCCACGGGTTCGACGGGCTCCACGGGCTTGACGGGCTCGGGCGGGTCGGACGCCGGCGCGGCCCCGGCTGGATCCGGTGGCACGGTCTCCTCGGCCGGCGCCGCCTGGTACGTCGCGACCCGGCTGTCCGACGACGGAGTCGCCCACATCGCACGCCGCGTCGCCGAGGAGGCGGGTGTGCTCCCGCCGGTCGCGCTCCCGGAAGGCGTCGAGGTGGTGCGCCGTGTCGCCAACGACGCCGAGTTCGTCTTCGCGATCAACCACACCGACGCGGACGTCACCGTCGACGCCGGGCGCCCCGCACCGTCGTCGGACACAGACACGGACACCGCCGCGGACACGGACACCGGCGCGGACACGGACACCGGCGGCGGCAGGGAACTCCTGACCGGCGAGGCCGTCCAGGGTGCCCTGACAGTCCCGGCCG
>NZ_BAAGRL010000045.1:0-70792 GCF_054782975.1 Myceligenerans halotolerans
GCGCGCGGGGCGGCGACGGGTCCGACGACGGCCGCGGGTCGGGCGGCCGCCCGGGCGGCGATCGCGGCCGCGGCAACGGCGGGCGTGACGGCCGCGGTGGTCGAGGCGGCAAGGGCCGCGGAGGTCAGGGCGGCCGGGGCGGCGGCAAGAGCCAGCCCCCGGCGAACACGGCGATGGCGGAGGCGCTCCGGAGGGCGGGGCTGGCCTGATCCGCCGGAGGTCGACGCTCGATCGGTCCGTTGGTGAGTGATCGGCAGATCGAGCTGCCGATCACTCATCGAGCTACCGATCACGTGGGAGCCGGGCCGCCGCGCGCTTCCTGCGGGCGCGACTACCCGAGCCGCTCGACGATCGCGTCCGCCATCGTGCCGAACGCGTCCACGCCTCCGGCCATCTGCATCCACAGCGACGGCTCGGTGAGTTCCAGCTCCATGAGCATCGGGGTGCCGTCGTCACCGGTGACGAGATCGACACGCGCGTACAGGAGCGGCTCGCGGGCGCCGAGTTCCGCCTGTGCGACCTCGAGGGCCTTGCGCGCCACCGCGATCTGCTCGTCCGAGGCGGTGAAGGGCCGCATCTCCTCGATCGCGTACAGCCCCTGCGTCGGGCGGACCGGGCCGTTCAGCAGGGCGTTGCGGCGCACGGAGTGCGACAGTTCGCCGTCGATGAACACCAGGCAGGCCTCGCCCGCCGTGTCCACGGAGGTGACGTAGGGCTGGATCATGGCCCAGCGTCCGCCGTCGAGCAGGCGCTTGGCGTGCTCGATCGCGAGGGCGCGCGACTCGGCGGAGACCGGCTGGTAGCGCCCGGTGTCGTTGGCGCCGGCGCTGACCACCGGCTTGACCACGAAGTCGCCGAACGCCGGCATCCGCGTGTGCACGGCGCGCTTGGACAGGTGCCGGTCCGGGTCGAGCCAGATGGTCGGGATCACGGGGACGCCGGACGCCTCGAGCGTGCGCAGGTAGCGCTTGTCCGTGTTCCACTCCAGCACGTCCGCGCAGTTGAGCAGTTTCGGCACCGCCTTCGCCCAGGCGACGAACTCGTCGCGGCGGGCCGAGTAGTCCCACGTGGAGCGGACCACGACCAGGTCGTACGACGACCAGTCCACGTCGGTGTCGTCCCAGACCGCGGGCTCGGCGGTGATGCCGCGCTCGGCGAGGGCGGCCACGAGGGGCTGGTCCCCCTTGTCGAGTTCGGGCAGGACGGAGCAGGTGGCCAGTGCAACACGGAGGTTCTCAGTCACGTCTGCGAGCGTAGCGAAGGCCTGTGCGGCGGTGCGGTGGAACGACGAGGGACGGACACGGGCGAAGCCGTGGTGCGTTCCCGTTGTGCGCGGCACCCGAGCGTGACTCGCTACCGCCGCTTGTGCGTGGTCACGCGCAGCGGCGCCGGGGTGACGAGCCGTTGCGCGACCGCGAGGACGCCGTCGAGCACGAGGGCCAGCAGCGCCACGACGATGCCGCCCGCCAGTACCTGGCCGTAGCGCTGCGTGCCCATCCCGAAGGCGATGATCTGACCGAGCCCGCCGCCGCCGGCCAGCGCGGCGAGGGGGATCGTGGCGACGACCTGCACGATGGTGGTGCGCAGTCCCGCGGCGATGAGACCGGTGGCGAGCGGGAGTTCGATCTGGAAGAGGACGCGTGCGCCGGACATGCCCATCCCCCGCCCGGCGTCGCGCGCGGCGGGGTCCGCTCCGCGGACGCCCTCGTAAGAGTTCACGAGGAGCACCGGTACGGCGAAGATCGCCGCCGCGAGCACGGCGGCGCCGTTGCCGAAGAGGCCGCCGGCGGCGAGCAGCAGGATGATGCCGAGGGTGGGGACCGCGCGGGTGGCGTTGCCGAGTGTGACCATGACGCCCGCTCCCTGGCCCGTGTGCCCCATCCAGGCGCCGAGCGGGATCGAGAACGTGGCGGCGAGCGCGACGGCGAGCGCGGTCATGATCAGGTGCTCGACCGTCAGGTCGATGATCCCGCCGCTCCGTGTCCAGGTCAGGGGGTCGTTGAGCCACACGATGGCCTCGTCGAGGACGTTCATGCGCGCCCCCGCTCGCGCCAGGGGGTGAGGGCGCGCCCGCCGGCCCAGATCGCGACGTCGAGCACGACGGCGAGGAGCACGCAGGCGAGCGTGGCCGCCATGATCTCCGCGCGGTAGAAGTTGTTCCGGAAGCCCTGGAACATCAGCTGCCCGAGCCCGCCGTAGCCGACGACGACGCCGACGGTGACCATCGCCACCGTCGACACGGTGGCCAGGCGCAGGCCGGCGACGACGGACGGCAGCGCGTTCGGCAGCGAGACGTGGACGAGCACGCGCGCCGGGCCGTAGCCGAGTCCGCGGGCGGCGTCGAGCACGCCGGGGTCGACGCCGTCGAGCCCGGCCACGGTGTTGCGGAGGATCACCAGCAGCGCATAGGCCACAAGGCCGATGAACACCGGGGTGCGTCCGATGCCGAGCAGCGGGGCGAGGATCGCGAACAGCGCGAGGCTCGGTACCGTGTAGAGCACCGCGGCGGTACCGATCACGATCCCGGACAGCCAGCGGACCCGGGAGACGAGGATGCCGAGCGGCACGGCGATGAGCGCGGCGACCGCCACCGACTGCACCGTGAGCACGGCGTGCTGGGCGGTGTGCTCCCAGAGGGTGTTCGCGTTCTCGACCACGTAGGTCCAGGAGAACCAGGGGTTGGCGGCCATGACGAGGACGCTATCGCGAGCGACCGACATCGACGAGAGGCCGCGGCGCGGGCTGCGCGGCACGGGGTGCCTCAGTCCGCGACGGCGGTCTCCAGGACGTCGGCGAGGGCTCTCAGGTGGCCGGCGACCTCGCGCCCGAGGGGGGTGAGCTCGTACTCGACGCGGGCGGGGATGACGTCGATCACGTCGCGGATGATGAGCCCGTCGCTCTCCAGGGTGCGCAGGTTCTGCGACAGCATCTTCTCGCTGACGCCGTCGACGCGGCGGCGCAGCGCGTTGAAGCGGGTCCGGCCGTCGAGGAGGGCGAGCAGCGCGAGCGAGGCCCACTTCGAGGTGACGTCGTCGAAGACCGCGCGTGAGGCGCAGTTCCGCGCGAACACGTCGGCCACGAGCGCGACGCTGGGTTCGGCCGCGTCGTCGTGCTGCGCCATCGGACCTTCCTCTCTCCTGCCGGATTCCTGCCTGTCGGGCACGGCCCATCCTACAGTGCCAACCTGTTGTATGGTACTTTCGATTTGAAAGTACGACCGAGAAGGAGTCGAACATGTCGCAGGTCTACGCGGTCACAGGAGTAACGGGTCACTTGGGGCGCCTCGTCGTGGGGGAGCTTCTCGACCGGGGGGTCGACCCGCACCGCGTCGTAGCGATCGCGCGCACGCCGGGCAAGCTGGACGACCTCGCCGAGCGCGGGGTGCAGGTGCGTGAGGGCGACTATGACCGTCCGGAGACCCTGAACGCGGCGCTGGCCGGAGTCGACCGCCTGCTCCTGGTGTCGGGGTCCGAGATCGGCCGGCGCGTCCCGCAGCACACCGCCGTGATCGAGGCAGCGAAGGCCGGCGGCGTGGGACGCATCCTCTACACGAGTGTCCTGAAGGCCGGCGCCACGGGGAACCCGGTCGCGCCCGAGCACGTGGAGACCGAGAAGGCCCTGCGTGCGTCCGGGATCCCGCACACGATCCTGCGCAACAGCTGGTACGTCGAGGTGTACACGGACCAGGCGGGCCAGTACCTCCAGACCGGTAAGATCCTGGGCGCCACCGGCGGAGCCCTCATCTCCGGCGCCGCCCGTGCCGACTACGCGGCCGCCGCGGCGTCGGCCCTCCTCGAGGACGCGGACGGGGACCGGGTGTACGAGCTCGCCGGCCCGAGCTTCACCCTCTCCGACCTCGCCGCCGCCATCACGCAGGTCACGGACACCAAGGTGGTGTACGAGGACCTCGCGCCCGAGGCGTACCGGGCGGCCCTGACCGGCGCCGGGCTCGACGCGGGCACGACGGGATTCTTGGTCGCCCTCGACGCCTCGATCTCCGCCGGCGACCTCGCCACGGACAGTGTCGACCTGCGGCAGCTGATCGGGCGCGAGCCCGCCTCGCTCGAGGAGGCCGTCCGGGCGGTGCTGGGCTGAGCAAGCGAACTGAGCGCGCGGTCCGGTGCGAGCACCGGGCCGCGCTCAGGCCGAGCACCCGCCTGGTGCGGGCCTCATGGTTCCAGCGCGTCACACACTCTGTGCGGAGCATCACAGACGGCCCGGGCAGGCGGCCGCTCTACTGCTGTCGGCCCCCGTGCGCCCGCCATGATGCGACGGTTCGCCCGCGATTCCCCTTGCCAGCGCGCACCGATCACGATCGAATGGGCCAGTTCGACCTCGTAGAACACCAGTACAGAGCAGAACCGGAGTCACGATGCGCCTCGCCCGCACCCCCCTGTCCCGCCCGCTGCGCCTGCTCGGCGCGGCCACCGCCGTCGTCGGCCTGACACTGCTCACCGCGTGCGGCGAGCCCGGCTCCGCCGGCGGCGATCCGAACGACGACGGCGACGACGTCGCCGCCACCTGCGAACCGATCGCCGGCGACGAGATCGTGGTGCTCGACGACGACCAACAGCTCCAGACGGTCGACAACATCATCCCGGCCGTCAACGCCGAGGCGGCCGAGCAGTACCCGGACCTGATCGGCCTGCTCGACCAGGTGTCGGCGGCACTGGACACGGACACGCTGATCGGGCTGAACCGGGCGGTCGACATCGACCGGCAGACGTCGGAGGACGTCGCCGCCGAGTTCGTCGCCTCCGCGGGCATCGAGGCCGAGGAGGTCGACGACGCCGGCTCGATCGCCATCGGCGCCGCCGACTTCGCCGAGAGCGCCACACTCGGCAACATCTACGCCGAGGTGCTGGAGGGCGCCGGGTACGACGTCGAGGTCACCACCATCGGCAACCGCGAGGCCTACCTGCCCGCGCTCAAGAAGGGGGACCAGATCCAGATCGTCCCCGAGTACGTCGGCACGCTGACCGAGTTCATCAACCTCGACGTCAACGGCCCCGACGCCGAACCGGTCGCGAGCAGCGACCTCGACGCCACGGTCGAAGGGCTGCGCGGGCTCGCCGACGAGGTGGGCCTCGTCGTCGGCGAACCCTCCGACGCGCAGGACCAGAACGCGTTCGCGGTGACCACAGCGTTCGCGCAGGAGCACGGCCTCACAACGCTCTCCGACCTCGCGGAGGCCTGCGACGGCCTGATCCTCGGCGCCGGGCCCGAGTGCACCGAACGTCCGTTCTGCCAGCCGGGCCTGGAGGAAACCTACGAGCTGACGTTCAGCGAGTTCCGCTCGCTCGACGCCGGCGGGCCGCTCACCAAGGAGGCCCTGAAGCAGGGCGAGATCACCCTCGGCCTGGTCTTCAGCTCGGACGGCTCACTGACCACCGAATGAGGCCGTGAGCCGCAATCGGAGACCGGCTACCGTGGAGAACGGGGCGTGCACGGACGTGCACCCGCCGGGCCGAGGCCTCGGGAGGAACGGTGTCCTCGATCCAGGAACTCGCAGCGCGGACGCCGTCCTCGCGCCGGAGGGACCTGGACCTGCTGCGCGCCGCCGCGATCGGTGCCGTGGTCCTCGGGCACTGGCTCATCCTGACCGTCCAGCGCACGAGCGACGGACGGCTCACCGGCTTCACCGCCCTGCCCGAACTGCAGTGGGCGCACGCGCTGACCTGGCTGTTCCAGGTCATGCCCGTGTTCTTCCTCGTCGGAGGCGCCGCCAACGCCATCTCCTGGACACGCAGGCGCGACCGTGGCGGGACGGCCACGCGCTGGCTGCTCGACCGCAGCGCGCGGCTGTTCCCGCCCGTCACCGCGCTCCTGCTCGTCGTGGCGGGCGGCGCGGCCGTCGCCCGCCTCGCGGGCGTCACGCCCGGCTTCGTCGAGCAGGCCGTCGCACTCGTGGTCCTGCCGCTGTGGTTCCTCGTCGTCTACCTCGGCGTGACCGCCCTGACGCCCCTCACCCACCGGCTCCACGAACGCCACGGGCTCGCCGTGCCGGTCGCGCTGGTCGCCGGCGTCGCGGCAGGCGACGCGCTACGCCTCACGACCGGCAACGAACTCGCCGCGGCCGGCAGCTTCGCCTTCGGCTGGCTCGCCATCCACCAGGTCGGCTACGCCTGGCACGACGGCACCCTGCGGCTCGGGACCCGGCGGGCGTCCGCGCTCGTCATCGGCGGCCTGGGCACCCTCGTGCTCCTCACCGGGCCTGGGCCCTACCCGGTGAGCATGGTGACCGTGCCCGGAGACGCGATCCAGAACTCCTCGCCACCCACCCTCGCGCTCCTGACCCTCGCCGCCACCCAGCTCGGCCTCGCCGCACTCGTGGCACCGCGGGCGCAACGCCGGCTCCAGCGGCCCCGCCCCTGGGCCGCCGTCGTCGGCGTCAACACCGTCGTCCTCACCGTGTACCTGTGGCACCTGGTGGCGGCACTCGCCGCCGCCGTCGCCCTCGACCTGCTCGGGCTCCTGCCGCCGAGCGACGCGGGCACCGCCGCCTGGTGGCTCGGCCGCGTGCCGTGGCTCGCGGCGCTCGCGGCCGTCCTGACGGTGCTCGTGGTCCTGTTCGGTCCCGTCGAGACGCGAGCCCCGGCCCGGCGGGCGGGGGCCGTTGTCGACGGCCGGCGGGTGCGGGCCCGGGGCCGCTTCGCGGCGGTGGCGCTCGCACGGACCGGGCCGGTCGTGGGCGCGTACGCGGGGGCCGTCGTCGGCCTGCTGTGGCTCACGGTCGCGGGGGACCTGGGTGGCCTGCAGGATCCTTTCGGGGTTCCCACGGGGGCGCTCGTCCTGGTCCTCGGGAGCGCTGCGGTGCTCCGGTTCGGGCGTGCCGGTGCGCAGCGGGGGTCCGCTCCGGAACCATCGAGGTAGAACCCGGTCGGGCGGGTCTCACGCGGCCCGCCGCCAGATCCACCAGCGGATCGGCGGCCGCGAGAACCGACCCGTATCCCCGGGAGCACGAAAGCGGCAGGCCGACCCAGGAACCTGGATTGACCTGCCGCTTTATCAGGGTGAGTAACGGGACTTGAACCCGCGACCCTCGCGACCACAACGCGATGCTCTACCAGCTGAGCTATACCCACCATGCCCGCCGATTCAGTACCGGCGGCCGACGAAAAGCATACATGAGGTCGGGCTCCGACCCCGAACTCAATTCGCGCCCGGCACCAGCTTCGTGACCGACGTCTCCTTCACCTTCGCCGCCGCCGCGCGGGCGGTCTCGGAGTCAGGCCCCGGCGGCGCGGGGAACAGCACCTCGCGGTAGTAGCGGAGCTCGTCGATGGACTCCAGGATGTCGGCGAGAGCCCGGTGGCCGCCGTCCTTGTCGGGGCTGGCGAAGTAGACGCGCGGGTACCAGCGCCGGGCGAGCTCCTTGACGGAGGAGACGTCGATGATCCGGTAGTGGAGGTGGCCCGCGAGTTCCGGCATGTGGGCGTCGAGGAACAGCTTGTCGGTGCCCACGGAGTTGCCGGCGAGCGGGGCTTTGCCCTTGACCGGTACCCAGTCGCGGACGTACTCCAGGACGCGGGACTCTGCCTCGGCGAGGGAGAGTCCGCCGGCCAGTGCGTCGAGCAGGCCGGACCGGGTGTGCATGTCGCGCACGAAGTCGCCCATCTGGGCGATGGCCTCGGCGGGGGGCTTGATGAGGACGTCGATCCCGTCGCCCAGGGGTTTCAGCTCGGAGTCGGTGACGACGGCGGCGACCTCGACGAGCGCATCGGTACGGACGTCGAGCCCGGTCATCTCGCAGTCGATCCAGACGATACGGTCGGCGGGACTGGTGCTCACGGCGCCCAGCCTACGTCGTGCGGTCAGGCGGGGCCGTCCACCCGACCCGCGGCGGGTGCCGCTGCCGGTGCCGGGCGGGGGCGCGAAAAACAGCGACACGCCGACAGGATCGAGATCTGTCGGCGTGCCGCTGCGATTCGGTGGCCGCAAGCGTGTCCGGCTTGCGGTGCGTCGGGGTCAACGGACCGGGGTCCGACGAGGGGCCCGGAGCGTGCTCCGGGACTTCCGCCGCGCGCGTTCCTGGCGCTGGCGCCGGTCGCGCCGGAGATCCTCGGCGTGGTCGAGCCGTTCCTGATGGAGGGCTCGGATGAGGGTGTAATCGATGGTGTGCACGTGAGTGCCCTTCGTGACGCTGGATTGCCGGGACGAGCCCGGCGTGAGGTCTGGCCGGACCTCTCCGCCACCCGGTCGTCGGGACCAGGCGGACGCCACCGCGGTGTGTCTGAACACTCTCAGGTCCGGGGGTCGTGACGCACGGCTTTTTCCTGGTGGCAGATCCTTGCTGCCCGTGGCGAAGGACACACACGGTCCGACCTCTGCCGAGGCCGTGGCCGTCACCCGTGAAGCGTCCGCCGTGACATGTCCGGAGAACTCGGTAGGCGGCTGTTAACGTCCAGCCATGTCCCGACCTGCCCCTGCCGGACGCCGCGCCGCAGATCCGGCTGTCGACCCGGCCGAGCCGTCCGCCGGCCGGCCCGGCACACCCGATCCTTCCCACCACCTGAGGACGCCGACGTTCCGCTGGCTCACCGCCGGCTGGGCGCTCACCAACTTCGCCGACTCGGCGCTGATGCTCATCATGGCGATCTGGGTGGCCGACCTCACGGGGAGCGCGGCGGCGGGCGGGCTGACGTTCGCGATGCTGGGCCTGCCGGCGCTGGTCTCGCCGTTCCTCGGCGTCCTCGCGGACCGGGTCTCGCGCCGGAAGCTGCTCGCGGTCGCGTACCTGCTCGGCGCGGCGTGCCTGGTCCCGCTGTTCTGGGTGCACGACGCCGGGACCGCCTGGGTGATCTACCCGGTCACGGTGCTGTACGCGCTGGTGGCGTACGTGACGGCCGCCGGGCAGTCGGGGCTCCTGAAGGACCTGCTGCCGGACGAGGCGCTCGGGCACGCCAACGCGCGGCTCGCGATGATCGACCAGGTGTTCCGGGTCGCCATGCCGTTCGCCGGGGCGGGCGCCTACGCGCTGGCCGGGCCGTACGTCCTGGTGGCGGCGACGATCGCGGCGTTCGTCGGCGCGGCCGCGGTGTTCGTGTGCCTGAGGTTCGCCGAGTCGGTGGTCCCGGCCGCGCAGCGCGTCACGGTGCGTGAGGTGGCCGGCGGGTTCCGGCAGCTGTACGCCGGTGTTCCGCTGCGCCCGCTGACGAACGTCATGCTCGTCGCGTTCGCGTTCATCGGCCTGGTCAACGGCGTGGTGTTCGCGATCCTCGAGGACGTCGGCGTCCCGAACGCGTGGCTGCCTCCGCTGCTGGTGCTCCAGGGGGTCGGCGGGTTCGTCGCGGGGGCGCTCACGCCCCGCCTCATGGCGCGGTGGGGCCGTGGCCGCGTGGTCGCGGTGGGCATCCTGCTCGCGGGGGTGGGCCTCGCGCCCCTGCTGCTCGCGATGGTGCCGCTCGTGGTGGTGGCGCAGCTCGTGCTCGGGTTCGGGACGACGTCGGCCGTCGTCGCCTACGTCACCGAACGCCAGGTCGTCACGCCCGCGGGCCTGCAGGGCCGCACCGCGGCCGCCAGCCAGCTCCTGCTGAACTTCCCGCAGGTGCTGTTCACCGTCGCGGGCGCCGCGCTGCTGGTCGTGTGGGACTGGCGGGTGATCGTCGCGGTCAACGTGGCGGCGCTGCTGCTGGCGGGCCTCGCGGGGCTGCGGGTCAGGAGAGAGGCCCCGGTTCCGTCCGGGACGGCTCCGGTTCCACCCGCGCCAGCGCCACGGTGATGTTGTCGCGCCCGCCGGCCGCGTTCGCCCAGAGCACGAGCGCCGCCGCGGTCTCCGACGGGTCGACCGTCCCGCCCGAGAGCCGGCGCACGAGGTCCGACACGTCCTCCGCCTCCGAGCAGTAGTTCCACAGGCCGTCCGAGCAGACCAGCACCCAGCCCGGGACCTCAGGGAGCATGGCCGCGCAGTGCGCGTCGAGGTCGGGGGCGGTCCGCCCGAGCCAGCGCGTGATCGCGTGCGCCTGCGGGGAGTGCTCGGCCTGCTCGCGCGAGAATCCCGCGGCCATCATCTCCTGCGCCCACGAGTCGTCGACGGACAGTTGTTCCGCGGCGCCGTCGTCGGGCAGCCAGTACACGCGCGAGTCGCCGAGCCAGCCCGCCACGACCAGGCCCGAGTCCACCACCGCGGCGGCGAACGTGCAGGCCGGAGGGTCGATCGCGGGTCCGCTGTGTCGGCCGGAGATCGCCGCCTCGCGCGCGATCTCGTCGCCGGTGCGGATGACGGCGGCCCCGGCCTCCCGGGAGGCGGTCACCATCGCCTGGGTCCACTCCGCCACGCGGCGTTCGATCTTGCCCCGCACGGGCAGGGAGCCGACAGGCTCGAACGTGACCAGCGCGTCCCGCGCCACCCGGGCTGCCGCCAGCGAGGCGACGTCGGAGTTCGGCGCGCTCGACACGCCGTCGCACACGACCAGCGCCGCCGTGCCGCTCGCCGAGCCCGGGCCGGCGGCGGCCAGCGCCATCGCGTCCTCGTTGCGCGCGTGCCGCACCCCGCGGTCGCAGACGCCGGCGGCCCAGTCGGCGGGCTTCTCGGTGAAGTGGTCGCGCTCGGACAGCGGGGCCGGAGGAGGCGTGACGGAGGAGTCCGGGTCCGGGTCGACCACCGTGACGACCGGGATGGGCTCCGTGGGCGGGGCGCCGGTCGTCGTGCCCTCCGCCGGCTGTCCGCGCAGCTCGAAGCCGCACTGCTCGCAGAAGCGCGCGCCGGGTGCGGAGAGCTCTCCGCAGCGCGGGCAGCGTGACTTGGTGTTCTCGTCAGGAGTGCTCATCGCAGCGTCCAGCGTCGCACGGAGTTGGCCCGATCGACGAGCGTGACACGGGCACGACGGCTCTCGGTGAACTGCGCGAGACGGCGCAGGCCCGCCTCGAGGGCGTCGCGCAGGCTGGGCTCGGTGGCCTCGGCGCCCGCCACGCGGATGCCGGGCTCGGGGCCGTGCCGGAGCACGTGGTCGAGCGCGCGCTGCAGCGCCTCGACCACCACCTGGGTGCGCATCCGGGCGGGGACCGGCGCGTCGTCGATCACCTCGGCGGCCTGCGCGAGGGAGGGCAGGCCGCGGCCGGATCCGATGAGCAGGCGGGCGCGGGCGAGGCGGGCGTCGCCGTACGAACCCCGGGTGGGGACCACGAAGTCGAGCGCGTCGAGCGCGCCGTCGAGGTCGTCCCGCGCGAGGCGTACCCGCGCCAGGCCGAACGCGGCCGCGCCCGTGTAGTTCGCGTCGGTGCGGGCGCAGACCGCGTACATCTCGTGGGCCACCCCCAGCTCGCCCGACTGCTCGCACGCGCAGGCGAGGGCCAGCTTCGGCGCGAGCTCGCCCGGAACCTGCCCGTACACGGCGTTGAAGGCCGCGGCGGCGCCGGCGGCATCGCCCCCGGCGAGGTAGGCGAGGCCGTCCATCCAGGCGGCACGCCACTCCCAGGGGTCGAGGGAGAGGATCTGTGTCACGGTGTCGCGCACTCGCCGCAGGTCGCCGATCTCCAGCGCGGCGCGCGTCTCGGCGAGCAGCACCTCCACGGTCCGCCGCGGTGCCAGCGCGAGCTGGTCCAGGCGCGCGGCCGGATCGGTGAGGTTCACGCCCGCGACCCACGAGGTCATCGGGTCGGTGGGGTCCGGGGCGAGCCCCGGCATCTCGTCCCACTTCAGAGGGCCTCCCGAGCCGTCCGCCGGCGGCACGCCGAACAGGGCCGACGCCGTCGACGTCGTCGCGCCCCCGCTCCCCGTCCGCTCGAGGGCGACGACCTCACGCAGGACCCCGAGGAGCTGCTCGCGCGCCTCCTCGACGGTGAGGAAGCGGTCGTCCCGCGAGGGATGACACGCCTTGGCGAGCCACCGGTGCAGCGAGTCGTGCCGGGCGAACAAGGGAGTCTCGTCGACGGGCGGGAGGGTGTGCTCGTGGACGCCGGTGCTGCCGGCGAAGTCCAGGACGAGCGCCGCGAGCGTGCGCCCGATCGTGTAGATGTCGGACGCGACGGACGGGCCGACCTGCGCCACCTCGGCGGCCTGGTAGCCCCGCGTACCGTAGATCTGGGTCGTCATGTCCGACATGCGGCGCACCCCGCCGAGGTCGATGAGCTTGACGGTGTCGCCCTGGACCACCACGTTGTCCGGCTTGAAGTCGCAGTAGAGCAGGCCGTGGTCGTGCACGTAGGTGAAAGCGGGCATGATCTCGAGCAGGTAGGCGATGGCGTGGTCCGGCGGGAACGGGCTCCGCCGTTCCTCCCGCAGCTCCTTGAGCGAGCGCCCGCCCACGTACTCCATCACCGTGTACCCGGCGCCCGCGTGCCGCGCGAAGTTGTAGATCTCGACGATCAGCGGATGCTCCACCTCGGCGAGGAACTCGCGCTCGCCGACCGCGACGTCGTAGGCCTCCGTGCTGTCGGCGTTCAGCAGTCCCTTGAGCACCACCCAGCGGTTGGCGACGTTCCGGTCGCGGGCCAGGTAGATCCACCCGAGGCCGCCGTGCGCGATGCAGCCGACCACCTCGTACTGCCCGCCGACGAGCTCACCGGGCGACAGCGACGGGACGAAGTCGAACGGGGTGCCGCACGCGGCGCAGTAACCCCTGGTGCGTCCGGGCACGCCCTCGCGCGCCCGGCCGACCGGATCGCCGCACGCGGAGCAGAACCGCTTCTCCTCGGCGAGCTCGGGGTTCTCCATGACCGACGCGAGCGGGTCCTGGACCTCAGGCGTGGGCACGACCGTCAGCCCGGCGCCGAGGCGCTTCTCGCGCAGCCAGGGCGACGACGTGCTGTGCAGCTGGGAGTCGCGCGGGACGTTCGCGATGGCCGACCCGAGGGCGGTCGCGCTCAGCCGCGACGAACTGGTCGCAGCAGCCGCGGGACCGGACGCGGCCGTCCCTCGCGCCATCGTCGAGACGCGCAGCGACATCGGCACCGCCCGCGTCGGCGGGTCGGAGGCAGGCCGGTCCGTGCCGTCGCCCACCCGGATCACGACGCCCGCCCGTAGACCGGCGCGGGCGGCACGGGCGCGTCACCCAGCACGTCCGACAGCCAGCGGTCGTAGCTCAAGTGCCAGCCCCCGCTCGAGACACGCTGCTCCAGCACCGCGTTCACGAACCGCACCAGGTCCACCTGGTCGGCGGGAATGCCGATGCCGTAGGGCTCGTCGCTGACCGCGTCACCCACCACCTTCGCGTACGGGTCCTGGGCGGCGAAGCCCGCCAGGACGGTGTCGTCGCCCGTCAGGGCATCCACCCGGCCCTGCTGGAACATGGCCAGGCACTGGGTGTGCGTCGCGGCGGCCACGGGTTCGACGTCGTCCCAGGTCCGCAGCAGGGCCAGCGACGTGGTGTCCTCCGACGCGCACACGCGCTGCCCCTCGAGCTCCCCGATGCCCCGCACGTCGGACGAGGACGGCACCAGCAGCTTCTGCCCGGCGTGGTAGTACTCCGCCGAGAACGCGACGTCCTCCCAGCGGTCGCACGTGATCGTGTACGTGCGCACCACGATGTCGACCTCGTGGTCGATGAGGACCCGCTCCCGCTGCGCGGAGGTGATCACCCGGAACCGTACGCGGTCCGGGTCGCCGAAGATCGCCTTCGCGACGGCGCGCGCCACGTCGATGTCGAAGCCCTCGATGCCGCCGGTGAACGGATCGCGTGCGCTCATGCGCAGCGTGTCCGCCGAGATCCCGACGCGCAGGGCGCCGCGCTCGCGGATCCGCGCCATCGTGGACCCCTCCGGCACCACCCCGGGCCGGGCGTCCTGCGGCGCGTACGAGGCGGTCGCGGGGGCGCCGTCGGCGCACACCTGCGGCTCTCGCAGGACCTCGCCCGTGCCCGACGGCGGTCCGTGGCCGGTCCCGCCGCCGGAGCTGCGGTCCGCGTCGCCCTGGGTCGACGTGATGCCGTCGAGCCTGGTGGTCGCGGCGCGCGGCACCGCGCAGGCGGCCAGCGCCACGACCACGAGCCCGGACACGACGGCGGCGGCGAGGCGGCGGTACCGGAGGCGCGGGTGCGCGAGACGCCCGGGTGAGACGGCGTTCACAGGTACTCCTTCTGCCGTGCCCAGATCCCGGTGGCGGTCATGCCCGCGGCGAGCAGGCCGGTCACCAGGGCGATCCAGCCGGTCGCGGAGGACACGGCCGACGCCTTGGTGAGCTGGGCGGCGGCGCGCTCCCCGGTGACGGTGACGTCCCGGGCGGCCCGGGCCGCGAAGTCCTCGAACGCCGCCATGGCCGAGCCGTCGCCGGTGGCGACCGCCGCCGACACCGCGTCCTCCCAGCGGCCCGCGGTGTCGAGCGCACGGATCTCGGCATGGCCTTCCAGCCACGTCCGCAGGAGGTCGCCGGTCGGCCGCTCGGCACCGGCGGCGTCGTCGGACGCGGCCAGCAACTCGGCGGCGCGCATCGTGGAGGCGTGGAACCGGTCCTCGTGCTCCCGCCCAGACCCGCGCTTGATGAGGGTGAGCGACTCCTGCGACTTGGCGTCCGTGGCCTCCGCGAGCGCGGCGGAACTCGCGACGGTGGCGGCGTAGGGGCCGTCCGCCACCTTGTGCGCGACGACGTTGCCCCCGACCACGCCGATGGCCACGGCCAGGGAGCCGACCAGCGCGAGGGCCGTCGCGACCACCATCCACGGGCTGATCATGCGGTGGGTGCGGTGGGCCAGCCACCACTGCACGAGCCCGAGCACGACGAGCCCGGCGACCACGGCCAGCAGCGGGGACTGCCGCATGGAGACGGCGGCCAGGTGGCCGTCCATGCGGTCGGTGATGCGGCCGGCGACGTCGTCGAGCACGGGCAGCGCCTCGTCGCGCAGGGTCGCCGACGCGAGGTCGAGGTAGCCGGTGCCCACGGGGAGGCCCTGCCGGTTGTTGGCGCGGGCCGACTCGACGAGGCCGGCGTAGCGCTGCACGGCGTCGGACACGGCGGCCAGCTCGTCGGCGCGCTCGGGGGCGCGGGCCGCGAGCGGGGGCACGGCGCGGGCGGCGTCGGCGAGATTCTCCGAGTAGCGCTCCCGCATGGCGGTGGGCTCGAGCCCGCCGACCAGGAAGGCGCTCGTGGCCGCCGCGTCGGCCGAGACGAGGCGGTTGCGCAGTTCCTGCGTCGCCACGAGATCGACGGCGTCCGCGTGGGCGATGTCGAGGTCTTCCGACTGGCCGGTGCCGGCGAGGAACCCGGCGATCCCGAGCGCGACGCAGGCCAGCACGGAGGCGATCTGGGCGAGGCCGAGGCGGCCCGGGGTGCCGGACACCGCGTTCGCGGCCCGCCGGGCGAGGAGGTGCGGGAGTGCGTTCGAACCGGGCCGGTGCGGTGCGGCCACGGTCATCGGCAGTACCTCCGGAGGCTCTGGGTGGAACGTCCGCGCCGCCACCGGCGCTTGTCAGCGGTGCTGAGCCACGGTAATCGCGGCACGAGATTCCTGCGACTTGTGCGTGGAGAGGATTTCAGGTGCCCCCGGCAGGATTCGAACCCGCGACCTCGTCATTAGAAGTGACATGCTCTATCCAGCTGAGCTACGGAGGCATACGCCCGCGTGGGCGCGGGCCTATCGTATCGATCCTGGCCGCGGAGTTGGACCAGGCGCGAGGACCAGTATCGTGGACGCAGTCCGCGGACGCCTGCCCGACGTCCCCGGTTGGCAACGGGCATGTGGAGATATCAGGATGAACCCGTGACTCTCGGAACGCGCTCCGCCGCGCTCGGCCGCCGGGGCGGCGTCGACCCCGACGTCGCCGAGCAACTCGGCTTCACCGTGCACGACGTCGTCCACGACCTTCGCGGCGACGTCGCCGCCGTGCGGCTGCCGCTCCCGATCGAGGGGGCCGACGACGCCGAAGCCTCCCGGGCGCGGTTGCTCGCGCAGCTCGACGAGCACCTGCTGCCACGGCTCGCGGAACTGTCCAGTCCGGCGCTCGTGGTGCTCGCGGGCTCGACCGGTGCCGGTAAGTCGACCATCTTCAACAGCTTGCTGCGCGGGGACATCTCCGACGCGGGCGTGCTGCGACCCACCACCCGGGAACCCGTCGTGGGCGTGCACCCGCGGGACCGCGTGACGCTCAAGGCGGGTCCCGTGACCGAGCTCGCGCGCGTCGTCGAGCACGAGGGCGTGCCGCGCGGCACCGCGTTGCTGGACGCCCCCGACCTGGACTCGTTCGTCTCGCAGAACCGGAGCACGGCGGGCAAGCTCCTCGAAGGCGCGGACCTGTGGCTGTTCGTCACCACGGCGGCCCGGTACGGGGACGCCCTGCCCTGGGAGGCGCTCGACCGGGCGCGCGAGCGTGGTGCGAGCGTGGCCATCGTGCTCAACCGGGTCGGCGAGTCCGACCTCGCCACCATCCGCGGCGACCTGAACGCGCGGATGCGGGAGCGGGGCATGACGGACGCGCCGCTGTTCACCGTCCCGGACGTCGGCCCGCACGAAGGACTGCTCGACACCTCGCTCGTCGCGGGGATCGCGCGCTGGCTGGCCATGATGGCCGGCCCGGAGCGGTCCCGCACCGTGGTGGTGCGCACCCTCAAGGGCGCGCTGAAGGCCCTCCCGGACTGGGTGGAGGGCCTGGTGGACGCCGTCGACGCCCAGGGCGCCGCGGCGCGCGAGCTGCGCCGCGTGATCGACGTGGTCGTCCCGGACGCCGAGGCCGTGGCGCGGGCCACCATCACGGCCGGGACAGCAGGCGGCTCGCAGGTGACCGCGCGCTTCGCGGAACTGGTCGCGAGCAAGCGCATCGACCGCGTCACCGTGCGTGACCGCGTCGTCCGCACGACGAAACGCGCCGGTCGCGCCCGCTCCGAGGCGCTCGCCCCGCTGCGGGAGGAAGCCAGGAAGGCCGCGGAGCGCTCGCTCGCGGCCGCCGGCGCCCGGACCGAGGAGCGGCTGCGCGCCGAGCTCGCGGGCCCGGGAGCCCCCGCGGCGGGTACGGCGGTGGCGCCGTCGGGCAAGGAACGCGGACCGGCCCGGCAGGAGTGGGTGGCCGAGCAGGCCGCGGCCTGGATCGCGGAGGGCGACCGCCTCGTGGCGGGACTCGGCACCGAGGAGGAAGTCCACGATACGGACGTCTCGGTTCCCCTGGACGAAGCGACGGCACTGGGCGCCCGGCGCGCCTTCGGGGATGCCGGGCTGGCGACGCTGCTGCACGCCGCGGCGCTCGGGAACGAGGACGCGGCACGGCTCCTGGGCAAGGTGCTGGGCGACGCCGTCGACGGACTCGTGCACCCGCTGCGCTCCGACCTGGCGAACCGGACTGCGCTAGCGGTTGCGGTGGAGGCCCGATCTGTCCAGAGTGCCCTTGAGATCCCCGCCCTCGCCGACGACGCGGCAGCCACGCTGCGTGTTCGGCTCGCCGAGCTCAGGAGGCTGACATGACGAGCGCCTCGACGCGGCCACCCGGCCGTGCCGGAGATGATGCCGCGCTGCGCGCACGGACCGAAGACCTCGGTCGCGCCCTGCAGGTGGCAGGTTCCCGCCTCGACGACGCCGTCTTCGGCCGCGTCGCGAGCGCCGTGGCGGGCGTGCGCGAACGCATCGCCCTCGGCGTCGACCACACCGTCATCGCCCTCGCGGGAGGCACGGGATCGGGCAAGTCGAGCCTGTTCAACCGGATCTCCCGGCTCTCCTTCGCCGAGGTGGGGGTCAAACGCCCCACCACGGCGAAGGTCTCCGCCTGCTCCTGGTCGGACGACGCCGCCGCGCTCCTGGACTGGCTCGGCGTCGAGCGCGAGCGGCGCATCACCCGCGCCGGCGAGCTCGACGGGGCCGACGAGGACGGCTTCGGCGGCCTCGTCCTGCTCGACCTGCCCGACCACGACTCCGTCGCCCCCGGCCACCGCGAGATCGTGGACCGCGTGCTGCCCCTGGTCGACCTCCTCGTCTGGGTGGTGGACCCGCAGAAGTACGCCGACGACGCGCTGCACTCCGGCTACCTGCGCGGCGCGGGGGAGCGACCCGGGTCCATGGTCGTCGCGATCAACCAGATGGACACCGTCCCGGCGGGCCAGCAGGACAACCTCACGCGTGACGTGTCCCGCCTGCTGCGCGACGACGGCGTCGGCGAGGTGCCGGTGGTTCCGGTCTCGGCGAGGACCGGGTACGGCGTGCAGGACCTGCGGGACCTGCTCGAGCAGGCGGTCCGCCGGAGGTCGGTGTCCGCCGGACGCGCCGCGGCCGAGCTGGACGCCGCCGCCGCGGCCCTGCTCGAGGAGACCCCTGCCGAGGTGCCGTGGCACACCTCCACCGTGCTCGCCGCGGAGACTGACGCGCTGGCGGAGACCGCCGGGCTCGGCCCGGTCGCGGCGCAGGTGGCCGCCTCCGTGCAGAACGGGTACGGGCGGCCCGAGTTCCCCGTGCCCGATCCCGACGCCGTCGCGCTGTCCCGTGCCCGCTGGCTCACCGGCGCGGGGGAGAACCTGCGGCCCGGCTGGCAACGGTCGCTCGCGGAGTCCGTGGCCTCCGCGGAGCACGTCGGTGCCTCGCTCGCGACCGCGCTGCGGGGCGTCACGCTGGACGTGCGAGGACCCGCCTCGGCGCGTCCGCTGCGGCGCGTGGCACTCGTCTTCGTGGGACTGGCCGTGGTGCTGGGCCTCGCCACGGTGCTCGCGTCGATGCAGGTGCTCCCCGTCGACGACACCACCTCGACCGTGCTCGGCGTGACCGGTGTCGCGGCGGCGCTCGCGGCGCTCGGTGTGTTCCTCGCGGCGACGCGGGTCCGGCGGGCGCTGGCCCGGCGGCGGGAGCAGGCGGTGCTCGCGGCGGGGCGGGCCGCCGTCGAGCGGGTGCTGGAGCGGACGCTCGGGGAGCCCACGCAGCGGCTCCTCGACGAGCACCGCCAGGTTCGCGAACTCGCGCAGTCCGCGCGTGAGGAGGGACCCCCGGCACGGGCCCAGGCCGGTTCGACGCCGACGACGGGTCGTGGAAACAGCTCTTCGTACACAGCCACCGCTCCGGCGCCCTCCGTGGAGGCCGCCCGCGCGTGATGCTGGTCCCGGCACGCCGGCAGGGGGCCGGCGCGCCGGGACGAAGGAGCGCGATGTGAGCAACGACGTGAAGGTGACCGTGACGGGGAACGCGGGGAGCGATCCTGTGATCCGGCGGTCGAGCAGGGGTACCGAGTGGACCCGGTTCTCGGTGGCGAGCACGCGGCGCATCCGGGACACGGACGGCGAGTTCTACGACGGGCCGACGATCTGGTTCCAGGTGAAGGCGTGGGGCCACGCAGCGGTGAACATCAGCGAGAGCGTCAGGAAGGGGCAGCCGGTGATGGTCGCCGGACGGCTCGAGGTCGAGGAGTGGGGCGACGACACCCACCGGCGTACCAGCCTGGTGATCAACGCCGACTCGGTGGGGCCCAATCTCATGAAGGGCCGGGCGGCGTTCCAGCGCGTGATCCCGTCCGACGAACCGCCGGGTGCGCCGGGGCAGGTGGAACGCGCCGCCGCCGGGTCCCGTGAGGGCGGTCTCGCGCGCGGCGTGCCGGGCGGGGACGTCTGGGCGACGACGGTCGCAGGCCCGGACGCGCCTCCCGGCCCGGACGAGTTCGGTGAGGTCCTGGACGAGGCCGGGGAGGCCGTGGACGGCTCCTCCGGCACCACGGTCGCGGACGCCGGGTATGACGGCGTCCGGGGTGCCGGGCACGAGAACGGAGTGACCGCGTAGGCTGGGGGCCGACGCCGCCCGTCGCGGCCGTGCGCGATATGCGCGAGCAGATCGCCGCGCGGCGGGCGCAACCCCCTCCCTACCTGTTGAAACGGTGGAACGAAGGCAGTGGCTGAGTTCATCTATTCCATGTACAAGGCGCGTAAGGCGCACGGCGACAAGGTCATCCTCGACGACGTGTCGCTGAACTTCTTCCCCGGCGCGAAGATCGGCGTCGTCGGCCCGAACGGGGCCGGGAAGTCCACGATCCTGAAGATCATGGCGGGTCTGGACACCCCGTCCAACGGTGAGGCCCGGTTGTCGCCCGGCTACACGGTGGGGATCCTGCAGCAGGAGCCGCCGCTGAACGAGGAGAAGACGGTCCTGGGCAACGTCCAGGAGGCCGTCGCGGACATCCTTGCGAAGAAGGCGCGGTTCGACGAGATCTCCGCGCTCATGGCCGAGCCCGACGCGGACTTCGACGCGCTCCTCGCCGAGATGGGCACGCTCCAGGAGAAGATCGACGCGGCCGACGCGTGGGACCTGGACAACCAGCTCGAACAGGCGATGGACGCGCTGCGCTGCCCGCCGCCGGACGCGGACGTGAAGCTGCTGTCCGGCGGTGAGCGCCGCCGTGTCGCGCTGTGCAAGCTGCTGCTGGAGAAGCCGGACCTGCTGCTGCTCGACGAGCCCACCAACCACCTGGACGCCGAGTCCGTGCTGTGGCTGGAGCAGCACCTGGCGAACTACCCGGGCGCCGTCCTGGCCGTCACGCACGACCGCTACTTCCTCGACCACGTCGCGCAGTGGATCTGCGAGGTCGACCGCGGCCGCCTGTACCCGTATGAGGGCAACTACTCGACCTACCTCGAGAAGAAGCAGGAGCGCCTGCAGGTCCAGGGCAAGAAGGACGTCAAGCTCGCCAAGCGCCTCAAGGAGGAGCTGGAGTGGGTGCGGTCCAACGCCAAGGGCCGCCAGACCAAGTCCAAGGCTCGCCTGCAGCGCTACGAGGAGATGGCCGCCGAGGCGGAGCGGACCAGGAAGCTCGACTTCGAGGAGATCCAGATCCCGGCCGGCCCGCGTCTGGGTTCTCTGGTGCTCGAGGCCGAGAACCTCCAGAAGGGCTTCGGCGACCGGACCCTGATCGACGGGCTGAGCTTCACCCTGCCGCGCAACGGCATCGTGGGCGTCATCGGTCCGAACGGCGTCGGCAAGACGACGCTGTTCAAGACGATCGTCGGGATGGAGCCGCTGGACGGCGGCATCCTGAAGGTCGGCGACACCGTGTCGGTGTCCTACGTGGACCAGTCGCGCGGCGGCATCGACCCGGACAAGACGCTCTGGGAGGTGGTCTCGGACGGGCTGGACTTCATCAAGGTCGGCAACGTGGAGATCCCGTCCCGCGCCTACGTGGCGTCCTTCGGGTTCAAGGGCCCGGACCAGCAGAAGCCGGCCGGCGTGCTGTCCGGCGGTGAGCGCAACCGCCTGAACCTGGCCCTCACCCTCAAGCAGGGCGGCAACCTGCTCCTCCTGGACGAGCCCACCAACGACCTCGACGTCGAGACCCTGGGCTCCCTGGAGAACGCACTGCTCGACTTCCCGGGCTGCGCCGTGGTGGTCTCCCACGACCGGTGGTTCCTGGACCGCGTCGCCACCCACATCCTGGCGTACGAGGGCACCGAGGAGGACCCGGCGAACTGGTACTGGTTCGAGGGGAACTTCGAGTCGTACGAGGAGAACAAGGTCGAGCGGCTCGGCGCCGACGCGGCACGCCCGCACCGCGTCACCTACCGCCGCCTGACCCGCGACTGACTCCTCTCGCGCTCGAACGGTCCCGTGGCGCGCGTCCGGCGCACGCCGCCACCGTGCAACGCACCGACCGTTCGGTCTCCAGGCTCACCGAGTTCCGGAGGCCGGACGGTCGGTGCGTTTCGTGGTGATGTGACGTGCATCCAGTGACTGTTCGACGAGTAGGGGGGAGTTTTTGCCGGGAATGCGGGGGGTCGTGGAGGATTGCCCTATGGTGTTTTCCGTGCCTCTTCCCGGATGGCAGGATCTGCCACCCCCCGTTCGCCAGCGCATCTCGGACGAGCTCGGAAGCCGGGTCCTCGGGTGGTCGACACTGCCGATGAGCGGCGTCGGCGACGGGATGACGATGTCGCTCCAGACCGCCGCGGGGACGCAGCTGTGCACCATGGTGAACACTGCCGATCCGCAGGCCCAGGAGCTTGCCCGGCGGGCGATCGACGTGGTCGTCGCCCTCCCGGCCGTGGCGCCCGTGCCCACGCTGGTCTGGTGGTTCGACGAGGACCTCGGGACGTTCGGGCGCTGGATCGTGGCGGGCTGGTCGATGCAGGACGTCCGGCCGATCGGCGACGAGTGGACCGCGGGCGAGGTCGCGGCGGCCCTCGGCGTGCTGCGGGAGATCGGCGAGTTCGAGGCACCCGCCGACGGGCCGTTCCTCGACACCGCCGAGGTGTTCGGCGACGGACCGTGGCAGCGGCTCGCGGACGAGCGTCCCGACGGGCTGCGGAACTTCTCCCCGTGGCTCGAACCGCGCCTGGAGGCCCTCGCCGAGATCGCCGTCCACAGCACGGAGGCCGTGTCCGGGACCACGCTCGTGCACGGGGCGCCGACACGACACGCGCTGTACCCCGCACTGTCGCCCGGCGGGCGGCCGGTGGCGACCGCCTGGTCCCACGCGGCGCGCGGCGCGTCGTTCGTCGACACCGTCCTGCTCCTCGCCCACATCCGGGCGGAGGGCGGCCCGGCGCCCGAGGTCGTCCTCGCGAGGCATCCCCTCCCGCCCGGCACGGATCCCGACGCCGTGACCTGTCTCGTCACCGCCCTGACCGGGCAGCTCATCGAGCAGGCGCTCCAGCCTGCGCACCCGGCCCGCGGGCAGCGGCCGTCCGCCCTGCAGGCGCGGGCGACCGTCTGCGTGGAGTGGCTCCGCCGCCGGCTCGGATTCTGAGCCGGGGCGGCGGCCGGCCCGGCTGGTCTCCACGGGACCGGCCTGCGTGGTTGCGGCAGACTGTGCGCCATGACCGAGTCGCCCGACGACGTGCCCACGGAACCCGAACACGCCGCCGAGCTCGCTGAGCCCCCCGAACGGCCGGGCGTCGCCTCGGCGCCCGCGGACGACGCCGTCGGAGACCTCACGCGGTCGCTGGAGAGTCTGCGTACGCGGCTCGGGACGCTCCGCCTCCCGCTCGAGACCCCCGACGCCGACCCGGCCCGCGACGCGCGACGGCGGTCCGCCGACCAGCTCGACGACTACCTGCTCCCGCGCCTGCGGTCGGAGCAGGCTCCGCTGCTCGTCGTGGTCGGCGGGTCCACGGGCGCGGGCAAGTCGACGCTCGTGAACTCCGTCCTGGGCGAGGACGTCACCCTGCCGGGCGTACTGCGCCCCACCACCCGCGCGCCCGTGCTGGTGCACCATCCGCTCGACGCCCGCTGGTTCACCGGCGACCGCGTCCTGCCGGGCCTCTCGCGGGTGACCGCCGCGGGCGGCTCGCCGGGTGGTCGCAGGGCGGCGGGGAGCACCGCTCCCGTGCCCGCCTCCGCCCGGACCGGCTCCGCCGGGGAGCCGCGCACCCTCCGCATGGTCGCGAGCGAGGCGCTGCCCCGCGGCCTCGCATTGCTCGACGCGCCCGACATCGACTCCGTCGAGCAGGCCAACCGCGACCTCGCGGCGCAGCTCCTCGGCGCGGCCGACCTGTGGCTCTTCGTCACCACCGCGGCCCGCTACGCGGACGCCGTGCCGTGGGACCTGCTCACCGCCGCCGCCGAGCGGCGCGCCCAGGTGGCGATGGTGCTCGACCGGGTGGATCCCGGGGCAGAGGCCACGGTCGACGACCTCCGCGACCTCATGGCGGAGCAGGGACTGGGCGAGGCGCGCCTGTTCGTCGTGCCCGAGGCGGAGCTGACGCCCGAGGGCTACCTCCCGGAGCGGGCCGTGGCGCCCGTGGCCGACTGGCTGACGGACCTCGGCGGCGACGCGGGCGCAAGGGCACACGTCATCGCGGCCACGCGGGACGGCGTCGTCGACGACCTGGTGCGGCGGGCCGAGGCCCTCGCCGACGCCGCCGACACCCAGCAGGAGGCCGACGCCCGCCTGCGTGCCGTCGTCGCCGGCGCGTACGCCGACGCGGTCGCCCACGTGAACGCGGCGACGTCCGACGGCGCGCTGCTGCGGGGCGAGGTGCTCGCCCGCTGGCAGGACTTCGTCGGCACGGGGGAGTTCTTCCGCGCCGTCGAGCAGGGGATCGGGCGGGTACGGGACGCGATCGGTGCCTTCTTCCGCGGCAAGCCGCGGCAGGCGCCGCAGGTCGAGCAGGCGATCGCGCACGGCCTGGAGTCCGTGGTGCTCGACGCCGCCGAGGACGCCGCCGAACGGGCGTACGCCGGATGGCGCGGCGACTCGGCAGGCCGGGCGCTGCTGGACGGACTCGAGCTGTCCCGGGCGCCCGCCACCCTGCGGGCCGACGTCGGCGAGCAGATCCGCGGCTGGCAGTCCGACGTGCTCGACCTCGTGCGGGAGCAGGGCGCGGCCAAGCGCGGCACCGCACGGGCCCTGTCGCTGGGCCTGAACGGGCTGGGCGTGGCGCTGATGATCGTCGTGTTCGCGTCCACCGGCGGTCTGTCCGGGATCGAGATCGGCATCGCCGGCGGCACGGCCGTCCTGGCGCAGCGTCTGCTGGAGGCGGTGTTCGGCGAGGACGCCGTCCGGCGGCTCGCCGTCGGGGCCAGGGAACGGCTCGGCGAGCGGGTGCGGGCCGTGCTGGACGGCCAGGCCGCGCGGTACACGGCCCAGCTCGACGCGGTGGGATCCGCCGACGCCGGAGGAGTGGCGCTGCGGGGCGCGGCACGCGCCGTCGCGGACGCCGCCTCCGCGGAACGCGGCTCCCGGGACACCGCCGGTTCCGGGAACGACGGCGGCGCCCCGGCCTCCACGGGCGGCGCACCCGCACGCGGGCTGCGCGGGGCCGGCCGGGGCGGGGAGGACGCCATGGGCACCGGCCGCGGGACCGCCTCGGGAGTGGCGGACGGCGTGAGAACGCGGTCGGGCGACGCGGACGACACGGACGACACGGACGAGACGGTCGGCCGGCGGCGTGGCTTCTGGCACCGCCTGTTCGGCCGTGAGGAGGACGACCGATGAGCCGGCTCGACCTGGCCGCCCGGACCGCGGCCCTGGAGAACGCCGCGCAGGAGGGCGACGGGCGCCTCGCGCCGGAGATCCTGGACGCCGCCCGTGCCGTGGCGCGACGCGCACGCGAGCGGGGCGGGCTCTCGGCGGAGCACACCGTGGTTGCGCTGGCAGGCGCGACGGGGTCGGGCAAGTCCTCGGTGCTCAACGCCGTGGCGGGCGCGGACGTCGCCATTCCGGGAGTACGGCGCCCGACGACGTCGCACGCGCTCGCCGCGTACTGGGGCGAGGGCGCCGGGCCGCTGCTGGACTGGCTGGACGTCCCGCGGCGCCACGAGATGTCCGGGCCGGTGCCGTCGGGCGACGCGACCGGCCTGGTGCTGCTGGACCTGCCCGACCACGACTCGGTCGTCGTGGACCACCGGCTGCGCGCCGAGGCGCTCGTGGCGCGGGCGGACCTCCTGGTGTGGGTGGTCGACCCGCAGAAGTACGCCGACGCGGCGCTGCACGAAGGGTTCCTCCGCCCGCTGGCCGGCCGGGCCGACGTCGTCGTGGTGGTGCTGAACCAGATCGACCGGCTGCGGGCCGACGAGACCAAGGCGATGCTCGCGGACCTGAAGCGGCTCGTGGCCGCCGACGGGCTCGACGGCGCGCGGGTGCTCGGCCTGTCGGCGGCGACCGGCCAGGGCATGGACGAACTGCGCGGGCTGCTCGCGAAGGCGGCGAGAAAGCGCGAGGCCGCCACGGCCCGGCTGGTGGGCGACGAGCGGGCCGCGGCGTCCGGCATCGTCGAGGCGTGCGGGCCCCAGCCGCCCTCCCGCGCCGGGGACCGGGCGCGCGGTGCGCTGCTGCAGTCCCTGGAGGACGCGGCGGGCGTGCCCACCGTGGTCGACGCGGTGCGCGCGTCCGCGCGCCGGGACGCGCGCGCGGCAACGGGCTGGCCGCTGACCCGCTGGCTCGGGCGGCTGCGGCGGGACCCGCTGCGCAGGCTCGGGCTACGCGACGGGGAGCGGCGCGCCCCGCAGGGACGGGAGGACCTCGTGCGCACCTCGCTGCCCTCGCCGGCCCCGGCGGTGCGCTCGGCGGCGGCGTCGGGGGTGCGGCAGTACGTCGAGAAGGTGACCGACGGCGTCGCCGACTCGTGGGTGCTGGCCGCCCGCGCCCGCGCCCAGCGGGGGATCGACGACCTGCCCGACGCCCTCGACCAGGCGGTCGCGAGCACCCGGCTCGAGGCCGGCCGGCGACCTGTCTGGTGGCGGGCGGTGAACGCGCTGCAGTGGACGCTCATCGCCGCGGTCGGCGCGGGACTCGCGTGGCTGGCCGTGCTGTTCCTGTTCTCCTACCTGCGCCTGCCCGCGCCTCCGACGCCGGTCTGGACCGTGCCTATGCCGTCCGGGGACGGGACGGACGTGGTGTTTCCCGGAGCACCGCCGGGCCCCTCCGACGGGCTCGGCGTGGACCCGTTCCAGATCCCGTGGCCGACGCTGCTGGTGCTCGGCGGGCTGGTGCTCGGCGTGCTCGTGGCACTCGTGTCACGGGTGCTGGCGGCGATCGGTGCCCGCCGCCGGGCGGCGGCCGCCCGGCGACGGCTGCGCGCGTCGGTGGCCGAGGTCGCCGACCGGCTGGTGCGGCACCCGGTGGGGGAGGAACTCGGGGCGCTCGGACGCTGCCGGACCGCGGCCACGATCGCGGCGAGCTGACGCCCGCGCGATCAGCCGGTCCGCGGCGACCGTGCGGGCGCGGCGGCCTCGGCCCGATCGGCATGAGGTTCCCGGCCCCGGAACGAACTTGCCGCGCATCGTCCGGGAAGGGGCGTCGGGAAGGTCATGCCCAGGTCGGGAACCTCATGACCGCCCCTCTCGCGCACCGTTATGCGTCCGCGTCCGCGTCCGCGTCGGCGGTCGCCAGGCCCAGCGCCTCGCGGAAGGCCGCCTCGGCGCCGGCCTCGTCGACCTTCATCGCCTCGTCGACGTGGTCCATGATCTCCTTCGTCGAACCCGCCTCGGCCGCCTCCTGCCAGTGCCCCGCCTCCTGCTGGACCAGGCCGGCCAGGGCGTGGGCGTCGCCGGAGACGTCGTCGGGCCACGCCACCTTGTGCAGGCCCTCGGCCTCGGCACGCAGCGAGGCGGCCACCGCGGAGGCGAGCCCGGTCTGCTGCTCGAGCGGTGCCTCGGAGTCGATCGCCTCGTCGAACTGCCCTCGCACTCCGTCGTACGGGGAGACGAGCTGCAGGAACTGCTCGCCCGCCGCCTCCTTGCCGAGCGGTTCCGCGGGAGCGTTGACGCTCCCGGCCTCAGCGCCACCGTCCGGGCCGGTCGACGGCATCGAGCAACCGGTCAGGGACAGAACGGCGACCAGAGCGACGGCGGCAACTGTGCGGCGCATGGTTCCTCCAGGAGTCTTCTCGGGCGGGCGGCACGAACTGTAACCGCGCCGGCGGCGCCAGGGGGAGCGCAGCGAAACGATTAGGAAGCACGCTGCGAGGCGCTGCGAGGCACTGTGTGGTCGGCGGGTTGTAGAGCGGTCGGTCCGTTGTCGAGAGATCGGTCGCTCGGGGGACCGGCCGTGTGACATGCGGCGGATCACTCGACGCCGGACCGACCGCTCGACGCCGGACCGCTCCGGCCCGCGCGATGCCTGAGGATAGGTCCCATGCGTCTGCACATCCCCGTCTCCCTTCGCTGGTCCGACCTCGACGCGTATCAGCACGTCAACAACGTCGAGATGCTCGACCTGCTCCAGGAAGCCCGCATCGAGGCGTTCTGGCGGCACGAGGACGTCGTCGACCCGTTGCCGACCGCCGTCGTCGACTCGGGACCCGCGGCGACCACGCACACCTTCGTGGCGCACCAGGAGATCGAGTACCTGCGCCCGCTGGAGTACACGCGCCGCCCGATCCTGGTGGAGATGTGGTTCGGCAAGCTCGGCGGCGCGTCGATCGAGGTCTGCTACGCGGTGCACGACGGCCGTCCGGGCGGGGTCGCCACCTCGGGCGACCCGCTCGACTCCGACCCGTACGTCCGCGCCTCGACCACGCTGGTCCTGGTCGAAGCCGCCACGGGGAAGCCGCGCCGCATCACCGACGCCGAACGCACGGTCTGGGAGCCCTACCTGGACGCCCCGCTGCAGTTCCGCCGCCGCTGACCCGCCCCGGTCCCGCCTCCCGGACGAGCCGGGTGGTCGGCACTCCCGTGAGTGATCGGCACGATGAACTGCCGATCACTCACGGAGGTACCGACCACACCGGGGCGCCGCGGCGCTGTCGCGAACTGCCGGTCAGGCCTCGCGGCGGACGCGGGGCTCCGGGAGGGACGGCGGCTCGGCGGCCGGGCGTTCGGACAGCAGGCGGAACGACTCGGCGATCGCGGCGTCCAGTTGCTTGTCGGCGTCGCTGAAGTAGTCCGCCGGCGTGTGCCACACCTCGACGTCCGGGTCGACGCCGTAGTTCTCGACGTCCCAGCCCGGCCCCTCGTACCAGCTGGCGTAGCGGGGCTGGGTGATGCCCGTCCCGTCGACGAGGTCGAAGCGCCCGTCGATACCGATGACGCCGCCCCAGGTGCGGACGCCGACGACCGGGCCGACGTCCAGGGCCTGGGCCGCGACGTTGACGATGTCGCCGTCCGAACCCGCGTGCTCGTTCGTCACGAGCACCACGGAGCCGCGCGGCGCGCTGTCCGGGTACGGCATGGGCCGCTCGTAGTGCCGTGCCGTCGTCCAGCCGACGATCCGCCGCGCGATCCGGGAGATCACGAGCTGCGACGTGTGGCCGCCGCCGTTGAACCGGACGTCCACGACCATTCCCTCGCGGCCCACGGCCTGGCGCAGGTCCCGGAACATCTGTGCCCAGCCGTTGCTCGTCATGTCCGGCACGTGCACGTAGCCGAGCCGTCCGCCGGACTTCTCCGCCACGTAGTTCCGGCGGGAGGCCACCCAGTCCTGGTAGCGCAGCACGGACTCGTCGGCCAGCGGTACCACGACGACCCGGCGGTCGGCGTCCGTCCCGTCCCGGCGGAGGGTGAGCTCCACGGGCCGGTCCGCCGCACCGGCGAGGTTCGCCGCCGGGCCGACGGCCGGATCGACCGGCCGTCCGTCGACGGCGACGATCGCGTCGCCCGGGCGCGCGTCCACGCCCGCCGCCCGCAGCGGGGAGCGCGCGTCGGGGTCCGAGGACTCGCCGGGCAGGATCCTGTCGATCCGCCAGCCGTCGCCGGCCGGCGAGAGGTCGGCGCCCAGGAAGCCCAGGCGCCGCGAGGCGTCCCCCGGCTGCCACGGCGGGCTGACGTAGGCGTGCGAGGTGTTCAGCTCGCCGACGGTCTCCCAGAGCACGTCGGTGAGGTCGTCGCGCGTCGCGACCCGTTCGATCACCGGGCGCCAGCGTGCCACCGCCGCGTCCCAGTCGACGCCGTTCATGTCCGCGCGCCAGTAGTGGTCGCGCATGATGCGCGCGTTCTCCTCGAACATCTGGCGCCACTGCGCCCTCGGGTCGACCTCGTAGCGCATCCGCGACAGGTCGATCTCCGTGGAGCCGCCCGGGCCGGGCTCGTCGCCCGGCTTGGCCGTGGCCGGCTGCGTCGTCAGCCCCTTCCCGGACCGCACCACGATGCGCCGGCCGTCGCCGGAGACGGCGTACGCGTCGACCTTCTCGGCGACGTCGGTGGACTTGCGCTCGTCGAACGACCAGAACTGCACCGAGTCCGCCTGCCCGTCCTCCTCGACGCCGGCGTTCCGGGAGCCCAGCACACCGGCGTCGTCCGACTCGCGGATCCACAGCACGCCGCCCTTCGCGGCCCGCAGGTCGCGGTAGCGCCCGGAGGCGACCGGGAACGGTACGACCCGCTCCTCGGGCCCGTCGAAGTCGATGTCGGGGCAGGCCACCTTGTCGTCCGACGTGCCGTCGCCGGCCTCGGCGTCGTCCGCGCCGTCCTTCTTCTCGTCGTGCTTGCTCAGACGCCAGCCGTCGACGCTCGGGCCGAAGGGCGCCGGCTCGGCGGCGCTCAGCGGGATGAGCCAGGGGCGGGTCGCCGCGCCGAACGACAGCGCGAACTCGTGCGCGTCGTAGGCCGGATCGAACGTGCGGTCCGAGAGCAGGACGAGGTACTTGCCGTCGCCGGTGAACGCCGGGCACCGGTCGTGGAACTTGCCGGACGTCAGCGCGCGCTCCGCCGGGGTGTCCGCGCGCAGGTCGGCGACCATCAGGCGGTGGTGGTCGCCCTCGTTGCCGGTGGGGGAGCTCCACGCCAGGTAGCGGCCGTCGGGGGAGAAGACGAGGCCCTCCGCCTCCCCGGTGGCCGACCGTCCCACCTCGGTGACCGTGGACGACGCCGGCTCGCCCGGCGCGGGCACGGTGACCAGGCTGATCCGGCCGTCGTGCGAGATCGTGGCGACACGGGTGCCATCCGGGCTCGCGGCGAGGTGCAGGACCCTGCCGAGGGCGCCGCCCGCGAACCGGACGGACGGCGTCGAGCCGTCCAGCGAGTGCGCCTCCAGCGCGTCCTCGCCGTCGGCGTCCGTCACGACGACGGCGCGACCGGTGTCTCCGAGCAGGTCGGGTTCCCGGACACGCTCCGCCGGGTCGGCGACCAGCGCGCGTGCCGGCCCCGCCCGGTGCGTCACCCAGAAGGCGGTCCCGAGCCAGCCCACGAGGCTCCCGTCGCCGCCCTTGTCCGTCGCGAGGCCGTCGATCCGGGCCGGGGTTGCCGCGTAGGGCCGCGGTGTGGCGCCGGTGAGCGTGACGTCGAGGCGACGGGGCGTGGCGTCCAGGGAGTCCAGGAGCCAGAGGTCGCCCCGGCTGTGCCAGACGACCCGCGTGCCGTCCGTCGTCGCGTCCCGGACGTAGCCCTGCTCCGCCGTCTGGAACGTGACCTGGCGCGGCGCCGCCGGCGTCCCGTCCTGGCCGGGCGCCGCCGCGGCGAGCCCGTCCCACGCCCAGAGATTGCCCTGCTCGTCGGCATGATCCGGGAACGTGGCCGCCCGGTCGGAGGTGAACAGGAGCGTGTCGCCCAGCCACATGGGGTCCAGCACGGCGGCCTGATCCTCGGGCAGCGCCCGCTCCCAGGTGTCGTCACCGGCGCGGTCGAGCCACAGGCGGGACGCGGTCCCGCCCCGGTACCGCTTCCAGTGCACGGCCGGCCGGTAGCCCGCCGACACGAGGGCCGTCACCCCGCTGCCATGGGTGGCCACGCCCCAGGCCGGGCCGAACCGCAGCCGTTCCGTCGATCCGTCGAGGCCTACCGCGTACACGACCGTGAGCCACCGGTGATGCTCGGCACCGTTCGTCGCCACGAGGACACGGCCGTCGTCGTCCCAGCCGAGCAGCAGCGTCCGCATGCCGCCGAACCACGTGAGACGGCGCGGCGCGCCGCCGTCCAGGTCGACGACGTACACCTCCGGGTGTCCGTCCCGGTGCGACAAGTAGGCGACCCGGGAGCCGTCGGGGGCGATCCTCGGCGTCGAGCAGGCGACGTGATCGCTGGTCAGGCGCCAGGCGCGGCCGCCGGCGACGGGGGCGAGCCACACGTCGTCGTCGGCGACGAACGTGACGAGGTCTTCGTGGAGGTGCGGATACCGCAGGTAGGGACGAGACATGCGCACAACGTACCTGTGACCTCGGACACGGTCACGGACAATCCGCTCGCAGCAGACCGCCCCGGCGTCGTACCACTACGCGGCGGGCAGCCGCATCATGCCTTCCTGCCCCATCGACGCCACCAGGGTGCCGTCGGTCCGGTAGACGCGGGCGTGACCCAGCGCGCGACCGCCCTGGGCGGACGCCGCGCCCTGCACGTACAGGAGCCACTCGTCCGCGCGCACGTCCCGGTGCCACCACATCGCGTGGTCGAGACTGGCCAGCGGCACCTTGCCGCCGCCCACCTCCTGCCAGGACTTCCCTGCCGCCCGCAGCGCCGGCTCGAGCATGATCTGGTCGCACGCGAACGCGAGCATCGCCCGGTGCAGCATCTGGTCGTCGTCGGCGATCGGGCGGCGGGTCCGCATCCACACCATCTGGGTGCCGGGCGCCTCGCCCGACGACGCGTCCCGGGGCAGGTACAGCGACCCGCCCACGTGCCGCAGGTCGAACGCGGACTGCTCGGCCCAGAACGCGCGGGCGCTGTCGTCGGCACCCGCGAGCTCCTCGACGGCGGAGGGGAGGTCCTCGGGCGCGGGGACGCCGTCGGGCATCGGCGTGGTGAGCTCGAACCCGGGCTGGTCCTCCTGGAACGACGCGATCATCGACAGGATCGGCCGGCCGAACTGCATCGCGTGCGAGCGCCGCGCGCTGAACGAGCGGCCGTCCCGCAGCCGCTCGACGGCGAACCCGATCGGTGCCTCCAGCGACCCCTCGCGCAGGAAGTAGCCGTGCAGGGAGTGGATGAGGCGCCCCGGCGGCACGGTCCGCGCGGCCGAGATGATCGCCTGCGCCAGCACCTGGCCGCCGTAGGCCCGCGGGGCGGGGCCGACCACGCTGTCGCCCTCGAACACGTCGTCCTCGCCGCGGGGGCCGGGGCCGTCCACGGGGCGCAGGTCCAGCACCTCCAGGAGGTGACCCAGGGGATCGGACGTCGCGGCCGTCGTGGTGTCCGACGGCGGCCTGGTGCCCGACGGCGACGGCGTGCCGTCGCCGGGTGTGGTCGTCGGATGATCGGCGGTTCGGTCCACGTGCTCGGTGCTCCTGTTGTCGGTCAGTCCTCGAAGGTGTTGATCATGGAGAAGGCGGCGCGTTCGAGGTAGTCCCACAGTTCCGCCTCGTGGACCGGTGCGAGCTCCAGCGCGTCGACGGCGGCGCGCATGTGCTTCAGCCAGCGGTCCCGGGCGTCCGGGTTGACCTTGAACGGCATGTGCCGCATGCGCAGGCGGGGATGTCCCCGCTCTGCGGAGTAGGTGTTGGGGCCGCCCCAGTACTGCTCCAGGAACAGCGTGAGGCGCTCGGCCGCCGGGCCGAGATCCTCCTCCGGGTACATCGGGCGCAGCACCGGGTCCTCGGCGACGCCCTCGTAGAAGGTGTCGACCAGCTTCGCGAACGTCTCGTGCCCGCCGACCTGCTCGTAGAACGACTTCACCCCGTCATCCTCCCATCCGTGTGTGACACGAAGGCCCTCCGGAGGCGGCGGGCGATGTGAGCCTGCTGACAGCACGCGCCCGTGATCGCGACGGGCGAAACCACCGGCCTTCGTGTCGATCTCCTGCGGCTCCGGATAGGGTGGACACAGACCGGCAACGACGCACGGGTTATGGGAGCGTGATTCATGTCCAAGGCGAACGACATCCTGGTGGCACTCGGCGGCAACACGAACGTCGTCGAGCTCCAGCCGTGCATCACGCGCTTGCGTGTCGAGGTCAGCGATCCGACGCTGGTGGACGAGCCCGGCCTGAAGTCCTCCGGCGCCTTCGGCGTCGTGCGGTCCGGGCGCGTGGTCCAGGTGATCGTCGGCCCGGAGGCCGACGACCTCGCGGCGGAGCTGGAGGGCCTGCGGACTTCCTGACGGCCGGCGTGACCCGCGCCACGGAAGGATGACTCGTTCGCGCACGGGCTGTGAAGGTCGCGGGGCGGTGCGCGCGTGGCCTCGTACGGGCTTGGCTCCCGGGCCCGCCGTACCGCTAGCGTGAGCACCCGTGAACGACCAACTTGCCACGGCCCTCATCAACGGTGCCGAAGGATTCTGGGAGTGGTTCGCGGACATCCCCCTCCGCATCCTCGTCATCGTCGCCATCGGCACGCTCGTGCTCCTCGTGGTGCGCCGGGTGATCACCCACCTCACCGAGCGGATCGCCCTGGGCGTCACGCGGGAGCAGGAGCGCGCGGCGAAGGCCGCCGCGGCCGAGGCCACCGGAGCGGCTGCCGACGTCGTCGGGGACGCCCACAAGAAGCGCAGGCGCCGGAAGGTCGGGATCACGCCACAGGCCCTGGGCGCGGCGCTCGCCCCCGCCAACGGGCAGGCGGCCGACCGCCGCGTACAACGGGCCCGCACGGTGGGGTCCGTCCTGAACTCCACCGCGAACATCGTGATCGCGACACTCGTCGTGCTGTCGATCCTGGACACGGTCGGCGCACCCGTCGCGGGATTCGTCGCCAGCGCCGGCATCGTCGGCATCGCCATCGGCTTCGGGGCCCAGAGTCTCGTCAAGGACTTCCTGAGCGGCATCTTCCTGCTCATCGAGGACCAGTTCGGCGTCGGCGACTTCGTGGACCTGGGCGGCGGCGTGACCGGCACCGTCGAGGCGATGGGGCTGCGCCTGACCCAGGTGCGCAACTTCGACGGCACGCTCTGGTACGTACGCAACGGCGAGATCCTGCGTGCGGGCAACAGCACGCAGGAGTGGAGCCGCGCGGTGGCGCCCATCCTCGTGCCCGTGGGGAGCGACGCCACGGTCGTGCGCGCCGCGCTCGGCCGGGCCGTCGACCGCGTGCAGGAGGACCCCGAGACGTCGTCGGCCCTGCTGGAGGCCCCGTCCGTGCGTGGCGTCGACAACGTGGACTCGTTCTCGCTCACGTTCACCCTGCACGCGCAGGTCAGGCCGGGTGAGCAGTGGCTGATCGCCCGCGCGCTGCGCGTCGCGGCACAGGAGGAACTGCTGCGCGAGGGGATCGTCGTGCACAGCGCGCCGGGCAACCGGGCCGCGGACGCCTCCGAGGTGCCGCCGGCCGAGGAGTGACCGCCGAGCGGGCCCTCCGCGGGCCTGCCCGCCGGACGTGACGGAACCGGCGGAAGGCCCGCTACCACCCCTCGAATCGGGCCACACGCCGGTGATTCCCCCCGAGCGACCCCGTTCGGTGGCAGGATCTTTTCTGTGAGCCACGACGAGACGACACGCGCCGCGACCGCTGTCGACGGCGCCACCGAGCCGGCCGGCCGGTCGGCGCTGCCCGAGCTGCCGGAGGACCTCGCCGATCTGGCGGAACTGTGCGACGTGCAGACGGTGTTCACCGACGCCGCCGGAACCACCCGCCGCGTGAGCCCGTCCACCCTGGCGGCGGTACTCGGCGCGCTCGGCGTGCCCGCCGCGTCGCCGTCGGCGATCGCCGAGTCCACCGCCCGCGTGCGCGACGACGCATGGCGTGAGATGCTCCCGCCCGCCGTCGTCGTCCGTCAGGGCACGCAGACGCAGATCCCCGTGCACGTGACCGACGGATCGAGCGTCTCCTGCTGGGTCGAGCTCGAACCGGTCGCGCCCGCGATGCCGCTCGGCGCCATGCCCTGGCGCGTCGCCCCGACCCCCGGCACGGTCCGGCGCGCCACGCCGTCGTCCGGCACCACGGACGCCGACGACGGCACGCCCACCCCGGGCACACGCCACCTCGACCAGGCCGACGTCCTGGTCGAACCACACACCGTGGACTCTCGGAAGGTGGGCCGGGCAACCTTCGTCGTTCCCGGCGACCTGCCGCTCGGGTGGCACACCCTGCACGCCGAGTCGGACGGCACCACGGCGACGACGACACTCGTCGTCACACCCGACCGGCTGGAAACCGCCCCGGCGCTCGCGGACACGCAGGCGTGGGGCTTCCTGACGCAGCTCTACTCGGTGCGCTCGCGCGACTCCTGGGGAATCGGGGACCTGGCCGACCTCGCCGACCTGGCCTGGCTCACCGCGAACAACGCGGGCGCGGACTTCATCGCGCCCGGACCGCTGCACGCCACCGAGCCCAAGGCACCGATCACCGACAGCCCGTACCTGCCCACCTCGCGCCGGTTCCTCTCCCCGCTGTACATTCGCGTCGAGGAGATCCGGGAGACGGCCTACCTGTCGTCGGCGGACCGCTCCCTGGTCGAATGGGCGGGCGAGCCGGTGCGCGACCTGTCGAGCGACGCCGCGCCGATCGACCGCGAGGCGATCTGGGACGCCAAGAAGTCCGCGCTCGAGGTCGTGTTCACCGCCCCGCGCTCGGCCGCGCGGCAGACCGCGTTCGACGAGTTCGTGCTCGGACAGGGCCGCGGCCTGGTCGACTTCGCCACCTGGTGCGCCGTCGCGGAGCATCTCGGTGAGCAGGAATGGCCGCCGGACCTGCTGGACCCGTCGTCGTCGGCGGTGGCGACGCTGCGCGGCTCGCTCAAGGACCGCGTCGAGTTCTACTGCTGGCTCCAATGGGTCGCCGACGAGCAGCTGCGCCGCGCGCACCGCCTCGGGCTCGAGGCCGGGATGCGCGTCGGGATCGTCAAGGAACTGGCCTCGGGCGTGCACCCCGAGGGCGCCGACGCCTGGGTGCAGCCGGAGGTGCTCGCGCGCGGCGTGTCGGTGGGCGTCCCGCCGTCGTCGGCCGTCGGTCCCGAGGGACGCAACCGCGGCCTGCCGCCGTGGCACCCGCAGGAGCTCGCGAAGGCGGGGTACGCGCCGTTCCGCGACATGCTCCGCACCGCGCTGCGGCACTGCGGCGCGCTGCGCGTCGGGCACATCGGGGACCTGTTCCGGTCCTGGTGGATCCCCGGCGCGACACGGGCGACCGCCGGGGCGTACGTCACCTACGACCACGAGGCGCTAGTCGGGATCCTGTGCCTGGAGGCGCAGCGCGCCGGCGTCCCGCTGATCGCCGACGACGCCCTCCTCGACGACGCCGAGCGCGAGTACCTGGACGGGCGCGGCATCCTGGCGGCCTCCGTCCTGCTCGCGGACCAGGCGGGCACCGGGGAGCTCGTCGCGCCGGAGGACTTCCGTCCCGGCGGGTTCGTGACCCCGACACCGCCCGACCTGCCGCCGACGGCGAGCTGCCTCGCCGGCGAGCACATTGACCTCGGCGAACGGCTGGGGATCCTCACCGAGGACGCGCAGGCGCTGCGCTCGCGGACGCGGGCTCAGCGCGATGCGCTGATGACGTCGCTGTCCCGGTTCGGCATGACGACGTTCGACCCGTCGGAGCGCGAGCTCGTCGAGGGTCTGTACCGCTACCTGCGGGACACCCCGGCCGCGCTCGTGGCCGTGGACCTCGCCGACGCGGTCGGGGAGCGGCGCACGCAGGCGCAGCTCGGCGCGGGCGACGGCTACCCGAACTGGCGGGTCCCGCTGGCGGACGGCTCGGGCGCCCTGGTCATGCTGGAGGACCTGTTCGACTCGGCGCGGCTGCGGTCGCTCGTCACGGTCCTCAACGAAGAGGGCTGAGTTCGCGCGGGCGTGGTCGGTTCGGCGACCGGCCGGGGTTACGCGAGCACCGCGCCCATCGATGCCGACTGGACGAGCTTCGTGTACTCGGCGGGCACGCCGCGCGTGTAGCCGTGAGGGAGCGGCGCCCAGCCGGTCGTGCGGGCGGTCGTAGCGCCTGGAGCACCGACGACTTCGTCAGGCGAACGGGTCTGGATGTCCGGGGAAGGTCCTCTTCCAATGATCGGGGTGAGGCTTCCCGATATCGGGAGGCGGCAATATCTGCGGCGGGTCGTGGTCCTCCTCCGGGACCGGTTCATCCGACCAGTCCGGAGGAGGCTCTGTGCCGATCCAGATGGTGACGACCATGTCGTCGGGCGCCGGTTCGCCGGACCAGGGAGCCTGGCCGACAACGAGCCCTACTTCCTCAGAAGGCTCGGTCTTCACACGGGCGCGGAAGCCGAACGAATCGAGATTCCATATGGCGTCCTGGCGCGACAGGCCGACGACGTGGGGCACTTCGACCCCGCCCGTTGCCTCCTCAGCCATTGTCCTGCTCGGTCGGGCCCACTCGCTCGAGCGCATGCGCGAAGAGCCGGTCAGCAGTGGCGTTCAGCAGTTCGTGCAGTTCTGCGCGGCCGTTGACATTGTGAAATTCGGCAAGACGCTGGAACGCGGCCCCGGCGATGAGTTGTGGGCCTACGGCCTCCGGGTCGGCAGTGACCTTTTCGACCGAAGCCTTCAGGTTCTCCACCGTGATGACTTCGATAGGGACTCCGCTCAGATCCACCAGCGGATCCTTGCCGCAGAGAGGGTCCTCGATGACGAACGGCGGTCCCCACTGGACCTCGAAGGTTTGTGTGCAGGGATCCCACACCAGTTCGGGGTAGAACTCAATTTTTTCGATCGGCCCGAGCGGGTCCGGCCCGAGACCGTTTCCGAACCGGACGTAGTTGACGATGCCAGCAATTGCTGCCGAGCCCACTTCGAACTTCATGTGCCCTCCATGTGTCGCACGTCACATGCGTCGTCGCTGCATCGTATCCCGCCCTGGCAGAGCTGTCCCCGGACGGGACGGCCGCGCGTAGACACCGGATGTCCCCTTCGGCCCGTAGAAGCCTCGGCAGAGCTGTCCGCGCCGGCTGCGATTCGCCGGTTGGGTCGCCCCCGCTCCTCGTGAGGGGACCCCGTCTCGCCGATCAGGCTCGTGGTGGGTGCACCACGGCGCCAACGTGCGCGTGCACGTGCTCGATCCGGCTCGTGCGCTGGGACGCCGCGGGCCGCCAGGTCCGCTGCCAGGTCTCCGGCCAGCAGTGCGGCGGCCTCGGGCCGACCCCGCAGCGTCGCGTCCAGGTGTGCGAGAGTGAGTCCTCGCGCGAAGGCATGCGCGATGTCCGGATCGATCAGCTCGCCGATCTCCCGCATCTCGCGGACCCAGCTCAGGAGCGGCACGGACCTCGCTGCCGACCGGATCGCCTCGTGCTCCGCGCCGACGTCGTCCGCGAAGTGGTAGTGGTCCGCGCCGTCCAGCACGACGAGCCGTACGGGGTCCGGCGTGCGCGTGACCATGTCGCGGATCCCTGCCAGGCGCGTCGAGACGTCCTCCGCCCCCGTCAGGTACAGGGTGGGCACGCTGCGTACCGGGTCGAGTGTCACCTGGTAGACGCCGGGCCTCGGGTCGGGGCCACCCGCGGGCGCGATGGCTACGACGGCGCCCACCCGGGGATCGGCCTGCGCGACGGTCAGCGCGGTCCAGCCCCCGATGCTGTGCCCGACGACGCCGATCCGCCCCGCGCCGTCAGACGCCGCCCGGTCCAGCAGCGCGCTGAGCTCCAGCACGCGCGTCCGGGCGATCAGGTCCGCGCGTGCGGCCCGGCCGGCGGCGTCCTCCCCGGGCCGCGCGCTGCCGAGGGTCTCGTCGACCGTCTCGGCGTGGTCGGTTGCGAGCACCCGGTACCCGTGACTCGCCAGGTGCGCGCACAGGAACGACGCCGAGCCCCGGTCGGCGCCGCCGCGGTGCGAGAACAGGACGGTCGGGCCCGCGGTTCCGGCGGCTTCGCCCCCCGGCGTCTCGTCGTCGGGCAGCCACGTCTCGACCGGGTGCGGCCTGCCGAGTCCGGTGTCCAGGTTCACGCCGTGTGTGGTTCGCGCGACGAGGTACGGGCCGACGGCAAAGGGGTCGTAGACGGTCATGACGCCATCCTGGGCGGGGTGGCGGCGAGGTGTCGCCCGTTTCTTCGCACAGCAGATGGCGGCGTGTGGGGACCGGGGATCCCCACGCGCCCCGGCTGGTCGTCAGCTGGATCGTGGTCCGGACTGGAGCGGCCGGGTTGTTCCAACTACTCGCCGGGTTCCTCGAACAGGTTGTTGGTGAAGCTCATTTTCACTTCCCCCCAGTCACCGCCTCCGAGGCCGGTGCTGTTCAAGATCATGCCGTTGGAGGACGGCTGGGTGCCCCGTGGGACCAGTACTTCGACCGTCTGTTGGTCCTCGAGGTCCATCGAGTCCTGACTGTCACCCTCGTAGAGCCGCCCCGCTGCATTGACCTGGATGGTTCCGCTCTCGTTGATCACTTGAGCGGCAAGGTCCAGTTCGATGCGACACTCCCCGCCCCACCTGACGTGGGGCACCTCAACTCGAGCGGCGGGCTGGTTGACGTCCAGCACGACGTGGACTGCGTGCTGAACGTCAATCACTTCGTTGGCCCACGGCCAGTTCTCGTCGTCGACACCGTGGATCATCACGGTCCCGGAAAGTCGTCTTGCCATGATCTTCCTCTCGGCTTGGTCGGGAGTGACCGGTGGCTGAGCCGCCACGATCACTCCCCGGGGGCCTCGTAAGGCACGTTGTTGAAGGAGAGCGTCACTGTCGCGCGATCTCCACCGCCCAGCCCTTCGTTGAGTAGGTGGATCTCGCGCGTCTTCTGCACGTTCCTCAGAAGCGTGACCTGGATCGGCTCTTCCTCTTCAAGGTCCTGTGTGTCCTCCGAGTCGCCCTCGTAGAGGCGTGCTGAACCTGTGAGTTCGGCCGTCCCGCTCTCGAGGATGACCGCGGCGGCGAGATCTACCTCGACCCGGCACTCGCCTCCCCACTTCCTCTCGAAGTAGAGCCTCTCCGGCGGATTGCCGAAGTTCAGCCGGAACGTCACCGGATCCCACAGGCTCCAGGCGGTCTCATCGTTCCAGGGCCAGTCCTCGTCATCGACCCCGTCGATGCGAACGCTTCCCTGAATGAGGCGTGTTGCCATGGTGTCCTCCCTCTCCTTGGTTCGTGGATTCGGCACGGACGCGGTGGTGCGTCCGATGCCTCACGATCGCCGTCGGACGTTCAGGCCAGGTTCACGAGGAGCGGGACGGGCCGGCGTCGTCGGGCGGGAGCGGGCGCCGGGCGGCCGCGGAGAGGAGGTCGATGAGCGCCTCGGTGCCGCTGAACGGCACGGGTTCCTCGCCGATGACCTCGACGAGGCCGTGCAGCGTGCCCCCGGTTTGCTCGGGCTCGGCGAGTCGGACGATGACCGTTCGCACCGTGACTCCTCGCAGGTAGCGGGTCCGATGCTCAACGATCGACGACGTCGGTTCAGGTCAGGTTCAGGTCGGTCAGGGTCAGGCCGACGGCCATGCTCGGGCAGGCCAGGTTCAGTCCTGATCCACCGAAGTGGGTCTCATTCGCCCACGAGGTCCGGGAACCCCGACACGGAGTTCCCGGACGTGTACAGGTACGTCGTGCGGCGGGTTTGTCGTGCGCGCCTCAGCCGAATGGACCCGTGAGTGGTCCCGTTCAGCCGGGCATCATGAGGGTTCGTATTGCGTGGTCGTAGACGGCTTGGGCGATGGCGACGGTGTCGGTGCGGACGCGTTCGTCGGTGGCGTGGAGGCCTTCGTAGGCCGGCCCGAATCCCGCGGTTGCGGGGATGCCGAGTCCGGCGAGGTAGTTGCCGATGTTGGACGGGCCGGCGATCTTGGCCTCGACCGGTACGCCGTGGATGGCTGCGGCGTCCATGAGTGCGGCGCGGAGCGGCGATTCGCGTTCGAGCGCGAAGGCGGGCCACGTGGTGTGCGCTTCGATCAGGGTCGGCGCGGTGTCGGGCCAGTCGGCGTCCACCTTGGAAACCACGGTGCCGAGCAGGTCGGCCGCTTCCTGTCCGGTGAAGTTCGCGGTGGTGCGCACGTCGACGTTGACCGTGCACAGGTCCGGGACGACCGAGAATCCTTCACCGGCCTCGATCGCGGTGACCGTGAGCTTGCCCGGTCCGAACCCGCCCGCACGGCCGGGAAGGGGTTGGTTCTCGAGCGCACGGACGATGGCCGCCGCCTTGCTGATCGCGTTGGGTGTCGTGCGGCGGCCGCCGGAGTGGGAGGAGACTCCATGGATCCGGAGCCGTGCACGGTAGACGCCGCGTCCGCCGACGACGAGCTTGTCCAGGCCGGGGTAGCCGATCATGACGCCGCCGATGTCGGCGGGAGCGTCGGCGGCCTCGAAGAACCTCTTGGCGCCGCCGAAGTGGCCGGTGTGCTCGTCCAGGTCGAAGAGCAGCACGAGGCCCCCGCGGAGCCGGTCCGCCTCGGTGCGCAGGCGCGCGGCGATGTGGCAGAACATGCTCACGGCGATCTTGGAGTCGGCCGCTCCGCGGCCCCAGAGCCAGCCGTCCTCGATCACACCGCTGGTTGGCGGATGCGTCCAGGCGTCGACGTCGCCGAACGGCGCGGTGTCCAGGCAGGCGTCCAGGACCCAGGTCGGTCCTGGACGCGAGCCCTGGACGCGGCTGGTGACCGCGACGGGTGCGCCGGTCTCGTTGCGCAGGACCTCGGGGTTCAGGTCGCGCGCGGTCATCCACTCGCGCAGGAGGGTCACGGCGTCGTCGTAGGGGTCGATGCCGCCTCGGGTGGGGATCCGCACGAGATGGCGCGCGAGGTCGAGGACCGACTCCACGTCGGCATTGGCGCGGTCGAGGGGTGCTGTGGTGGGTGTGGTTCTCATGATCCGTCCTGCCGTTGTCGGACGGCCGGGGTCAGGCCGTGAAGCGCCGTGGTGGTCTCGATGCGGCTGGAGGCTGCATATGCCTGGCGCGCGTGGTCAAGGAGACGGCCGGCGATCTGGGGTCCCAGCACGACTCCCGAATCGAACCCGTACACCGAGGTCAGCGAGGGTAGCGGAACGACGGCGGCCTGCTCGGAGGCGATGAAGAAGCGTTCCGGAATGTCATCGGTGACCAGGCCGATATGCAGGGTCTTCATCCCGAGTGACCTGTCCTGCGGATCACGCGTCTCCAACAGACGGCGCAAATGCGCCAGAAGGGCATCGGAGCGCGGCGGGCCGAACAGCAGCCGGTAGTGCACAAGCGTGGGTTGTCTGGTCAGGGACTTCTCGATCGTCTCCAGGTAGGGAACATCCCGGGAGCGGGACCCCGCGACGGCAAGGAATTCATGGGCGCTCTCGGCTACCTCGACCATCGCGTCGCGCAGGCGTCGCGGGTCGGTCAGGAGCAGCGGGGTTTCTTCCTCCGCAGCCTGGTCTTGATGGGCGAATAGTTCCGGTGCCGGCCGGCCATAGTGGCCTGCCAGTAGCAAGCGATAGCGGCGGCTGGTGGTGTGGCGTCCGAGCTCCCAGCCCGAAAGCATCGACGGGGTCACGCCACTTGATCCCGTCGGGGAGGCCAGGTCCAGATCGGCGCAGACCTGTTCCAAGGTGGCGCCGGAATCGAGGCGTGCCTGACGTAGCGGGCTGATGTGAGGAGAAGGGGAAGGGCTCAACGCATCACATCCTCGGTGGCGGTGATGGTCACGCGACGGGCAGGGGTTCGATCGCCGTCTCGCGGATCACAGGGGTGGCCATGAGCCTGTCGCATATGGATCGCCAGGCAGGATGCCGGTCGACCAAGAGGTATCCCTGGGGCGGGTGGAACTCACCGAGCAACTCGGTCAGTTCGCGCGCGGAGAACCCGTGGTACTCACGGACTCGCCGGATCGGCATCGCGTAGCCGACCGTCCTGTCCCCCCGGGCAAGGTAAGGCTCAACGGTGGCGCCGTTGCCCGGACGGGTCCGTTCCGCGATCTGGGCGATCTGCTCGGGCGTGTCCTCGATCGCCGGATCCAGATCGATGACCGCGCACAGCTGGCTCTCGGGAGCGGTCAGGTACACGAACCACCGCACTGGCTTCTCGGTGAGGAACCGCCGCCGGAACTCGTGGGTCTTTTCCCCCCGCCACATCAGGTCGTACCACTCGGCGTCCAGGCACATCACCACCGGGACAGGTTCGGCCGGGACGTCGAACAGCGACGGGTGGTCCACGAGATCTCCTCACAGAGTCGAGACGGGTGCGGCCACAGTAACCACCACATCTCCGGCGCGCAGCCCCTTGCCTGTTATCTCCTCATCGTTGTTCACCCCGGCTCGACAAGAGATGAGCAGCCGGTGAACAAGCTGCTCGACAGCGCATGATCTGGTCGCTGGGCTGCCCCGAGGGCGAACCTGTTCAGCACGTACGCACCTGCTGGAGGTCACCGTGCACTCACGAACGATCGGGTTTCCCCGCGAGACCGGCGCGGCTGAACGCCGCACTCTTCTCACACCTCACGTGGCCCGCCTTCTGACCGGTGACGGTCACCGAGTGGTCGCCGAATCCGGCATCGGTGACGGCATCGGATTGGACGACGGCGACCTGGCCGCAGCCGGCGTCAAATTCGCCGACACCGCCACGATCTGGAGCGCTCCGCTGGTCCTGCGCTACAAGAGCGGGCCGCCACACGACATGGACCGTCTCGACCCGGAGCAGACGGTCGCCGCGATCTTCCACGCCGAAGGCCATCCCGACATGCTGGATACCCTCACCCGAAGCGGCATCACCGCCTACAGCTACGAGTTCCTGCGCGAGAACGGGCGCTTTCCACTCGCAGCGGCAGGCGGGCAGATCGCCGGAACCCTGGCAGTACACGCAGGCGCCCAGGCACTGCGCCATCCGCGTGGGCGTGGCGTGCTCATCGACGCCGTCGCTGGTGCTCCGCGCGCTCGGGTGGTCGTCATCGGCAACGGAAACGTCGGGCACGCCGCCACGTCCACGGCAGTTGCACTCGGTGCGCACGTCACGGTTCTCACTCGCGACGCCGCCAGCGCTACCGCGTACCGACGGAAGGCCCCGGCCGGAACCGTCGTGGCCCCAAACACGCCCGACCGGCTCCACGAAGCGCTGACGGATGCGGATCTGGTCATCGGGGCGATCCTGATCTCCACGTACACCACCGCGCCGATGATCACCCGGGACCACCTGTCCACGATGCGACCCGGAGCGGTCATCGTGGACGCAACCTGTGGATACGGCCCCGGCTATCTTCCCACCGCAGGCCCAGTTCAAGAGCCAGGGCAAGAGCCGCACGTCGTGGACGGCATCCTGCACGTCAAGTACGACGCCCTGCCCCGGATGGTGCCTCACACCGCCTCGTACGCCTACGCCCACGCCGCGACCCCGTATCTGCTGCGCCTGGCACGACACGTGCTCGACCAGCGGGCCGACGACGATGTCGCGACCGCACGCATCGCCCGCCGTGGCGAGCTGACCCACCCCGTCGTGCGCGACCATGCCGCGCTCTACCTCACGGGACAGATCGCATGAAAGACACCGCCCACACCATGGAGAACCGGGTGACGGCTTCCTACCGTGACCGCGTCGAACTCGCCCGCGCCGAGACCCGCCCCGTCGTGCCTCGACTCCTCGCCGCCGCGCTGGACGGCGCTGCGGAGGTACTGGAGTTCCCCTGCGGCACAGGTCACTTCCTCACCGCTTACGCCCAGGCTGGAGTGCGCGTCCGGCTGATCGACGGATCCGCGCCCATGCTCGGCGAAGCCGTGCGCCACGCTCGTCGTTCCGGAGTCGGTGAACTTGCTATCGGGCATCACCTCCTGCACCACTTGCCAGCCATCGCCACCGCCGACGTCGTGGTCGTCCCCAACGGCGCGATCAACCAGCTTGCCGCCCAGGACGACCTCGTCACCGCCCTCGCCCTGATCCGCGCCGCGATGCCCGCGCGATGCCGACTGGTCCTCCAGGCCCTCACCACCACGACCGTCGGTACGCCCTTCTACGATCCGGGTCTCGCCGACGAGGAATGGCACCACGACCGCGTGCTCTCTGCGCCCGACTTCTCGACCGTGCACCGCTACCGCAGACAACGCCACCGGCCTGGCAGAGTCGCGATCGAGTTCGCCTACACGCGCAACCCGCGCGGCTCCGGTAGGCCCGAGCACACCGCCAAGGTGGAGCTGACGCTTCCGACGCCGGATCAGTTCCGTGCCGCGGCCGGGACCGCGGGGTGGCAACAGACCGACACAGCGACGCACGAAGGATTCACCGAACTCCTGGCCCGCGCAGGTGACCCGAGATGACCGCCCGGCCAGACACCGTCCTGGACGCCGAAACATACTGGCGCACCTATTACGCCGACACCTTCCGCTTCGGGCAGGGTACAGAGCACGTCCTCGACCTGCTGACCCACATCCCGCCCGTGTCCACGTGGACCGACCTCGGCGCGGGCTCCGAGAGCCTCCTGTGGGCCTGCGCCCTGGAAGCGCAGAAGCTCACTGCGATCGACAACGACGCACACCGTCTCGCGACGCTCGCGACCACCGCGCGCGCCGCACGCCCACGAGGAGTTCACCAAGTCGCACTCGCACTCGGAGGCACGCCGCCCACAACGACGGCATTCGCCGAACGATGCCGAAGTCTGAAGACCACCCTGCGGGCCGACCTCCTCGCCCCGGACGTTCCGCTCCTGTCACCCGCATGTGACGCCCTTGGGGCTCAGCTCGTCACCCAGTTCGGCCTGCTCGGTCTCACCACTACTCCGGGCGAGTTCACTGATGCGTTCGCCGGATTGCATGCCCGCCTGCCGACCCACGGCTGGGCCGCAGGAGCCAACTGGGTCAGCGCCGATGCCACCGACCGCGTCCATCTCACCCACGACCTCTACCAGAGCGCCCTGGCCCGGGCCGGACTCGACACCCTCCAAGTGCGCTGCGTGGCTAGCACCGACTCTGACTTCCCTCTCGTGTGGACCTACCTCGCAAGGAGGCAGCCATGACGACCTCAGATCCCACCAGCCTGTACTTCGCTCCCACCGGCATCTCTCACCTCACCAGCGCCAACACTGACCTCGCCCGCGCCGCCGCACGCGGCCGGGCGCGGCTGCGCATCACCACGGCAGCACAGCTCAACGGCCGCCCCCACCTGGGAACGGTCACCACGATCATGACGGTGTTCGCCTTGGCCGCCCGCCTCGCCGAAGACCTCGAGCTCCCCGCGACCATCATCTTCGACGCCCTGGAGAACGCGCCGGCCGAGCACCGCACCGTCAACGGCCGCCGCTACACCCGCAATGTCCAGGACCTGATCGACGCCGGCGAACTCGACGGAGCCGAGCGGTCCTCGGGCTTCCGGCGCCTGCTCGCCTGGACCTCGGAGCGGTCGTCCACCGACTGGCAGGAACGCCCGTACAGCACCTACCAGGAACTCGCCCCCGTTCGAGCATGCCTACATGCCATCGCCCGGAGACAGCAGGAATTCGCGCCCCTTCTCGCGCCCGCCGACGGCCGGATCCGCATCCGCCCCCGCTGCCCTCAGTGCCGTCTCATGGACAAGGACGCCCACGACCTCACCGTCACGGCCGCCGACGGCGCCGTCCTGCTCGACTCGGTCTGCCCCGACCACGGCCCCTACCGCGAGACGATCACCGTCGACGGCACGGACGGCTGGTCCGACGCCAACACCCCCGTCCGCTCCGTCCAGAAGGTCGCCCTCCTGTCCGCCGAACGCGCCCTTTACGACGCCTGCTCCATCAGCATCGACGGCCCGGACTGGGGAGGCGCATGGTTCGCACACGTCATCGCCCCCGCGCTCGCCCTGCTCGGAACGCCCGTCAGCGACTGGCCCGTGAGCATCTTCACACCCATGGTCCTGGACCGCACCGGCGGCAAACTCTCCAAGAGCCTTTACGTCAAGTACGGCGCCGAGTACACGAATCTGCCGCCGACCTTCCTCGACCTCGACCTGCTCCTGGATGCCCACGGCGAAGGCGGCCTTGAAGCCTTGTGGCAGGAAGCCACCCGCTGGGCAGCCGACCCCCGCAGACTGCACCGCTCCTACACCGTCGACCACCTTGCGAAACTCATGCCCGCCGACTTCGCCCGGGAGATCGCATGATGACCTGCGCTGCCATCGACCTCCTCGATTGCTCGGACTCAAACCCACCGCCTGACGCCATCCTGATCGCAATGCGACACAGCGCCCGTCTCCTGGGCGTAAGGAGCCTGGCCGAACTCTCGGTTCCCTTCGTGCCCCATGGCGTCACCGTCGTGCTCGTCCTCGCAGAATCACACATGACTGTGTCGACCTGGCCCGAATACCGCATGGCACAGATGGATCTCGTCTCCTGCCGCGCCACCACCGATCTAGACCGCGCCATTCAACCGCTCGTCCGCGTGTTTGACGCCCATGACGTCCGCGTCCAGAGGGTCCACCGACACGACCCCCGGCGAACCTTCACGGCTCCGTGAGCTCGGTGAGAGGGAGAAGTCGATGGACGTCGTGAGAGAGCTGACTGTGTGGACGGTCGTGTACACGGCCATCTGCGTGGTCCTGGTGTGGCGGGCCATGGTCCTGTGGTCCCGTTGACCCGCCCGGCCCTTCGCTCGGTCGCGATCGGCTACGTCTCCGCGCCTGGCCCCGCTGCTCTCGACGCCCAGCGCAACACCGTCAGTGCCTACGCGCGCGCCGAGGGTACGCGTTGGCACAGATCGTCACCGACCAGTGCGACGGGTTCACGATCAGCCAGATCATCGAGGCCGCCCGCCTGCATGAGGCCCGGCTCGTCATCGTGCCCGCTGACACGACCCTCGCGACCGCACGCGCACAGCTCGGTCACGAGCTCAAGCCCCACGGCGCAGCCTGCGTCGTCATCGACGGCCCCGCCATGACCGCCGTCGAACCCGCGACCGCTGCGTCACGCCTGACCGACGCACTCGGACGCCACTCTCTCCCGCACATGCCCCGCCACGCAGCAAGGACGCACCCATGAACGACACGACAGGGGAATCCCGAGGGCGGCGCCCGCCTGATCAAGGCATGGATCGACAAGCACAAGGAGCACGTGTGACGACCACGAAGTTCGAGTTCTCGTTGGTACTCGACCGCGACCCGGACCCAGTAGCCGGCGGGGAACTGGCCGAGGCGGTGCCGTACCTCGCGACGCTCGAAGGCGGACCGAACACGCCCACGCTGGCAAACATCATCATCGAGGCCGACGTCCTCCCCGACGCCGTGGCCACCGTGGTCTGGCAGATCGAGGCCGCCGGCTACCTGGTCCTCGGGCTGGAGACGAACGACACGGTCGCGATCGAGGAGATCGCCGTGCGCACAGAAAGGTCCGAGGAATCGGCTCGGCAGCTGGCCGACGGCCGGAGCGGGCCTGGCGGGTTCCCTCCCCCGATCTCGTCCGGGACCTGGGACCTGTACTCCTGGACAGCCGTCGCGGACTGGTTCACCAAGCACTTCCCCGACCAGGCATTCGACTTCGACCGACAAGCACGCGCCGCCGACCACCTCCTGCGCGCCCGCCACCTCACCCGCACCGAACCCCAGCCCGACGCGTGGGCACGACTGCTGTCCGTATGATCTGGCTCCACAATCCGTACCAGGGGATTCTCGTCACCCCATGTGCGGTGTGACCAGGTCCGACCAGGCGGCGTCACCCGGACCACGGCAGGCTTCGGCCCCAGGCCGCCCCGCGATCACACCGGATGCGGCGACGGCTCGATGTCGAGCTCGCGCATCAGGTCGGCGTACACCTGGTACCGCCGGCGCGCGTCGCCGCGCCGGCCCGCCTGATCGAGCGCCAGGATCAGTGCCAGGTGCGCGCGCTCGTCGTACGGATCGCGTTCGAGCAGCCGCAGCCAGTACCGGGCCGCCTGCTCGTAGTGGCCGGCGCCGGCCTCCTGGTCCGCGATCCGCGCGGCGGCCTGCGCGTAGGCCAGGCGGGCCTCCTCGCGCAGGGTAGTCGCCCAGTCCGCGTACGCGTCCTCCTCGCAGAAGTCGCCCGTATAGATGGCCTCGGCGCCGCGCCAGCGTTCGAGCGCCTCCGCGCGCCGGTCGGCCTGGTCCAGGGCGGTGGCCTCGTCGACCCGGTCGAGGAAGTCGACGACGTCGACGTGCACGTGGTCCAGTTCCACGTGCAGTGATCCCGACGTGCTCGCCACGATGTGGTCGGCGGGCCAGGAACGCTCGGGGTCGAGCACGCTCCTGACGGTCGACACCATGACGTTCAGCCGCTTCAGCGACACCGCGTCGCCGGCTCCGGCGTCGGGCCAGAGGATCTCCGCCAGCTGGTCCCGGGGAATCGGGCGACCCCGGCGGGTGATCAGCACCTTCAGCAGGTCGCGCGCCTTGCGGGACTGCCAGGCCGCGTTCGGGATCGGGACGCCGTCGCGGAGTACACGGAACGTGCCGAGGGTCTGGACGAGGATCCGCGGCTCCTCCGACGTCGACGCGCGGGACGCCAGCGCATCGATCTCCCGGTCCAGGGCGTGGCAGCCGATGGCCCGCATCCGGGACCGGACCCGCTCTGCGACCTCCGCCCCGGGCCGCGCCGGGCTCAGTGCGGCGCGCAACAGCTCCGCCCTGGCCAGGCCGACGGGGTCGCCGATCGCCCGCCACCGCTGCACGGCCTGATCTGCCATGCCCAGGTCCCCGTCGAGCTCCGCCCGCAGTTCCGTCACCCGGGCCAGGCTTGCGCGCTCGTTGCGGCGCGTCGCCTCCGTCCCGGCGTCGTCCAGCAGCCGCCGCGCGTCGTCGGGTCGGCCGCCGGCGATCGCCGCACGGGCTCCCGCCAGCCAGGCGGGGACCACGACCGTCCCCACGTGGTGGGCGGCCGCCTGCTCGGCCAGCTCGGCCGCGACATCCGGCTCGTCGAGCACGAGCAGTTCGGCCAGGCCGGACAGCGCCGTGCTGCGGGCCTGCGCGTCGCGGGCCCGTTCCGCGAAGGCCACCGCGCGCCGGAACGCGTCCGCCGCAGCCGTCGTATGCCCTCGCAGGACGTGGATCTGTGCTTGCTGGGTGAGGCCGTAGCCCATCAGCCGGGAACCCATGGACTCCCAGCGCTCCACCGCGTCCCCGGCCTCGACCGCGGCCTCCTCGAGGCGGCCGAGCCGGATCAGTGTCTCGGCCCGGTTGGAGCGCACCAGCGCCGCCCACGGCGCGAACCCGGTGAGGTCGCACAGCCGGATCGCGATCTCCAGCTCCGCGAGCGCCTCGGCGAACGCGCCCTCGGTGTGCCGGTGGGAGGCCCGGTTGCTGCGGATACGGATCTGCTGCGCCACGTCTCCCGCTCGGGCTGCGTGATCCAGCGCCTTGAGGTAGTGGGCGTCGTTCGCCCGCCCGTCGCCGTCGTAGGCGGCCAGCATCGCGAGAACGGTGTGCACCGCGGCGAGGGCGCGATGGTCGCCGAGCCGGGTGGCCTGCTCCCTGGCTGCGTCGGCGAGTGCCGCGCACTCGGTGCGGTCGCCCTGCAGCCAGTGGACCGCGGCGGCCATCGCGGTGCACGCGACGGCGTCGGTGGCGGGGCGGCCGAGGTCGGCGCCGCGACGGTAGGCGTCGAGGGCTGGGTGCAGTTCCCCGCGGAGGTGCTCGATGACGCCGAGGCGGTAGGCCACCGCGGAGTCGAGCGCGCCGGTGTCGCCCGCGCGGACGAGCAGGTCTCGTGCGGTGTCCCAGTCGCCGCGGTTGAAGTGCGCCAGCCCGGCGAGGCGGAGGTGCTCGGTGTCCACCGGCCGCGCGCCGCCGCCTCCGGCCCCGTCCTCCTCGCCTCGGGATCGGTCGATTCCGTCCTCGTCCGCCCCGATCCGGGCGAGCGCCGCGAGCAGGTCGTCGGGATGTTCCACGAGCAGTTCGCCGTGGTCGGTCAGCAGCGACTCGATCAGGGTGTCGTGGCGTGCCGCGATCGCCGCCTGCGTGGCGCGGTGGGGCACACCGTGCTCGACATACCAGCGTGCCGCGACCTCGGCCACGTCGTGGGCCTCGTGCTCGTCGAGCGGCGCATGGGAGTGGAGTACGCGGCGGCCGACGGGCGTGAGCTGGGACCCGTCGGCGCCGGATTCCATGAACAGTCCGCGTGACGTGATGCCGGGCAGCGTGTCCGGCGCGACGCCGAGGGCAGTGGCGAGCTGGCCGGTGATCATGGGGGCGACGGTCGCGGCCCGGAGCAGGAACCTGGCTTCGGCGGGCAGGTCGTCGAAGGCTCGCCCGGCGAGTCTCTCCAGTGCTTCGGAGGTCGCCGCCGCGCCCGTCACGACGCCGGTCCAGGCGTCGGGGTCGGTGCGCGCCATGGTGTCCACGGCGGCGTGCGTGGCGGCGGGCCAGCCACCTGTGGCGGTGTGCAGGGCGGGTGCGACGGCGGCGGCGGCGTCGCCGATCCGGCGGCGCAGCCATTCGGCGGTCTCCTGGGGCTTGAGCGTCAGGTCGGTGGCGTCGAACTCGAGCACCTCGTGGTCCTGGCGGAGCCGCGCGATGGGGAACGGCAGGGCGTCGCGGGAGGCGATCACGATGTGCAGGTGCGGCGGGGCGGTGCGGACCAGCGTGTCGACGAAGCGGCTCGCCGCGGGGGAGTCGGCAATTCCCTCGAGGCCGTCCAGGACGAGGACGAGGCTGCCGGTCAGGTGCGTGCGGAGCGCCTCGGACACGGCTCCGGCGAGTGCGCTCGCCCGGGTGGCCTCGTCTGCGACGGCGCCGGGTCCGAGCGGGGCGTCGACGGCGGTGACGATCTCGGACGTCAGGGCGGGGGCGCGCAGGCGCAGGGCGGAGATCACGGCGCCGCTGAACTTCGTGAGATCGCGGTCGGCGGGACCGATCCGGTAGGCGGCTCCGCCGACCGCGCGCACCCAGGCCGACAGCACCGTGGACTTGCCGTATCCGGCGGCCGCGATGAGCGTGGTCAGACGGTGGGTGAGTGCTCCGTCGAGCCGCCGGTCGAGATCCGGACGGGGCTGTGACCAGTTGTGATCGACCACCGTCGCCCCCTCCGCAGTCCCCACCTGCATCGTAGCTTCAGGGACTCGACGTCGGGAGTCCCTGGACCCGTGCCCGCATCGGGCGGGGTTCGCCGGACGCCCGGCAACGCCGCGCAGGTCACCGGCCCATGTGGTTCCTTACGGGCCATGAGGTTGCTTGCGCTTCGCCCGCCTCAAGCGCAAGCAACCTCATGGCTCGTCAGGAACGGCCCGGCCGTCCGCCGTCGTACACGAAGCTGAACGATTCGCTAACGATCGGCCCGCGGCGAATTCAACGACGGCGTACGGTCCGACTGGTGGCATGATCGACCCCGGAAATCGCTGTACACCCGGGCGCCCCAGCGCCCCGACCAGACTGGAGGGCCCGTGCCCGGAGAGAACCTCACGCGAGCCGAGGCCGTCGAGCGTGCCGATGTCGTCACCGTCGACTCGTACGTGATCGACCTTGACCTGACGACCGGACCGACGACGTTCGCGTCCACCACGACCGCCCGCTTCACCGCGACCCCCGGCGCCGCCACGTTCATCGATCTCGTGGCGCCCACGGTGCGGTCCGTCGTCCTGAACGGGCGTGAGCTGGACCCGGCGACCGTGTTCGCCGACTCCCGGATCGCCCTGGACGGACTCGCCGCCGAGAACGAGCTGACCGTCGTCGCCGACGGTGCGTACACGAACACCGGCGAGGGCCTGCACCGCTTCGTGGACCCGGTGGACGGCGAGGTCTACCTGTATACGCAGTTCGAGGTCCCGGACGCGCGCCGGGTGTTCGCGGTCTTCGAGCAGCCGGACCTCAAGGCCACGTACCAGTTCACGGTGACGGCGCCCGCCTCCTGGGAGGTCGTGTCGAACGAGCCGACGCCGGAGCCGTCCGCCGCGACGCACGCCACGGACCCGTCGGTGGAGGCCGCGACGTGGACGTTCTCCCCCACGCCGCGCATCTCGTCCTACATCACGGCGCTCGTCGCCGGCCCGTACGCGGTGGAGCGGAGCTCGCTCACCTCCGTGAGCGGCCGGGAGATCGCCCTCGGCGCGTTCTGCCGCAAGTCGCTGAGCAAGCACTTCGACGCGGACTACATCTTCGCCACGACGCGCAAGGGCTTCGAGTTCTACGAGAACCTCTTCGGCGTCCCCTACCCGTTCACCAAGTACGACCAGCTGTTCGTGCCCGAGTACAACATGGGCGCGATGGAGAACGCGGGCTGCGTCACGTTCACCGAGTCGTACGTGTTCCGGTCGAAGGTGACCGACGCCGTCCGGGAGCGTCGCGTCGTGACGATCCTCCACGAGCTGGCGCACATGTGGTTCGGCGACCTGGTCACCATGAAGTGGTGGAACGACCTGTGGCTGAACGAGTCGTTCGCGGAGTACATCTCGACGCTGGCGACGGCGGAGGCGACGGAGTACGACGCGGCGTGGACGACGTTCGCGGCGATGGAGAAGGCGTGGGCGTACCGGCAGGACCAGCTGCCCTCGACGCACCCGATCGTGGCGGAGATCCGTGACCTGGAGGACGTGCAGGTCAACTTCGACGGGATCACGTACGCCAAGGGCGCGTCGGTGCTGAAGCAGCTCGTGGCGTGGGTGGGTCGTGAGGCGTTCGTCGAGGGTGTGTCCGCCTACTTCGGCAAGCACGCGTGGGGCAACACGGAGCTGCCGGACCTGCTGACCGAGCTGGAGGCGACGTCCGGGCGCGACCTGGCCGAGTGGTCGGGCACGTGGCTGGAGACGGCGGGCGTGAACACGCTCCGGCCGCACGTGGAGACCGATTCGCACGGGCGGATCACGTCGTTCACGGTGGAGCAGACCGCCCCGGCAGAGTGGCCGACGCTGCGGCCGCACCGGCTCGGCATCGGGTTCTACTCACTGGTCCCCGGAACGCGCGGGAGCGTGGAGCCTGGCTCGATTGAAGCAGCCGGGAAGCTGGAGCGGGTGCACCGCGTGGAGGTCGACGTCGACGGCGAGCGCACCGAGGTCCTGGAACTGTGCGAGCTGGACCGCCCGGCACTGGTGCTGCTGAACGACGACGACCTGGCGTACGCGAAGATCCGGCTGGACGACGAGTCCCTGGCGGTCGCGGTGAAGTACCTCTCGCAGATCACCGATCCGCTGGCGCGCTCCCTCGTGTGGGGGTCGGCGTGGGACGCGGTGCGTGACGGGGAGACGCCGGCGAGCGCGTACGTGGACCTGGTGCTCGGCAACATCGCGGCCGAGACGGAGTCGACCACGGTGCGGACCACGCTGAACCAGCTCGTGCTGGCGATCCGGCAGTACGGGGCGCCGGGTGCGCGCCCGGCGACGCTGGTGCGGGCGGGGGACCGGCTGGCCGACCTGGCGCGCGGTGCCGCGGCGGGCTCCGACCTGCAGTTCCAGCTCGTGAAGTTTTTCGCGCACCTGGCCTCGACCCAGGAGCACGTGGCCCTGCTCAAGGGGCTGCTGGACGGCTCGCGGACGCTCGACGGCCTGGAGATCGACACCGATCTGCGCTGGGAGCTGCTCGAGGGCCTCGTGCTGAACGGTGCGGCGGGTGAGGCGGAGATCGCGGCGACGCTGGCCGACGACGACACCGCCACCGGGCGCCAGTCCGCGGCCCGGGCGCGCGCGACGGTCCCCACCACGGAGTCCAAGCTGGCGGCGCTGGAGTCGGTGGTGGCCGACTCGGAGGCGCCGAACGCGATCATCCGGAACACGGGCCTCGGCTTCGTGCACGTCAACGACGCGAGCGTGCTGGCTCCGGTGGTGGGTCCGTACCTCGACGCGGTGCTGCGCGTGTGGGAGGAGCGGTCGTACCACATCGCCGAGGAGATCATCGAGGGCTTCTACCCGGCCCCGCTCGCCTCGGCGGAGCTGCGCGACGCCGTCGCGGCGTGGCTGACGGGCCACGAGGACGCGGCACCCGCGCTGCGCCGCCTCGTGGTGGAGGGTCTGGCCGGTACCGAGCGCGCATTGCGCGCCCAGTCGGCCGACGCGGCATAGGGCCGCGGCTCGCCCGGGAGTCCCGGCCTCGTGCCGGCTCCCCTTCGCCGGGCATGACGGTGACGTCGTTACAGATCTCCGTGACGACGTTGTCGTCGTGCCCGGCCGGGAAGGCCTTCGAATCGGCGCCCGGGCCGGCGCGGAAGCCGAGGGCCATGGACGTCTCCGCCGTGGACCGTGCGCGGCGGTACCCTCGCTTCGTCGTATGATCCAAGGTCGATCGTGTCCGAGAGAAGGAGCCGCATGTCCGGAACGGTGCCCCCTCCGCCGCCGCCTGAGGGGTGGGACGACGAAGGAAACGGTGGAGCCGACCCGGCGTCGGCCGCCGCCTCGCCGGCGTCACAGGCGCCCGGCCCGCAGCGTGTCTCGGCGACCACGCGGATGCCCCCGGCCATCTCGCCGACGTCGCAGTTCTCCGACGCGGTGACACCCGCACCGGCGCCCCCGGTGCAGCAGCCCGGGTACGCACCCCAGCAGGCGTACCCGCAGGCGGGCTACGACCAGCAGGGCTACCCGCAGCAGGGCTATGCCCCGCAGGGGTACCCCCAGGGCTACCCTCCGCAGGGGTACGCGCAGCCCGGCTACGACCAGCAGGGCTACCCGCAGCAGCAGGGCTACGCTCCGCAGGGGTACGCCCAGCCGCAGGGCTATGCGCCGCAGCCGCAGGGCTACCAGGGGTACGAGCAGGCACCCGCGCCGCGCCGCAAGCTCAGCCCGGGCTGGATCGCCTTCATCGCCCTGGACGTCGTACTCGTGATCGCGGCGATCGTGTTCGCGGTGCAGCTCTTCTCCTCCGGCGGCGAGGACACCACCCCCGTCGGGTCCCCCCAGGGGGCGGACGCCTCGGAGTCCGCGGGTGGTGGCGAGGGCTCCGAGACCGAGCAGCCGGGGTACGCGACCGGTCTCGAACTGGACGCGGCGGGTGCGAAGGTCTTCGCGGCGCCGTCCGGCAACATCACCTGCACCATCACCGCCAACGCCGCGACCTGCGGCATCGTCGAACTCACCACTCCTCCGGCCCCCGACGGGTGCGAGGGCGTCCAGGGCCACATCGTGGCGGTCGACAAGACCGGGCAGTTCTCCGTCCCGTGCGTGGCGAAGGAGGACAAGCCGGTCGCGGCGTCGGGCCTGCAGGTCCTGCAGTACGAGAAGAAGCAGAAGGCGCACGGCTTCACGTGCGTCAGCCGGACCACGGGCATGTCGTGCACCCACGACGCGACGGGCTCGAGCTTCACGGTGGCCCGGGCGGGCATCTCCCAGTCCTGACCGCCGGACCACGAGATGGCTTGGTTGAAGTCATCCTTTGTCGCATTCTGTCGGATGTTAGCGATATCACGATGATTCGCTATGCTCGCTCGCGGACCACCACCCGTTGTGCTGCGGGTTTCCGCGCGCCGTCGGATCCATAGGTGGATCGATGGTGTCGCCCTCCGATGTCGAAGGGGATTCAGAACGCGAATGCGAGCGATGCGTAAGACAACCGCGGTAGCAGCGTCGGCTGCCGCCATCAGCCTGGTGCTGGCCGCGTGCGCAGCCGGGACAGCCGGAGGCGCCGAGCCCTCCGCCCGGACGCACGAGAAGGTCGCCGTCTACACGTGGTGGGCGGCGGGCGTGGAGAAGCAGGGCCTGGACAAGCTGGTGGAAGTGTTCCGGGAGCAGCATCCCGGGATCGAGTTCGTCAACGACGGCCTCATGGGCGGCGGGGGCAGCGCGACGTCGAAGGAGCACCTGCAGTCGCGGCTCGAGACGGAGGACCCGCCGGACGTGTTCGTCGCGCACGCGGGCGCGGAACTGCAGGACTACATCAAGGACGACTACATCCAGGACGTGTCGGACCTCTACACGGAGTTCGGCCTCACGGAGGCGTTCCCGCAGGACCTCATCGACCGGCTGTCCACCGACGACGGCAAGATCTACTCGATCCCGTCGAACATCCACCGGGCCAACCTGCTCTGGGCCAACCCGGTCGTGCTCGAGCAGAACGGCATCGATCCGTCGGGCGAGTACGGCAGCGTCGACGCCTTCATCGCGGACCTCGAGAAGCTCAAGGGCGCCGGGATCGACGCGCCGCTGTCGGTCGGGACCACCTGGCCCCAGGTGCACCTGCTGGAGACCACCCTGCTGGCCGACCTCGGCCCCGAGGCGTACAACGGCCTCTGGAACGACGGCACCGACTGGAACGACCCGCGGGTCACCACCGCGCTCCAGCACTACGAGACCCTCATGAGCTACACCAATCCCGACCGCGACGAGCTGGAGTGGGACGGGGCGAGCGCGATGGTGATCGACGGGGAGTCCGCGTTCAACATCATGGGGGACTGGGCCCTGGCCGCCTACGAGACCGACGACAGGAAGTACGGGCAGGACTACCGGGTGGTCCCTGCCCCGGGAACCTCGGGGACGTTCGACTTCCTCGCCGACTCGTTCACGATGTCGGCCCGCATCCTCGACGAGGACAGCGCGAAGGCCTGGCTGCAGACGGTCAGCTCGAAGGAGGGGCAGGTCGCGTTCAACAAGATCAAGGGCTCGATCCCCGCCCGCACGGACGTCGACACCGGGCAGTTCACCGAGTATCAGCAGACCGCGATCGAGTCGTTCGGCAAGGACACGATCGTGTCGTCCGTGACGCACGGCGCCGCGGTCCCGATCGCGGAGCTCGGCGCGATCACGGAAGCGGTCAGGGCGTTCAACTCCGGATCCGCCGACCTGACCGAGTTCCAGGCGGCCCTCGCCGCATCGGCCGGCGCGTAGTCCGGCTGCCGCCGCGGCGAGGGGGCGGGGGGCGGGCGGGGTTCTCCCCGCCCGCCCCCGTCGTCAGCCCTTGACGGAGCCGGACATGAGGCCGCCGACGAAGTACTTGCCGAGGATGATGTAGACCAGCAGCGTCGGCAGCGACGCCAGCAGGGCACCGGCCATGGAGACGCCGTAGTTCTGCAGCAGGGCACCGTTGGCGAGGTTGTTCAGCGCCACCGTCACCGGGCCGTTGCCGCTCGACGAGAAGAAGACGGCGAACAGGAAGTCGTTCCACGCGTTGGTGAACTGCCAGATGAGCACCACCACGAAGCTCGGGACGGAGATCGGCAGCAGCACGTTCCAGTAGGTCCGGAGCATGCCCGCACCGTCCACCCGGGCGGCCTCGATCAGTGAGTGCGGCACCGTCATGTAGTAGTTCCGGAAGATCAGCGTCGTGATCGGGATGCCGTAGATCACGTGCAGCAGGATCAGCGTGGGGATGCCGTTGGGGACCCCTATACCCAGGACGAGCTGGTTCAGCGGGATCATCACGGCCTGGTAGGGGATGAACATCCCGAACAGGATGAGGGTGAACACGATGTCGGCACCCCGGAAGCGCCAGCGGGCCAGCACGAAGCCGTTCAGCGAGCCGAGGAACGCGGAGATGATCGTCGAGGGGATCACCATCTGCAGGGAGCGCCCGATGGCGGGCGCGAGGGTGGTCCACGCGGCGTGCCAGTTCTCCAGGGTCCACAGGGTCGGCAGCGCCCACGCGCGGTCGGGCGCGGCGTCGCCGGCGCCCTTGAAGCTGGTGACGAACAGCACGTACACCGGGATCAGCACCACCAGCAGGAAGAACAGCAGCAGCGCGTAGCGGGCCGTGCGGCCGGCCGAGTAGCGGCTGCGCGGCTGACGGATCTCCTGGCCGGACGGGAGGGTGCCCGCGCCGGCGCGGGCCGGGGGAACGGGCGTTCCGGTCGGCCCCGGGGCGGCGGGGGCGGCGGTGACGTCGCTCATCGCTTCTCCTCCCGGTGGGTGTGGATGAGGTAGGGAACGATGACGGCGGCGACGATGATCAGGAGGATGGCGCCGACGGCGGCCGAGCTGGCGTAGTCGAAGCTGGACTTGAACACGAACATGTCCACGGCGGGGACCTTGGTCTGGTAGTTGGCGGGCTTGGAGATGGACATGATCAGGTCGAACGCCTTGAGAGACATGTGGCCGATGATGATGAGGGCGGACAGCGCCACCGGGGACAGCTGGGGGAACAGCACGTGCCGGTAGAGCTTCCATTCGCTGGCGCCGTCCATGCGTGCGGCCTCGCGGAGTTCCTCGGGGATGCCGCGGAAGCCGGCCAGGAAGAGCGCCATGACGTAGCCCGACAACTGCCAGATGGCCGGGATCGCGATGGCGATGATGCCGACGGTGACGTTGTTCCACCAGTTGTTCTGCAGGAAGTCCAGGCCGACGATCTGGAAAAGGCGGTTGAGGCCGGAGGCCTGTTCGTCCTGGTTGGAGTTGAGCAGCCAGCGCCAGACCACGCCGGAGGCCACGAAGGACACGGCCATCGGGAACAGGTACACCGATCGGAACACGCCCTCGCCCTTGATGGGCTTGTCCAGGAGCCAGGCCCAGCCGAAGCCCATGATCATGGTCCCGGCCAGGAACACGGCCGTGAACAGGAGCAGGTTGCTCAGCGAGTGCTGGAACTCCTCGGACGCGAGCAGGTCGACGTAGTTGTCGAACCAGACCACGGCGGTCGGAGCCTGCCCGGTGGCCTGGGCCGCGGTGTGGTTGTCGGTGAACGACATCTGGAAGTTCGCCGCGATCAGCCCGTAGACGAACACCCCCAGAAGCAGCAGGGAAGGAGCGAGCAGCAGAAGGGGAGGCCCTACTCGTCGCAAGGTCTTGGACATGGGTTTCCTCGAGGGTCGATGTACCCGCACGAAGCCCGCCGGGGAGGGCCGCGGCCGGGTAGGACCTCCGGGCGCCGTGGGGGGACGCCGCCCGGAGGTCCTACGCCGCCGTGATCCTGCTCGGCGGGCTTGCGGGTCGTGCTGGGTCGGTCGTGTCAGCCGGCGGTGGCCGCGGCGAGCTCGCTCTGGAAGGCGTCCAGGTCGGAAGCGCCGGTGGTGAACTTGCTCGTCGCGTCGCTGATCGCGTTCAGGGTCGCGACCGGGGTCGCGGCGCCGTGCGCCAGGGAGGACACGATGGTGTCGTTCGCGAACGACTCGATCGCCGTCTGCTGGTACTCGGAGAAGTCCGCCGGGTCGGCGTCGGTGCGGGCCGGGATGGAGCCCTTGGCGGCGTTGAACGCGGTCTGGCCCTCCAGGGAGCCGATCGTCTCCAGCCACGCCTCGGTGCCCTCGGGGTGCGGGGCGCCCACGGGCAGCGTGAAGGAGTCGGCCAGGAAGTCGAACACGCCGTCGGTGCCCGGGGAGGGCACGGCGACGAAGTCGGTGCCCAGTTCCTTCTGCTGCTCCTCGAACGCGGCCACGGCCCAGTCACCCATGATGTTGAACGCGGCCTGACCGTCGATGACCTGCTGGGTGGCCTCCGGCCAGTCCAGGCCGTCCCGGTCGGAGTTCGTGAACGACATGATCGTCTCGAAGTCCTCCAGCGCGCCCGTCACCTCGGCGGACTCCCAGTCCGTGGAACCGTCCCACAGACCTGAGTAGGTCTCCGGGCCGAGGCCCGCCAGGAGCACCGTCTCCAGGAGGTGCACCTGCGTCCACGTGGTGGCCACCGAGATCGGCGTCACGTCGGCCTCGTCGAGTTCCTCGAGATCCGCGATGAACGCGTCCAGGTCCGCGTACTCCGCGCTCGGGTCCAGCCCTGCGTCCTCCAGCACCGCAGGGTTGGCCCACATGACGTTCGCGCGGTGGATGTTGGACGGGATGGAGTAGATCGCCCCGTCCTCGGTGGAGATCCGCTCGACCAGGTCGGCCGGGAAGGCATCGGTGAGCCCGAACTCGTCGTACAGCCCGGACACGTCCTCGATCTGGGCGGCGTCGATGTAGTCCTGCAGTTCCGCACCGGCGTGGGCCTGGAACGTGTCCGGCGGGTCCTGGGCCTGCAGACGCGTCTGCAGCAGGTCCTTGGCCGCCGACCCCGCGCCGCCGGCCACCGCACCGTTGATGAACTCGGTGTCCGGGTGCTGCTCGTCGAACACGCCCACCAGCGCATCCAGACCTGCCTTCTCCGAACCTGCCGCCCACCAGGTGAACACCTCCACCTGATCGGCACCACCCTCCGCATCGGCGTCGCCGGAGCCGCTGCCGCTACCGCACGCGGCGAGCGTCATGCCCAGCACGGCGGCCGAAGCCACCACACCGGCGGACTTCTTGTTGATTCGCATCTCGTGTCCCTCAAACCTTCGTTGGTCGTTGGATCGAACCCGCCTCCACGGTGCCGCGGTCCCGGGGGAGGACAGCGGTCCGCCCGGAGACGGTCGGACGTCTGAGGCGCCCGAGAACCGCGCCCTATCAAACGAGGATCCGGCCTTGATGTCAAGAAGTGAACGCAAGATCGCCTCGCTGGTGAGACTCTGTTCATGGCGTGTATGCAACGCGTCGACAGGCCAGGAACCCCGCAATATCGCAGATAGGGGCCACTCCGCGGTTTATGGTGTGGCTGTGCGCGCGGATCGGGTGACCCCGGGTTCGCAGACCTCCCTCCGGGAGGCCAACCGAGCCCGGATCGTGAGCGCCGTCCAGCAGCGTGGGTCGCTCACGCAGATCGAGCTGGCCGGCGTCACCGGCCTGTCCCCGGCCACGATCTCCAACATCGTCAAGGAGCTGTCGGCGGCCGGCGTCCTCGCCACCGCCCAGTCCGTCCGCAACGGCCGCCGCGCCCTGCAGGTCACGCTCGCGCGCAACCTCGGCCTCGTCGCCGGAGTCCGGTTCGGCGAGCGGTCACTGGACGTCGCACTGGCGGACGCCTCCATGCGCGTCCTCGCCGAGCAGCGCATGCCGCTCGCCGCCGACCACCGCGCCGACGTCGGGATACGACGTGCCGCGCTGCTGGTCACCGAGATGATCGAGTCCGTCGGTGCCTCTCCCGACGAACTGCTCGCCGTCGGCGTCGGCGTGCCCATCCCGGTCGACCCGTCCAGCGGCGAGGTGGTCACGCTGGGCATGATGCGCGGCTGGGACGGCGTCGACGTCGGGTCCCTCTTCCGGGCCGAACTGGGCATACCGGTCACCGTCGACAACGACGCCACGCTCGCCGCGATCGCCGAGTACCGGTTCGGGGCCGGCCAGGGCCTCGACTCCGTCGCGTACGTGCGCGTCTCCCACGGCGTGGGCGCGGGCCTGGTCATCGGCGGGCACGCCGTGCGGGGCCGGGCCGGTGTCGCGGGCGAGATCGGGCACGTGTCGGTCGACGAGAACGGCCCCGTCTGCCGCTGCGGCAACCGGGGCTGCCTGGAGATGCTGGTCGGGGCGCCGAGCCTGCTGGCCATGCTGCCCCCGGGGGCCGGCCACCTCACGCTCGCCGACCTGGTCACGCGCGCGGCGAACGGCGACCCGGGCTGCCGCCGCGTGGTGTACGACGCCGGACGGCACCTGGGCGTGGCGCTGGCGAACCTGTGCAACATCGTCGACCCGGCGGTCGTCGTCATCGGCGGACAGCTCGTGGAGGTCGGCGACCTCCTGCTCGGCCCGCTCCGGACCACGCTCGGCCAGCGGGTGGTCGCGACCTCCCGCGGGCCGGTCGACGTCGTACCCTCCGAGCTCGGCGAGTCGGCGGGCGTGCGCGGCGCCCTGGCGGTCGCGCTCGACTCGGCGAGGTCCGCCGGTGCCCTGGGCGTGGTGGGATCATGATCGCGCGACCAGCGGGAGGGAACGACGTGCCACGAGTCCGGCGGCGACGGGCGGCCCTGGCCGCCTCCGTGATCGCGGCCGCGGTCGCCGCGGCAGTGTCCGCCTGCGCCGCCCCGGGAGGGGCCACGGAGGAGGCGGAGGGCACCGTCGGGCTCCTGCTGCCGGAGGCGCAGACGGCGCGCTACGAGGCCTCCGACCGGCCCACGTTCGCGCGCGTCGTCGAGAGCCGGTGCCCGAGCTGCGACGTGCTCTACGCGAACGCCGGACAGGACGTCGCCAGCCAGCAGGAACAGGCCGAGTCGATGCTCGTCCGCGGTGCGGACGTGCTCGTGCTCGGCGCCGTCGACGCGGTGGCGGCCGTCGGGATCGTCGAGGAGGCGCACCGGCTCGGCGCGAAGGTGATCGCGTACGACCGCTTCGTCGAGGGCGCGGACTACTACGTGTCGTACGACTACGAGTTCCTCGGCTACCTCATGGGATCGTCGCTGGTCGGTGCGCTCGACCCCGACGTCGATCCCGGCCTCACCGCCCTCGAGGCCAGGACTGCCGCCGGGTCCGACGACGTGCCGGGCGTCCTGCTCGTCCAGGGCGCGATCACCGACCCGAACTCCCGCGCGATCGCCGACGGCGCGCACCGCGCGCTGGACCCCGCCGATGTCGAGATCCTCGCCGAATACCACACACCGGACTGGAGCCCCGACAAGGCCACCGAGTGGGTCGAGGCGATGCTCACCCGGTACCGGGGGCAGGTCGACGGCATCCTGGCGGCGAGCGACGGCGTCGCGGGCGGTGCCGTGGCCGCCGCGAAGGCGGCCGGGCTCGACCCGGTCCCGCCGACCACCGGCCAGGACGGCGAGCTGGCGGCGGTCCAGCGCGTCGTCGCGGGAGACCAGTACATGACGATCTACAAGGCCACCGACCAGCAGGCGGCCACGGCCGCCGAGCTCGCCGTGCGGGTGCTGCGCGGGGAGGACCCGCGCACCACGGCCGTCACCGAGGGCGTGCCCACGCTGCTGCTCGCGCCGCGCGCGGTCGGGGCGGACGACATCGAGCACGTCATCGTCGACGGGCGGGTCTACACGGCCGAGCAGATCTGCACCCCGTCGTACCGGGCCGCCTGCGAGGCGCGCGGGCTCGTCGGCGGGACCCAGGAGGAGTGAGGATGAGAGAGTCCACCGAACCAGGCGCCACGCTCTCGCGCGCTTCGGGAGCCCCGGTGGTGTCGCTGCGCGGAGTGAGCAAGCGGTTCGGGGGCGTGCGAGCGCTCGTGGACGTGGACGTGGACATCCACGAGCACGAGGTGCTCGCCGTGGTGGGCGACAACGGCGCCGGCAAGTCGACGCTCGCGGGCGTGCTCGCCGGTGCCCACCGCCCCGACTCCGGGCAGGTGCTGGTCGACGGCGAACCCGTGGTGCTGGACTCGCCGGCCGCGGCCCGCGCGCTGGGGATCGCGACCGTGTTCCAGGAACTGGCGCTGGTGAACGACCTCGACGTGGTCGAGAACCTCTTCCTCGGGCACGAGGTGGCCAGCGGCGGGTTCCTCGACGAGGTGGAGATGGAGCGCCGTGCGTGGCAGGTGCTCGACCAGCTCGCCGCGAGCGTGCCCTCGGTGCGCGACCCGGTCCGGACGCTGTCCGGCGGCCAGCGGCAGGTGATCGCCGTGGCGCGGGCCCTGCTCGGGTCGCCGCGCGTCGTCGTCCTGGACGAGCCGACGGCGTCGCTCGGCGTGCGGCAGACGGCCGAGGTGCTCAACCTGATCACGCGGCTGCGGGCGCGGGGCCACGCCGTCGTGCTCATCAGCCATCAGGCGGGCGACCTGCAGGCCGTCGCCGACCGGATCCTGGTGCTGCGGCTCGGCCGGGTGCACGGAACGTACACGGGGGAGACCTCGTACGAGGACCTGCTCGCGGCGATGACGGGCGCGGTGCGCCCGAGGCCGGGTGGTCGATGATGGCAGACGACAAGACGCGCGGGAGCGTGCTGACCTGATGGAAGCCGATGAGACGCGCGGGAGCGTGCTGACCCGATGAACAGAGACGGGATGCGCGGGGGCGGGCGGACTCTCGCCGCGGTCGATCCGGCGCCGGAACCGGCCCGGGTCGGGTGGGGAGCCGCGCTGCGGCAGTGGTTCCACGGCGAGCACGGCGTGGCGCTGATCGTCGTCGGCCTGGCGTTCGTGTGGGTGGTGCTCGCGGCGATCGAGCCGGACTTCCTCTCGGCGGAGAACCTGGTCAACCTCACGCTGCAGAGCGTGCCCGTCGGGGTGATCGCGCTCGGCGTCGTGCTGGTGCTCCTGGTCGGGCAGATCGACCTCTCGGTCGGTTCGGTGAGCGGCCTGGCCGCCGCGATCGTCGCGGTCGGCACCGTGACCGCGGGCTGGCCGTTCGGTCTCGGCGTGCTCGTGGCGCTCGCCTGCGGCATGGCCGTCGGGCTGGTCTACGGCGTGCTGTCGACCCGGCTCGGGCTGCCGAGCTTCGTGATCACGCTGGCCGGGCTACTTTTCTTCGCCGGCGTGCAGCTCCGGGTGCTCGGCCCGCTCGGGTCGATCAACCTGCCGTTCGAGTCGTGGTTCGTGCGCGCGATCCAGCAGGGTTTCCTCGACCCCCGCCTGGCCTGGGCACTCGTGGCCGTGTGGGTGCTGTCCTACCTGGGCATGCAGGTCCGGCTGCGCGAGCGCCGTCGTCGGGCGGACCTGTCCTGCGTGCCGTGGTCGCAGGTCGCGCTGCGGACGGGGGCCTTGGCGGTGGTGCTGGCGGCGGCGGTCGGCTACCTCTCCACGGCCCGGGGCGTGGGCTACTCGGTGGTGCTGTTCGTGGTGCTGGTGATCGTCGCGGATGTGGCGCTGCGGCGCACGCGATGGGGCCGCTCGGTGCGCGCCGTGGGCAGCGACCGGCGGGCGGCGCTGCTCTCGGGCATCGCAGTGCGCCGGACCGTGGTCTCGTGCTTCGTGGCGTGCTCGACGCTCGCCGCGCTGGGCGGCATCCTGGCGGCGGGGCGGCTGGGAGCCGCGAACCAGGGCACCGGCGGAGCCGATACCTACCTCACGGCGATCGCCGCCGCCGTGATCGGGGGGACGAGCCTCTTCGGCGGGCGGGGCAGCGCCTGGTCGGCGCTGCTCGGAGTACTGGTGATCCAGTCCGTCGCGAACGGGCTCACGCTGCTCGATCTCGACCAGGCTACGCGTTTCATGGTGACCGGCGCGGTGCTGCTCGGTGCGATCATCGTGGACATGCTGGTGCGGCGCCGGCGTCAGGAGGCTTGATGATGCCGGTGCAGGGAACCCGCCGGCCGACGCTCGCGGGCGTGGCCGAGCGCGCGGGGGTGAGCCTGAAGACGGCCTCGCGCGTGCTGAACGGCGAGCCGAACGTCGCGGAGGCGACGCGGGAGCGGGTGCGCGCGGCCGTGTCGGCGCTCGGGTTCCGGCGCAACGCGGTGGCGGCGGACCTCGCGCGGGGCGGGGCGTCGCGGCTGCTCGGTTTCATCTCCGGGGACCTCGCGAACCAGTTCTACTCGGCGCTCGCCAGCGGGATCGAGCGGGTGGCGCGGGACAACGACATGCACCTGATCACGACGTCGTGCGAGGAGGACCCGGAGCGTGAGCGCCTGCTCACCGAGGAACTGCTCGAACGCCGCGTCGGCGGGCTCGTGGTCACGCCGACCACGGGAGACCACGCCCGGCTGGCCGTCGAGCTTGCCGCCGGTACGCCCGTGGTGTTCGTGGACCGGCCGGCCTCGGGGCTGGAGGCGGACACGGTGGTCATCGACAACCGGGGCGGCATCCGCGCGGCGGTGCGCCACCTGAGCGGCCACGGGCACCGGAGGATCGCGTTCGTGGGCGACAACCCGGGGGTGTGGACGTTCCGCGAGCGACGTGCGGCCTTCGTCGAGATCATGGCGGAGCTGGGCAATCCGGGCGCGGAGGGCTGGGTGCGGTCCGGCGCGCACGACGCGCGTGAGGCGCGGTGCCTCGTCGCCGGGCTGCTGGACGGGCCCGAGCCGCCGACGGCGGTGCTCGCCGAGAACAACCGCGTCACCGCGGGGGCGCTGCGCGCGCTCGGCGATGCGCCCGGAGGCGAGGACGTCGCGCTGGTCGGCTTCGACGACTTCGACCTGGCGGACGTGCTGGGCGTGACCGTGGTCTCCTACGACGCGGTGGAGATGGGCCGTCGGGCCGCGGAACTGGTGACGACCCGGCACGACCCGACCGCGCCCCCGCGCACGGTCACCCTGGAGACGCACCTCATCCCGAGGGGAACGGGCGAACGCCCGCCGCGCCCGTAGCGGCCGGCCGCTTCCGGCTGCTGAGAAGCGTTCAGTAGGGCCCGAAAGACCTTTCGGGGCCGGATAAGTGGGTGCCCGGCCCTGATGAACGCGAGTCAATAGCGAGGCGCGAAACGGCGGCCGTGGCGGTCAGCTCCTGGAAGAGCCGGCCGCTCCGGCCGCCGCGTCCCGTCCACGGTCACCAGATCTGGACGCGCTCCTCGGGGGGAAGGTAGAGACCGTCGCCCGGGGCGGTGGCGTAGGTCTCGTGGAACTCGTCCACGTTGCGCAGCACGCCGTTGCAGCGGAACTCGTTGGGGGAGTGCGGGTCGACGGCGATGCGCCGCACGACCTCCTCGTCGCGGCCCGTGGACTGCCACACCTGCGCCCAGCCGAGGAAGATCCGCTCCAGGGCGGTGAGGCCGTCGACCACCGGCGCCTCGGACAGCGGCTTGCCGAGCGCGATGCGGTACGCCTTGATCGCGATCGACAGGCCACCCAGGTCGCCGATGTTCTCACCGATGGTCAGCGAGCCGTTGACGTGCACGCCCGCGTGCTCCTCGGTGTCGAGCTGCGCGGGACGGTACGCGTCGTACTGCGCGATCAGGGCGCTGGTGCGCTTCTCGAACTCGTCGCGGTCCGCGTCCGACCACCAGTTCTCGAGGCGGCCGTCGCCGTCGTACTTGGAGCCCTGGTCGTCGAAGCCGTGGCCGATCTCGTGCCCGATGACGCCGCCGATCCCGCCGAAGTTCACGGCGTCGTCGGCCGACGGGTCGAAGAACGGCGGCTGCAGGATCGCGGCCGGGAACACGATCTCGTTCATGCCCGGGTTGTAGTAGGCGTTGACCGTCTGCGGCGTCATGAACCACTCCTCGCGGTCCAGCGGCTTGCCGATCTTGCCGAGCTCGTGGTCCTGGTCGAACGCGTTGGAGCGGCACACGTTCCCCACCAGGTCCGCGGGATCCACCACGAGCCCCGCGTAGTCCCGCCACTTGGTGGGGTAGCCCACCTTGGGGGTGAACTTCTCCAGCTTGACCAGGGCCTTCGCCCTCGTCTCGGGGGTCATCCAGTCGAGGTTCCCGATGGACTCCCGGTAGGCCGCCACCAGGGCCTCCACCAGCTGGTCCATCTTCTCCTTGTGATCCGGCGGGAAGTGCCGCGCCACGTACTCGGCGCCGACGACCTCCCCGAGTGCGCCCTCGACCAGCGACACGCCACGCTTCCACCGCTCGCGCACCTCCTGCGCGCCCGTGAGCGTGCGGCCGTAGAAGTCGAAGTTCGCCTCGACGATCTCGTCGGTCAGGTAGGGCGCACGGGCCGTGACCAGGTGGTAGGTCATCCACAGCTGCCAGTCCAGCAGGGAGACGTCGTGCCAGAGAGCGGCGAACCCCACCGAGAAGCTGGGCTCGCGCACCACGAGCTGGTCGAGCGCCCCCAGCGGCGCGCCGAGCGCCTCGACCCACCGCCGCCAGCCGAAGCCGGGCGCGCTCTCGGCCAGCTCGGCGAGGGTCATCGGGTTGTAGGTGAGCGTGGCGTCGCGCCGCTTCACCACGTCCCAGTGGTGCTCCGCGAGACGGGACTCGAGCTCGACGACGCGCGCGGCGGCGTCGTCGGCGCTGATGCCCCACGTGGCGGAGACGTCCGCGAACTCGAGCATGCGCGCCACGTGCGGCTCGTACTTCCTGCGGATGGGCGCGTACTGGTCGTCGTGGTAGTACGACTCGTCCGGCAGCCCGATCCCCGCCTGCACCAGGTAGGCGACGTAGCGCTCCGTGTCCTTGGCGTCGTTGTCCACCCAGAACTTGACGGCGCCCGCGCCGCCGGTGCGCTGCAGGCTGCCCAGGACACGCGTGAGGTCGTCGAGGTTCGCGGCGTCGCGGATCAGCGCGAGATCGCCGGCGAGCGGGGTGGTGCCGAGCGCCTCGATGCGCTCGGTGTCCATGAAGCTCGCGAACAGGTCGCCGATCGGGGATCCGGCGGGAGCGTCCGTGATGATCTCGCGGACGTGCTCCTCCGCCTGGTCGTGCAGGGCGCGGAACGCGCCGTCCATCGCGCGGTCCGCGGGCATCTCGTGGGCGTCGATCCAGCGGCCGTTCACGTGGCGGTACAAGTCGTCCTGCGGACGGACACCGGGGTCGAGGGCGTCGAGGTCGATTCCCGACCTCAAGGGGGTGGCTTCGGTCGTCATGGCGCCAGCGTACGCGGGGTGTCCGACGCCGCTCCGCCACGCCTGTGGACAGCCTGGCGGGGGTCACCGGGCCCGCCGTCCCGGACGTACCGACCGCCGTCGTCCATCGTGCGGGCCGCGGTGGAGAACGCGTACGGCCGTGATGGAAGATGGGGCCCATGCACCTGCACATTGCCGCTGACCACGCCGGGTTCGAGCTCAAGGCTCACCTGGTGCAGCACCTGACCGACGCCGGCCACGACGTCACCGACCACGGCGCCCACGAGTTCGACCCGCTCGACGACTACCCGTCCTTCTGCCTCGCCGCTGGCGAGGCCGTGGTCGCGGAGCCGGGTTCGCTCGGCGTCGTGATCGGCGGGTCCGGGAACGGCGAGCAGATCGCCGCGAACAAGGTCAACGGGGTGCGCGCCGCTCTCGCCTGGTCGGTCGAGACGGCGCGGCTCGGCCGCCAGCACAACGACGCGAACGTCGTCGCCGTGGGTGGCCGGATGCACACCGCCGAGGAGGCGACGGCGATCGTCGACGCGTTCGTCGCCGAGCGGTTCAGCGGCGACGAGCGCCACCAGCGCCGCATCGACCAGCTCGCCACCTACGAGAAGTCCCGCTGACTTGCCCGAAGGTCACACCATCCACCGCCTCGCGCGGGCCCTGCGGGAACTGTTCGGCGGCGAGCGGCTGCGGGTGACCAGCCCGCAGGGACGTTTCGCCGACGGCGCCGCCCTGCTCGACGGCCGCCGTCTCGTGTCCGTGGAGGCTTGGGGCAAACAGCTCTTCTGCGGCTTCGTGCCCGACGCCGGCGGAACAGCCGGAGTGCGTCGGCGAGGTGAGTACCTTGGGCAACCGGACGACGCCGGGCCGGGCGCGGCCGCTCTGCCGGGACGGGACAGCTCCGCTGACCTGCCTGGTGCCGACCACGCCGAGGTGCTCTGGCTCCGGACGCACCTCGGGCTCTACGGCGCGTGGACGTTCGCGGGCGCGCCGGGGGCACCGGAGGTCGCGCACGCGATCGGCGCGCCGCGCAAGCGCATCGGCGAACGCGAGACGATTCCAGCCGCCGCGTCGCCCGCTGTGGCAGCGTCGTCTGCTGCCGCCGTGCCGTCTGCTTCCGCGGAATCGCCTGCTCCCGTCGTGCCGTCCGCTGTCGCCGTGCCGTCCGCATCCGTCGTGCAATCCGCCACGGTGCCGTCGCCGGGCACTGATCCGGCCGCCACTGATCCGGCCACTGATCCGGTCGCTGCAGCCGTGCCGCGTGACGCTTCGGCCGAGAACGACATGGTGGTCGACGGGCGCGTTCTCACCGACCACCATGTCGTTCTCGACGACAGATGGGAGCCGCCCGCACCGCGCGGTCAGGTGCGGGCGCGGCTGCTCGGGCGGCACGCCGTCGCCGATCTGACCGGGCCCGCCGCCTGCGAGGTCCTCACCTCTGCCGAGAAGGACGCCGTCACCGGGCGGCTCGGGCCGGACCCGATCCGGGACGGGGAGCCCGGGCACGACGCCGACCGCTTCGTCGCCAAGGCCGGGCGCTCCCGGATGACGATCGGGCAGCTCCTCATGGACCAGGCGGTGATCGCGGGCGTCGGCAACATCTACCGCGCGGAGGCCCTGTTCCGGGCCGGCGTGGACCCGTTGCGACCCGGCCGCGAGGTCGCGCCGTCGGCGGCCCGAGCGATCTGGGACGACCTCGTGGTCCTCATGCGCGACGGCGCCCGCACCGGCGCGATCGTCACGACCCGCCCGGGGGATCGCACCGCGCGTCACCCGGAGGATCGCGCCGCGGGCCGGCGTCGTACCCGTCAGAACACGGACGGCAGTCCCGGCGCCGTCCCCGCCGACCAGGCGTTCTACGTCTACCACCGCGACGGGCGGCCTTGCCGCGTGTGCGGCGGCCCGGTCCTCCTCAAGGACCTGGCGGCCCGGAACCTCTTCTGGTGCGGCACCTGCCAGACGTGACCGGGAG
>NZ_BAAGRL010000045.1:70864-268586 GCF_054782975.1 Myceligenerans halotolerans
CGACCACCCGACAACAGACCGACCGTTGCGGACGCGATAGGGGGATGGAGGTGTGGATAGAGAGGGGGCGTCGGTGTTGCTGGCTGTCACGCTGGAGGGATGGTGAGTAGCGAGATCTTCCTTGCGAGTGAGCACGACCGGGACCGGCTCCGGCGCCACGTGCAGTCCGGCGACATGGTGCGGGTGCGTCGCGGGGCATACGCCGGGACGCCGGAAGTCCGGCCAGGGGAACTCGTGCTCCTGAAGGTTCAGGCTCTGCACCGACAACTGCGTGCCGAGCACGTCTTCTCGCACAAGGCGGCGGCCGCTCTGCATGGTCTGCCCATGTGGACCCTGCCGGACCGCATCGACGTGATCCAGCGGTATCGCGCGGGGGCAGGCTCTTCCGACGACGTCGCGCGGCATCGGATCGCGCTTCCCCGCGACCAGGTCACCCTGGTCGCCGGCATTCCGGTCACCAACCTCGCGCGGACCGTGGTCGACTGTGCCTTGACGCTCCACCCGATGGAAGCCTTGATCGTCGCTGACGGTGCTTGCCGCATGAGACTCGACGTCGACGAGGCGCTGGGCATCCTGGGCGCCCTACGTGATCGGCGCCGGACTCGCTCCGCGCGATATGTCATCACGAGTGGCGACGGCGGGGCCCAATCGCCGTGGGAGAGCCGGACCCGCTACATCCTGCTCCGGGCCGGCGTGCCGGAGATCGTCACGCAGATGCCGGTCCGGACCCGGCTCGGCACGTTCCACACCGACCTGGGCATTCCACGGTTCCGCGTGGGCATCGAGTTCGACGGCAAGATCAAGTACCGCACCGGGGCGCTCGGCGCGGGGCACGACGGCGCGGACGAGCTGTTTCGCGAGAAGCGCCGAGGGGACGCAATCGCGGACGCCGTGAGGCTGGTGCGGGTCACGGCGTCCGACAAGCCAGATGAAATCGTCGACCGGGTCGTACGTTCTCTACCGCAGGAGGTGAGCGAAGGTCTCCGCCGCAACAGCAGCCTCCCCCCTCCGCTGTAACCCGCCCCTTGACGTTGGTGGTCGGCTGGATGTCGGATGGTCGGCCGCTCGGGGAGCCGATCATCCGACATCCAGCCGACCACCCGACAGGTTGCCGACCTGCGCGGCCCGGGCGGCCGCCGGCCGGCGAAATCCCCTCGCGTCCGCAGCGCGCGGCGGGGACGATCGGGCCATGCACACTTCCACCCTCCCGGACGTACCGCTGCCGGACGGCTACCGGTTCCGCGCACTCACGGAGGCGGACCTGCGCGCCGCCCTCGACCTCGACTTCTGGGCCTTCCCTTCCGGTACAACGCTGGACGAGGCGGTCCGGCACCCGTTCCCCCTCGGCTGGGACCGCGCGATCGGGATCGAGGCGGACGGCTTCGACGGGCTCGCCGCCCTGCACGGCTCCTATCCGTTCCGGGAGTTCGGGGTTCCGGGCGGCACGCTCCCGACCGGCGGTCTGACCTGGGTCGGGGTGCATCCGCAGCATCGTCGCCGCGGACTCCTCACCGGCATGATCGGCCTCCACCTGGCGCGCTGCCGCGAGCGCGGCGAACCGCTGTCCGCCCTGTTCGCCGCCGAGGCGCCGATCTACGGACGCTTCGGCTACGGCAAGGCCGCCGACGACGTCCGGCTCACCATCGCCCGCGGCGCGGCCCTCCACGACGTACCGGGCGCCGGTGAGCACACCGTGCGGATCGCCCGCACATCCCGCGAACAGCACGGTGACCTGGTGGAACGCCTCCACCGCGCGGCAGGGGCGCGCCCCGCCGGCGTCGCGGGAATCAATCGACCAGGCTGGTGCGAGCGCGAGACCGAGGAACTGCAGGCGCACTTCTGGGCCGACCCGCCCGCACATCGTGGCGGCCGTGAGTCGCGCCGGATCGCCGTCGTGGAGCGCGGGGGCGAGCCGCGGGGCTACGCCCTGTTCCGCCGGAAGCTCGACTGGGAGACGTTCGGGCCGCGCGGCACCACCGCGGTCGCCGAGGTCGTCGCCCTCGATGCCGCGGCCGCCCGCGCCCTGTGGGGCGTGCTGGTCGACTTCGACCTCACCGTCGAGACCACCACGTTCCTGCTCCCGGCCGACGACGCCGTCACCCGTCTCCTGGTGAACCCGCGCGCCGCGCAGCCCCGCGTCGTCGACAACGTGTGGGTGCGGCTGGTCGACGTCGCCACCGCGCTCGCCGGGCGGCAGTACGCCGCGGACGTCGACGTGAGGATCGCCGTGACCGACGCCAGGCTCCCGGAGAACGCCGGGACGTACCGGCTCCGGGCGCGGGCCTTCGGCGAGGCCACGTGCGACCGCATCACGGAGCCCGCCGACGTGTCCCTCGACGTGCGCGATCTCGGCGCGGCCTACCTGGGCGGGACGTCCCTGGCCGCCCTGGCCACGGCGGGCCTGGTCACGGAGCACACCCCGGGTGCCCTGGCGCGGGCGTCAACGGCCTTCGGCTGGCCGGTAGCCCCGATGAGCAGCTGGGTCTGGTGACGGTGCCTCCGACGAGGCCATCGCGTTGCCGACCGGCTCCTCGGCGGCGGGATCTGCGAGGGACGGGCCATTCTGGTCGGCGCCTTGTCGGATGATCGGCCGCCCGGGGGACCGATCATCCGACAAGGCGCCGACCAGCCCGCGACAACAGGCCGATCATTCGACGGCGGGGCGGCCGGCGGCGTCAGTCCGTCGCGTCGAGCACGTCCGGGAACCAGATCGCGCGCTTCAGGTCGACACGGCGGCCGTCGCGGGTCAGCGGACAGTCCTCAGCGCGCAGGGCGTCGAGGGCTGCGGTCAGGTGCCGCGCCGGTGGTGAACCCGCCGCGTTGACCACACGCCACCATGGCACGGCGAAGTTGTCCTGAGCCGGTCCGACGACGACGGCGTCCTCCGGCACCAGATGCTGGTAGCGGTCACCGGATGCCGCCATCACGTTCCCGACCTGCCGCGGCCCGCCGCGTCCGAGGTCCTCGGCGACGATCTCGGCAATCAGCCCGTACGTCATCGCGCGGGCAGGCGGAATCCGCCGCACCAGCCCGAGCACGGCGGCCGCATACTCCTCTGCGGGCGTGAGCTGGGTGTCGGACGGTTCCTCATCGGACATGGACGCATCGTAGGTGGCCAGGCCGCGGGATTGCCCACACAAGCCAGCCGCCGAACTGGCCGCGGAGCGAGCGGAGTGCCGCACCCAACCACCGCCGTCGATGCGGTCCGCCCCTCTCGGATGGTCGGTTCTTCGTCGGATGGTCGGCTTCTTGTCGGATGATCGGCTCCCCGAGCGGCCGACCATCCGACAAGCGGCCGACCACTCGACGTCCGGCCGACGGCCCGACGACCAGCCGGCCATCCGACCACCCGCCGACCCCTCAGCGCGAGGCCGGGACCTTGGATGGGACCACGCTCGCCAGGGCGCGGCTCGCCACCGCGCGGGTGCGCGCGGTGCGGCGGGCCCCCGACGTCGTCCCCGCCGAGCGGGCCGCATGTTCCTGCGCGATCGACAGGACCGTGAGGACCGACGACGGGTCGCCCTGGACGAGCATCGTCGTCAGGAGCGTGTCCTCCCAGGCGGCGAAGCGCTCCTTGATCCGCTTCGCCGGGCCGATCAGTGCCACTTCGTCCACGAGCTCCGTCGGCACGGCCCGCGCCGCGTCCTCCTTGCGGCCCGCCAGGTACAGGTCCTGGACCTCGTCCATGGCCTCCTTGTACCCCATCCGGTCCAGCGACTGCTTGTGGAAGTTCGCGCCCTTGGCGCCCATCCCGCCCGCGTACAGCGCCACGAACGGCCGGATCAGGTCCGCCGCGGCCTCGACGTCGTCCCGCACGAACACCGGGACCGTCGCGATCGCCTCGAACGCGCTCGCGGGCGAGCGCTCCTCGCGCCGCTTCGCGAACCCCGCGTCCAGCAGCTCCCGGAACTCCCCGTCCAGGCGCGGCGCGTAGAACGACCCCATCCAGCCGTCCCCGATCTCCGCCGCCAGCGCGATGTTCTTGGGCCCCTGCGCCGCCAGGACGATCGGGATCTCGGGCCGGAACGGGTGCACGGTGGGCTTGAGCGCTTTGCCGAGCCCGGTCGCGCCGGGTGTCTCCGCCGGGAGCGGCATCTGGTAGAACGCGCCGTCGTACGAGACGGGGCGCTCGCGGGCGATCACCTCGCGCACGACGTCCACGAACTCCCGCGTACGGGCCAGCGGCCGCTGGTAGGGCTGCCCGTACCAGCCCTCGACCACCTGCGGGCCGGAGGCGCCCAGCCCCAGCACGAAGCGCCCGTGCGACAGGTGGTCCAGCGTCATCGCGTGCATCGCGGTGGCAGTGGGTGTGCGCGCCGCCATCTGCGCGATGCCCGTGCCGAGCCGGACGTTCCTGGTCCGCGAGCCCCACCAGGCCAGCGGCGTGAACGCGTCCGAGCCGTAGGCCTCCGCGGTCCAGACCGAGTCGAGGCCCAGCTTGTCACCGGCCAGGATGGCCTGCTGGATGCCCTTCGGGGGCTTGCGCGACCAGTAGCCGGTCTGGATGCCGATACGCATGGTGAATCCTCGTCGTCGAGCGGGCAGGTTTCCTGCGACTGCGCGTCCCAGGTACTGGCGCAACCCTACCGTGGACGACGGCGGAGCGGCTCGTCGCGGACCTCCCCGAGGCCTTGTCCGAAATCCGCTCGCCGTGCCGGCGTTGCCCGGGGCAAGATCAGCCGGTGACACCTTCTCCATCCCGCGGCGCCCTCGGCTTCTGGGCCGAGCTCCCCCGCGACGGCCGCTGGCTGCTGTCGACCGTCGTGGTCAACACCTTCGGCCGCGGCCTCACCCTCCCGTTCACGATCATCTACCTGCACGAGGTCCGCGGGTTCTCGCTCGACCTGGCCGGCACCCTCATGGGGTTGATCGCCGTCGCCGGGCTGATCGTGACCGTGCCGGCCGGCGTGCTGATCGACCGGTTCGGGGCGCGCAGCACGCTCCTGGCCGGGATCGCCTGCGCGATCGCCGGGCAGACGATCCTCGCCTTCGCGACCGTGCCCTGGGCCGCCGCCGTGGGGCTCGCCCTGTTCGGGGCGCAGTTCGGCGTCGCCTGGCCGGCGAACAACGCGCTGATCTCGACCGTCGTCCACGGCGAACTGCGGCAACGCTACTTCGGGGTGAACTTCGCCCTGGTCAACCTCGGTATCGGGGTGGGCGGGATCGTCGGAGGCCTGCTGGTCGACGTCGAGCGCCCCGTCACGTTCGTCGTCGCCTTCCTGGTGAACGCGGCGACGTTCGCCGCCCCGGTGGCCGTGCTCCTCGGGCCGCTGCGCCACCTGCGCCCGGCCGCGGACGCCTCCGAGGCGCCCGGCGCGGGGGAGACCGGCGCCGCCGAGGGTGCGGCCGGAGGTCCCGTCGGCTACCTCGCGATCCTGCGACGGCCCGAGGTCGCCTGGCTGACCCTGCTGGCCGCGCTCGCCGCGTTCGCCGGGTACGGACAGATGGAGAGCGGGTTCCCCGCGTACGCGCGGCAGGTCGCGGAGGTCTCCACGCGCACGATCGGCTTCGCGTTCGTGGTGAACACCGCGGTGATCGTGCTGCTGCAGTTCTGGGTGATGGAACGTGCGCGGGGACACCGCCGGACCCGCGTGCTCGCGCTGTTCGGGCTGATCTGGTCCGGGTCGTGGCTGGTGCTCGGGGTCTCCGGCCTGATTCCGGGCACGGCGGGGAGCGTCACCGTGGTCCTTGGCTTCATGGGTGTGTTCGCGGTGGGGGAGGCGCTCCTGCAGTCCGCGCTGCCCGCCCTGACGAACGACCTGGCGCCGGATCATCTGCGCGGCCGCTACAACGCCGTGAGCTCGGCGGCGTTCCAGGTCGGCACCATCGCGGGCCCGGTGGCCGCCGGTGTGCTGCTGGAGCGCGGCCATCCCGCGGCGTTCATCGCGATGGTGGCCGCGGTGTGCGCCGGGATCACGGCGACGGCGTTCGTCCTCGGGCGACGGGTCGCGCTCGACGTCGACGGAGTGCGGGGCACCGACGACGGGGCAGCCGACGACGGGACACCGGGCGAGAACGGGACGACCGGTGTCGTCGGAGCGCACGGGACGGACGAGACGCCGGGCGGCACAGGCATGGACGCCACGTCGGCCGGAGGCGAGGGTTCGGAGGGCTTCAGGACCGGGGAGGTCGTGGCGACGTGAGCCGGCGGGCCGACCCGGTCACTGCCGGGTTCATGCTGGAACGTGGCCTGGCCGGTGGGTTCATCGGCGTGGTGGTGGTCGGCTGCCTCTCGATCGCGGGCCTGGCCCTCGCCCTGCGCCGCCAGGTCACAAAGAAGGAGGACGGCCTCCAGTCCGATCCGGAGCCCGCGACCGAGTTGTGAGGGCGAGTGGACCGTTGCCGCCACGCCACCTGGCGTGGCGGCAACGGTCCACTCACATCGAGGCCGTCACGGTCAAACCTTCAGGACGGCAGCCATGTCGCCGACCAGCGCCGTGATGCCATCCGGGTCCGAGGTGAGGATGAGCGGTGGCTTCGGGGCGTCGAGCGCAGTGGCGCACAGCACCGCGTCGATCGCGTGCGTGTGACCGTGCAGGCTCGCCTCGGCAAGGAGGTCGGTGGCGCGCTTGGCGACCTCCTCGGTGACCGGCCTGACAGTCGCCTTCGAGTACGCCCAGGCGAAGGCTTCGCGCCTGACCTTCGGGTGGCTCGCCTCGACCAGTGTCATGCTGCTCGTCAGCACCGGGAGCCCGAGCATGCGAGCTCGCTTGAGCTTGCTGAGTACGGCGCGGTTGCCCGTGACGATCCCGCTCAGCCCTTCGCTGTCGAGGACGAGTGCGCCGAACTCCCGTGCGCTTGCCCGCTGCCGCCTCATGCTTCGCCCCTGATCTCCGCAGCCCGCTCGGAGCGACGGCTGAGCATGGCCTGATGTGCCTCGTCGATCTCGCGATCCACCGCGGCCATCTCCTCGTCCGTGAATTCGCCGTACTCGGCTTCGTACTCGTTGAGGAACTCGTCGAGGCGAAGGCCTCGGATCTTCTCCTCCAGCGTGCCGGCGATGAACGCGGACAGTCCGGAGCTGCCCGCGTACTGCCGCGCGGCCTCCGCGATGTCCTTGGGCATCGTGATCGAGTACTTGCCCATCCTCTCGGCCATGACGCCGATCCTACCGTCGATACTACCGAGCAGCGACGGGTTCATCGTGAGCATGTGTGGTCACCCCCTGGTTGAAAGCGCCGCTCCACGCCCGAGCGAGGGCGGCCAGATCAATGCGGGGGAGACGCTAGCCCGTGCGCCCAGGACGTCGCACGCGATTGCGGACCTCCGCACAAAAGGAAATGACGAGCGCCGAGACTCCCGGTAAATTCAGGAGGCTCGGCGCTCGCCGGCCGCGCCGTCAGGTCACATACTCGATCAGCTCGGACGGGTCCGGATCAGGCGGGCGGCTCCCCGAAGTTCGGGTGGGTCACCCGCCCGATGCCGCGTAGCGGCGCGCCAGTACCCGCAGGTGCGCCCGGAGTTCGGGCGGGTCCTCCACCGTGAAGTCGATGCCGAGCATCCCGATCCACACCGCGACGACCTCGAGGCTGTCGCCGCCGGTGACCAGGACGCAGTTGCCGGCGTCCAGCGGCTCCACCGTCCCCACGGCGGGGTTGATGCGCGCCAGGACGTCGTCGGCAGGCGCGTGCACGCGGATTCTGGCGTGCACCGCCCAGCCGGTGCGCGCGACCTCGCGCACGACGAACTCCGTCAGGTCGAACGCCGGCTCGGTGGGTGTGAACCGTCGTCCGCCGGGTCTGCGCAGTTCCAGCCAGTCCACCCGGAACGGCGCCCACTCGCCCGAGCTCACGTCGCGTCCCACCAGGTACCAGCGCCGCTGCCACGCGACGAGCCGGTACGGCTCCACCTCCCGCGGGTCCCCGCGGTACCGGCACCGCAGCCCCTGGTGGTCGCGGATGGCCGCCGCCAGGTCGGTGAGGAGCGCCGGATCGACCGCCGGGTCCTCGACGTTGCTGGCGGTGTTCGACGGGCCCGCGCTCGTCGCGGAACGCAGCGCGGCGACCTGGCGGCGCAGCCGGTCGGGCAGGACCTGCTCCAGCTTGCTTAGCGCGCGCGTGCTGCTCTCCTCGATGCCGGCGACGGCGGTCGCCGCCCGGAGGCCCACGGCCACGGCGACCGCCTCCTCGTCGTCGAGCAGCAGGGGCGGGAGCTTGCCGCCGACGCCGAGCCGGTAGCGGCCGCCGGGTCCGCGGGCCGAGTCGACCGGGTAGCCGAGGTCGCGCAGCCGGGCGACGTCGTTCCTGATCGTCCGGTCGGTCACGTCCAGGCGTGCCGCGAGTTCCGGGCCCGACCACTCGGCGCGTGCCTGGAGCAGGCCGAGCAGGGACAGCAGGCGGCCCGACGTCGTACTCATCCGGGCAGAATAACGGAAAGAACCGTTCCTGAATCCTCCGTACTGTCGTACTCATCAGCACGATCCCCGAGATCGACGTCACGTCGAAGTCACCCAGGAGGAAGTCACGATGAACGCCAACGGCAACCTGAGCCCCACCGCCGCCACGGCCGCCACCGCCGCCACGGCCGCCGACGCCGCCACGGCAACGGACACCGCCGAGATCCGCCCCTTCCGGATCGAGATCCCCCAGTCCGACCTGGACGACCTGCAGGAGCGCCTGCGCCGCACCCGGTTCCCCGCCGCGGCCCCGGGCGACTCCTGGGACTACGGGACGCCGGCGTCGTACCTGCGCGAGATGGTCGACCACTGGCGCGACGAGTTCGACTGGCGCGCCGTCGAGGAGCGGGCCAACGCCCACCCGCAGTTCGTGACGACGATCGACGCGCAGACGGTGCACTTCGTCCACGTCCGCTCGGCCGAGCCGGGCGCGCGGGCGGTGGTGCTCACGCACACCTACCCCGGTTCCTTCCTCGAGTTCCTCGACATGATCGGGCCGCTCACCGACCCGGTCGCGCACGGCGGCAGTGCCGAGGACGCCTTCGACGTCGTGATCCCGTCCGTCCCGGGATTCGGGTTCAGCACCCCGATGGCGGACGGCCCCTGGACCTACTCGCGGGTCGCGCGCACCTGGGACGGCCTGATGCGCCGGCTCGGGTACACCTCGTACGGGGCGCACGGGAGCGACGCCGGTGCGCTGGTGAGCCGCGAGCTCGCGGTCCTGAACCCCGACGGGTTCCTCGGGGCCCACGTCCTGCAGCTCTTCTCCTTTCCCAGCGGGGAACCGGGGGAGATGGACGGGTTCGGGCCGAAGGAGTTCGCGGCGCTGGAGCACCTGCAGTGGTTCCAGAGCGTCGGCGGCTACAACGCCATGAACGGCTCCCGCCCGCAGACGGTGGCGGCCGGCCTCAGCGACTCTCCCGTTGGGCAGCTCGCGTACAGCGAGCTCTTCGAGAACTTCGGCAACGGCACCAGCGAGGTCACCCGCGACAAGGTGCTGGAGCAGGTCAGCCTCTACTGGCTGACGAACACGTCCGCCACGGCGGTGCGCTACCACTACGAGGAGGGGCGCTCCGGGACGCAGCCGGTGGTCAGTGAGGGGCGCACGGGAGTCGCCGTCTTCGCCTCCGACTTCCAGACCATCCGGGCGTTCGCCGAGCGGGACAACAGCCGCATCGAGCACTGGGCCGAGTATCCGGAGGGCGGCCACTTCGCGGCCCTCGAGGTCCCGGGCCTCGTGGTCGAGGACCTGCGCAAGTTCTTCGCGAAGGCCGCGCGGGCTGCCTGACGGAGCGGCCGGCCCGGCCTCGGCGGGCTCCGCGAGAGCCCTGGTCGGGTGATAGGCAAAGGCGTGTGGTCGGGGGTTCGGCGTGTGGTCGGTCAAGTGATTGACCGACCACACGCCGAACCCCCGACCACACGCCCTTCGCGGGAGGCGCCCCGCGTCAGATCACGTACTCGATGAGCTGCGACGGGTCCTCGACCCGCGTCGCCGCCTGCGCGCGGGACGGAGCGGGCGTCCGGTTCCGTGCGGGAATCCCCACGGCCACCGCCCCGTTCGGCACGTCGCGCGTCACCACGGCGTTCGCCCCGACCTTCGCGTCGTCCCCGATCCAGAGCGGTCCGAGCACCTTCGCGCCCGACCCGACCATCACGCGGTCGCCGAGTGTCGGGTGCCGCTTGCCGGGGCTCATCGACCGTCCGCCGAGCGTGACGCCGTGGAAGAGCAGGCAGTCGTCGCCGACCTCGGCGGTCGCCCCGATGACGACGCCCATGCCGTGGTCGATGAACAGCCGCCGGCCGATCCTCGCGCCCGGGTGGATCTCCACGCCCGTCAGCAGCCGGGAGACCAGGGAGAGGATCCGCGCGGGCAGCCGCAGCCCGGGCCGCTGCCACATCGCGTGCGCGATGCGGTAGTGCCAGACGGCGTGCACGCCCGGGTACGTCATGACGACCGCGCTGAGCGACGTCGCGGCCGGGTCCTGGGCGCGCGCGGTCTCGGCGTCCTCCTTGAGGAGCTGGAGAAAGGTGGGCGCCCAGGACCTGGCCATCAGTCGACCAGGCCCTCGAACAGCGGGGTCGACAGGTAGCGCTCGCCGAAGTCCGGGGCGATGACGACGATCGTCTTGCCGGCGTTCTCCGGGCGCTTCGCCACCTGGAGGGCCGCGGCGAACGCCGCACCGGAGGACGTGCCGACGAGCAGCCCCTCCTCGGAGGCCGACCGCTTGGCGGTCTCGACGGCCGTGGCGAAGTTGATGTCGATGACCTCGTCGTAGACCTCGGTGTCGAGGATCTCCGGGACGAAGTTCGCGCCGATGCCCTGGATCTTGTGCGGGCCGGGCTGGCCGCCGTTGAGGATCGGGGACTCCTCGGGCTCCACGGCCACGATCTTGATGTCCGGCTTGCGCTCCTTGAGCACCTGGCCGACGCCGGTGATGGTGCCGCCCGTGCCGATGCCCGCCACCACGATGTCGACGCCGCCGTCGGTGTCGGCCCAGATCTCCTCGGCCGTGGTCTCGCGGTGGATCTTCGGGTTGGCCTCGTTGGCGAACTGGCGGGCCAGGATGGCGCCGTCGCGCTCCTGGGCGATCTTCTCGGCGGCGGCGACCGCGCCCTTCATGCCCTCCGCGCCCGGCGTGAGCACGATCTCGGCGCCGAACGCGCGCAGCAGCGCGCGGCGCTCCTTGGACATGGTCTCCGGCATGGCGAGGACGACCTTGTAACCGCGGGCCGCGCCCACCCAGGCCAGGGCGATGCCCGTGTTGCCGGACGTGCCCTCGACGATCGTGCCGCCCTCCTTGAGCTCGCCCGACTCCTCCGCCGCGTCGATGATCGAGACGCCGATGCGGTCCTTGACCGAGTTGGCGGGGTTGTAGAACTCGAGCTTGGCGAGGACCGTCGCCTCCAGGTCCTTCGCCAGGGAGTTCAGCTTCACCAGCGGGGTGTTCCCGATGAGCTTGGTCGCGTCGTCATAGATGCGGGCCATTGTTTCTCTTTCCTTCGTGTCGTCCGGTCGGTTGCGGGTCGTACTTCTGCCCGACGGTCCAGCACCGGATGCATGCCTCTGGCCGTGCACCTCGTGCATGACGCCGCCGGTTGTCCCTGGGGTCCGTGGGTGTAAGGGTGGCGTGGGAGCGTCGCACGGGCGTCGCGACCGGTGGTCCGTGCGGGCACGGTGTCGACACGGGTCAGACGTGGCGTGGACGCTCTACCGACAGAGGCGGCACATTCGGGCGATGCGCATGCGAGGGAGCCTAGCCCGATCCCAACAGATCGACAAGATCGGTCTCACTTATTGGTCACGTCGATGTATGGGGCCCCGTGTGGCCGGCGCGCATGACCCCGAGACGGGCTCGAGAACGACGTACGGAACGCCACGATGCGGAGCCGGGCGGCGGGGCGCGCGCCGTTCTGCCGCAGCCTGCCGCAGCGGCCGAGACCGCGAACGCCGAGGTGCTGACCGCGCGTGAGATCAGCACCCCGGCGTCCGGGGCCGGGGGCGGCGGCATACCGGGAATGCCGCCGCCCCCGGGTGTGCCGCGGGGTCGGGCCTCCCGCGGCGGTTCGTGGCGCCGTGCCCTCCCGGTCAGCCGGTGGAGCAGGTGGCGCTGAGGCCGCTCGCGCTGCCGCTGCCGAGGAACCCGGCGGTGGTCGACGCCCCCGCGGAGAGGTTCCCGTTCCAGTCGGCGTTGGTGAGCGTGTTGCCGGAAACTGTCGAGTTCCAGGCCTGGGTGATCGTGGCGCCCTCCACCGTGACCTCCCAGCCGCTGATCGCGGAGCTGCCGGCGGTGACGACGACCTCGCCCTGGTATCCGCCGTCCCAGGAGTTGGTCACGCTGACCGTCGCGGTGCACTCACCGGTCCCCGGGTCGCTCGACGTCGGGGTCGGGGTCGGGGTCGGGGTTGGCGTCGGCGTCGGAGTCGGTGTCGGAGTCGGAGTCGGAGTCGGCTGCGGATCGCTCGGCCAGAGGTCGTCCCCGCCGATGTTGATGTCCGAGCACAGGTAGTAGGGCTGGTCGAGGTGGCTGGCCTGCCAGATCGTGTACAGCACCGCCCGGCCGTCGTAGCCGGACAGGTCCACGTCCGTCACGTACGGGGACTGGGGCGGGTAGGAGCCTGTCTCCTTGATCAGGTTCAGGTCCTCCCAGCCGAGGCTCTGCGTGGTGGGGTCGAAGCTGGGCTTGGACACGTAGATCCGCAGGTAGTCGGCTCCGTGGTTGGCGCCGTCGGTGAGGGTCAGCGTGAAGTTGTGCGGCACGCCCTTGGCGACCCACTCGCCGGGGGTGTCCATGGAGTCGTACCTGCCGCCCTCGGTGTTGCCCCCCGAGCAGAGGGTGCCGCTGGGCACGGCCGCCTCGTGGTTGCCGCCGACGTTCTCGCGGTAGAGCCCGTTCCAGTTCCACATGGCGTTGGGGTTGTCCTGCCATGCCTGCCAGCACATCGGATCGATCGTTTCCATCTCGGGATTGAGGTGGTCGTCGCCCCAGCGGTCCCAGCAGCCGTAGTTGCGGGTGGGCGGGTCGGTGACGCTGCCGTGGGCCGCCGCGGGCGGTGCCATCGCGGTGTCCGCCGACACGACGGCGACCAGCCCCAGCGGGGCGGCCAGCGCCATGGCGGCGGCCAGGATCAGGCCGCGCGTTCGCGCACGCACTGTCATGGGATGCTCCTCCTCGAGCTTCGGGCCGACCGGGTCGGACGGCTCGTCCGTCCCGTCAGACTGTGCGCACCCGTGTACCGGCGACCAGCGGCTGAATCGTTTACGGCAGGCCCGGAAACTTTTCGCCTGCCATCACCCGATCGCCCGCCGAGCCGCAAGCCCGCCCGGCCCTCGGGGCGATCCGGGCGAGCATGGGCGCATGAGCACACCCAGCACCGTCGTCGTCGGCCCTGCCTCCTGGAACACGCTCGTGCGGCTCGACGAGCTGCCCGCGCCCCGGCCCCACACCGTCTTCGCGCGTCACGCCGTCCGGACGCTTGGCGGAACGAGCGCCGGCAAGGCGCTGCATCTCGCGGAGCTCGGCGCTCCGGTCACGCTGGTGACCGCCGTCGGTGACGATCCGGAGGCGGAGCGGGTGCTCCAGGCGCTGGGCCGCGGCGGCGAGCGGCTGGAGGTCCTCGCGCACCGTGCGCCCGGCCCGACGGAGCAGCACCTCAACCTCATGACCGACGACGGCGAACGGGTCTCCATCTATCTGGCGGTGCCCGCCGAACCTGCCCGCCCGGACGACGAGCACGTCGCCGCCCGTCTCGCCGCGGCCCGCGACGTCGTGCTCGACCTCAGCGCGAGCGGCCTGGAGCTGCTCGACGCCGCTCGTGCCGGCGGCGCCGAGCTCTGGACCGACCTGCACGACTACGACGGCGTGAGCGAGTTCCACCGGCCCTTCGCCGACGCCTGCTCCCACATCTTCCTGAACGACGACGGCACCGACGACCACCCCGCCCTGATGCGGGCGCTGCTCGACCGCGGCGCCACGACGGTGGTCTGCACCCTCGGGGCGAAGGGCGCCGTGGCCCTGACCTGCGACGGCTGGGCCGAATGCCCCGCCGAGCCGGCCGACGTCGTCGACACCAACGGCGCCGGCGACGCGTTCTTCGCCGGGTTCCTGACGGCACACCTGACCGGGGCCGGGACGGGCGAGTGCCTGCGGGCCGGGGCGCGCCAGGCGCGCAGTGCGCTCGCGTCACCGCACCTGAGCCCGCTGCTCGTCTGATCCAGCCCGGCCGCGCCCGGCGGGCATTGCGTCGCACCGGGAATCTGTGACAGATTAGGAACCGAACGTTCGGTCAGTAATTCGCCACGGAGGTCACGATGACGTCGGCCATGGAGTCGGGCAGGGCACCGGGCGCTGCGCCGGGCCCTCAGGGCACCGACACGGCAGACCTCGAAGCGCACTTCGAGGCCACGATCGCGCACAAGGACCGCATCGAGCCGCGGGACTGGATGCCCGAGAAGTACCGCAGGACGCTGGTGCGCCAGATAGCCCAGCACGCGCACTCGGAGATCATCGGGATGCAGCCCGAGGGCAACTGGATCAGCCGCGCGCCGTCGCTGCGCCGTAAGGCGATCCTGCTCGCGAAGGTGCAGGACGAGGCCGGCCACGGGCTCTACCTCTACTCGGCGACGGAGACCCTCGGCATCACCCGCGACGACCTCACCGAGCGCCTGATCTCCGGCGCCCAGAAGTACTCGTCGATCTTCAACTACCCGACGCTGTCGTACGCCGACGTCGGGACGATCGGCTGGCTCGTCGACGGCGCCGCCATCTGCAACCAGGTGCCGCTGTGCCGCACGTCCTTCGGCCCGTACGGGCGCGCGATGATCCGGATCTGCAAGGAGGAGTCGTTCCATCAGCGCCAGGGCTTCGAGCTGCTGATGACGATGATGCGCGGCACCGACGAGCAGCGCGAGATGGTGCAGGAGTCCGTGGACCGCTTCTGGTGGCCGTCGCTGATGATGTTCGGCCCGCCCGACGAGGCCTCCCCGAACACCGCGCAGTCCATGGCGTGGGGCATCAAGACCCACACCAACGACGAACTGCGCCAGCGGTTCGTCGACATGACCGTCCCGCAGGCCGAGGCGCTCGGCGTGACGCTGCCCGACCCGGAGCTGGCGTGGAACGAGGAGCGGCAGTCGCACGACTTCGGCGAGATCGACTGGGACGAGTTCTGGCGGGTGGTGGGCGGCGACGGCCCCTGCAACGCGCAGCGCGTCGCGCACCGGAAGCAGGCGTGGGACGACGGCGCCTGGGTCCGCGAGGCAGCCGCCGAGTTCGCCCGGAAACAGCAGGAGGCGGCATGAACGATCATGGCGGAGCCCCGTTCGTGCCGACCGACCAGGGTGCGGGTGTCCCGCATGACAGAGCAGGAGGAGGCATGACCGGCGAGCCGCGGGCCGAGTGGCCCCTGTACGAGGTGTTCGTGCGCGGCAAGCGCGGCCTGAACCACGTCCACGTCGGATCGATGCACGCGCCCGACGACGCCATGGCGCTGCGCCACGCCCGGGACGTGTACACCCGGCGCAACGAGGGCGTGTCGATCTGGGTGGTGCGCTCGGACGCCATCGCCGCGTCCAGCCCCGACGAGAAGGACCCGCTCTTCGCCCCGAGCGGCGACAAGGTCTACCGGCACCCGACGTTCTACTCCATCCCGGAGAACGTCCCCCACATGTAGTCCCCCATCAGCAGCGGAGAACCACCATGTCCGACGGCCCCCTCCCCGAGCGCGACACCGCGTCCACCGCGCCCGCCGCGTCCACGGGCCACGCCGCGCCCGCGGAGTACGACGCCGAGCACGACAACGCCTACGCCGGCCTGCTCGTCAACGACGCCCACTGGGCCTTCGGCACGGACTTCGAGGACCCGCTGGCCGGCGTGGACACCACCGTGCCGGACGGCGTGGACCCGTCCGTCCTGGCGGCCTACTGCCTGATGCTCGGCGACGACGCCCTCGTCGCCTCCGAGCGGATCTCGGAGTGGTGCAGCCGCGCGCCCGACCTTGAGGAGGACATCGCGCTCGCGAACATCGCCCTCGACCTGCTGGGCCAGGCCCGGCTGCTGCTCGCGCGCGCCGCCGCGGCCGACCCGTCCGTCGTGCCCGCGCTCCCCGCCGGGTCGCCGGTACCGGACGAGGACCGCCTCGCCTTCTTCCGCGACGACCAGCAGTTCCGCAACGTCCGTCTCGCGGAGCTCGGATGCGGCGACTTCGCCGAGACGATCACCCGCATCCTGCTCTTCTCCACCTGGCGGCTCGCCTTGTTCGAGCGGCTGGCGGGCAGCCGCGATGCGGTCCTCGCCGCCGTGGCCGCGAAGGGCGTCAAGGAACTGACCTATCACCGAGACTTCGCCGGCCGCTGGTTCCTCACCCTCGCCCAGGGCACCGACGAGTCCCGCCGCCGCGTGACCGGCGCGCTCGCCGGGCTGATGCCGTACTGGACCGAGCTGTTCGAGACGCACGACGTCGAGGCCGCGGCGGCCGCGTCCGGTGCGGGCGTCGACCCCGCCCAGGTCGCCGGCGAGACCGACGCCGTGCTCGACCAGGTGCTCGCCGTGAGCGGCGTCGACCGGCCCGAGGCCGCGCCGCGAGCGGGCGTCCGTGGCCGGACGGGCCGCGACGGCATGCACACCGAGGCCCTCAGCCGCATGCTCGCCGAGACGCAGTCCGTGGCCCGCGCCCACCCGAGGGGGCGGTGGTGAGGAACGACGTGCTGGTCCCCGTCGCCGACAGGCCTGCGGCTCCGCCGATGTCGTCGGCCGGGCGACGGTCGGCCGAGTGGGCACGGCGGGCCCGAGGCGCCGTCGACCTCGACCGTGCCCGCGCGGTCGCCGCGACCGTCGTCGACCCTGAGCTGCCCATGCTCACGCTCGCCGACCTCGGCGTCCTGCGGGACGTCGAGACCACCGACGACGGCGCCGTCGTCGTGTCCATCACGCCCACCTACTCCGGCTGCCCCGCCATGGCCACGATGCGCGACGACCTCGTGCGCCGCCTGCGCGAGGAGGGGTACGACGACGTCCGTGTCCGGGTGGCCCTGCACCCCGCCTGGACCACGGACTGGATCACGCCCCGGGGACGGGCGGCGCTCGCGGAGGCAGGGATCTCGCCGCCGGGACGGCGGGACGCGGGGGCGCCCGCCGGCACCGGTCCGGGCGCCGGCGCGGGAGCCTCGGCCGTGGGGGCCTCCGGGCCGGGCGGTTCGGCGACCGGCGCGGGCGGGGCCCCGGCGTCTGGCAGGCGCCCTGTCCCGCTCACCCTCGGCCCGACCCGCCGCGCGGTGCGCTGCCCCCGGTGCGACTCGGCCGACGTCGAGCTGACCTCCGAGTTCGGCTCGACGGCGTGCAAGGCGATGTACCGCTGCCGCGCCTGCCTGGAGCCGTTCGACCACGTGAAGGAGATCTGATGACGATCAGCCCGCCCGCCCGGCAGGAGGCGGCATGATCGACGACGGCGGAGCCACGACCATGCCGGCCGACCGGGTGCGGGCGTCCCGCAGGGCTCAGTCGACCTTCCACACGCTGACCGTGGCCGAGGTACGGCGGCTCACCGAGGACGCCGTCGCCGTCACCTTCGACGTGCCCGACGAGCTCCGCGACCTGTTCGACTTCGCCCCGGGGCAGTCGCTCGTCCTGCGGCGCGTGATCGACGGCGTCGAGCATCGCCGGAACTACTCGATCTGCGCCCCCGCGGGCGCCCGGCCGCGCGTCGGCGTCCGGGAGATCCCCGGCGGGCTGTTCTCGACCTGGCTCGTCCGCGAGGTGCGGCCGGGGACGAGGATCGAGGTCGGGACGCCGTCGGGCAGCTTCCGCGCCGATCCCGCCGCGGGCGGGCGGCACCTGTGCATCGCTGCGGGGTCGGGAATCACCCCGATGCTCTCGGTCGCCGCGTCGGTGCTGGCGAACCCGGACGCGCAGGTGACGCTGCTGTACGGGAACCGGAAGTCGACGACGGTGATGTTCGCCGAGGAACTCGCCGACCTCAAGGACGCCCACCACGGCCGCTTCGACCTGATGCACGTGCTGTCCCGGGAGCCGCGCGACGTCGAGCTGTTCTCCGGCCGCCTGGACGCCGACCGGCTCCGTCTGCTGCTCACTACGCTGGTGCCGGTGGCGGACATGGACCACGTCTGGCTGTGCGGCCCGTTCGGCATGCTGTCCGACGCGCGCCAGGTCCTCGACGAGCTCGGCGTGCCCCGGGAGAAGGTTCACTTCGAGCTGTTCTACGTGGACGAGCCGCCGCCGCAGCTCCGGCACGCCGACGCCGTGATCGAGGGAGTGACCAGCGACGTCACCGTGATCCTCGACGGCCGCAGCACGACGACGCCGATGGCCCGCGACACGACCGTGCTGGACTCGGCGCAGCGCGTGCGCGGCGACGTCCCGTTCGCGTGCAAGGGCGGGGTCTGCGGTACCTGCCGGGCGAAGGTGTGCGCCGGCGAGGTGGACATGGTCCGCAACTACGCACTCGAACCCGACGAGGTGGCCCGCGGCTTCGTCCTCACCTGCCAGAGCTTCCCGGCCACGGACGAGGTCACGGTCGACTACGACGCGTGAGATCGGCTGGTTGCCGAACTGTCGGTCCGTTGTCGCGGAGTCGGCTACCCGAGCGACCGACACCGCGACAAGGGACCGACCACCGGGACGGCCGAGCCGCTACCCCGCTGCCGCCCGGGCCACCGCCTCGGCGACGGGCGTGTCACCGCCCACCAGGTTCCACTGGTGGCCGATCGTGTCGTCGTCGTCCAGCACCGCCGCGAGGACGGCGGCGACGTCGGCCCGGGTGACGTCGCCGCGCGCGACGTCCGGGCCGAGCGCGACCAGGCCCGTGGCGGGACCGTCGGTGAGCCGGCCCGGGCGGATGATCGTCCAGTCCAGGTCCGACGCGCGCAGCGCCGCGTCGGCGTCGCGCTTCGCCTCGACGTAGGCACGCCAGACCGCACCGCGCTCGGGCGGGGGCAGGCTGTCGACGCCGATCGCCGACACCTGGACGAACCTCGAGATCCCGGCCGCATCCGCGCCGTGGATCGACATCAGCGAGCCTTCGAGGTCGACCGTCTGCTTCCGCTCGATGTTGCCGTCGGGCCCGCCGCCCGCCGCGAACACCACGGCGTCGCACCCCGTGAACGCCTCGGCGAAGTCCGACGCCTCGGAGTTCTCGATGTCGAGGAGGCCGACCTCGGCACCGAGCCGCTCGAGCTCGTCACGGTAGTCCTCGTTCCGCACGAGGGCGACGGGGGAATGACCCGCCTCCACCAGGAGCGGATGGAGCTGCAGGGCGACCTTGCCATGGCCGCCGACGATCGCGATGCGCATGTGAACCACGATACGGGCGGCCGCCCAGGAGTCGAGACAGTGACCCACTTCTCTGGCCAGACGCCCCGGCACAGGACATCATCGGCGGATGACCCAACCCGCGCACGAGGCTGCCGGCGGGCAGGCCGCCCCGCACGCCGCCGCCGGGGAGGCGCCCGTCCCGACGCGTGCCGTCGAGATACGGATCCTGGGCGCGCTGGAGGTCGTCGCGGGGCAGCGCCCGGTCGAACTGGCCGGCAGGCCGCGCGCCCTGCTGGCGATCCTGGCCCTCTCGGCGGGCGAACCGGCCTCCGTCGAGGCACTGACCGACCGGCTCTGGGACCCGGAAGACCTTCCGGCCGGCCCTCGCGCGACCCTGCAGACGTACGTGGCGCGCCTGCGCGGCGCGCTCGGAGCCGACGTCGTCGAGACCGTCCGGGGCGGCTACCGGCTCGCAGCCTCCCGCGTCACGGTCGACGCCGACCGGTTCGCCGAGCTGACCGCGCGTGATCTCGACGCCCCGGCCTCCGCACGACGGCAGGCCCTGTCCGACGCGCTGGCCCTCTGGCGCGGGGAGCCCTTCCAGGACGCGGCGTCCGGCTGGCTCGCCACCGAGGCCCGGCGCCGGCTCACCGGGCAGTACCTCGACACGCTCGAGGAGGCGGCCGACCTCGACCGGCTCGCCGGTGACCCGCTCCAGCGTGTCGACGGCCTCCGCGCGGCCACCGAGACGCACCCGTTCCGGGAATCCCTGTGGTCGCGCCTGCTGCTCGCCCTCCAGGCCGCCGGCCGTCGGGCCGAGGCACTCGCCGAGTACGAGCGCCTGCGCGCCCGGCTCGCCGGCGAGCTCGGCGTCGACCCGGCGCCCGAGCTGCGCGAGGTGCACGCCGCCCTGCTCCGCGGCGACCCCGCCGACAGCCGGCCCGCCAAGGACGTCCCCCGACAGCTCCCGGCGGACTGCACCGACTTCACGGGCCGCGACGGCCTGCTGGCCGCCCTCGACGCGAGACTCCCCGCCGCCGGCGGCCGCACCGTCGTCGTGCTGCACGGCCCCGGCGCCGTCGGCAAGACGACGCTCGCCGTGCACTGGGCCCACCGCGTCCAGCAGCAGTTCCCCGGCGGAACCCTCTACCTCAACCTACGAGGCTTCGACCCCGGACCGGCGGTCGGCGCGTCCGAGGCCCTCGTCACGATGCTCGGCACCCTCGGAGTGACCCCCGCCGCCGTCCCGAGAGATCCCGACGGCGCCGCCGCGCTCCTGCGCAGCAGGCTGTCCGGAGAACGCACCCTCCTCGTGTTCGACAACGCCCGCGACGCCGAGCAGGTGCGGCCACTCCTCCCGGCATCGGACGCCTGCGTCGTCGTCACCAGCCGCAAGACCCTGCGAGGCCTGTCCGCCCGGGGCGAGGGCGAGGCGCTCGCGGTCCGGCCGCTCACGCGGGACGAGTCCGTGGCACTGCTCCGCGAAGGGCTCGACGACGGCTTCCGCGACCCCGCGCACGCCACCGCCCTCACCCGGCTCGCCGACCTCACCAGCGGATTCCCGCTCGCCGTGCGCCTGGTCGCCGAGAACCTCCGCCGGCACCGCGCCGAGGGATGGGACCCCGCCGCCGCGCTCGACGCCGTCGGCCAGGACCTCGCGGACGAGAACGGCCGCCTCGACGCCCTCGATGCCGACGGCGACCCGCTCGCCGACCTGCGGGCCGTGTTCTCCTGGTCCTACCGGGCCCTCGACGACGCGACCGCCCGGATGTTCCGCCTCGTCGCGCTCCACCCCGCGGGCGGGTTCGGCATCCCGGCCGCCGCGTCCCTCGCCGCCGTCGACACCCGCACCGCCCGCAGGCTCCTCACCCGCCTCGTCGACGCCAGCCTCCTGCACGTCCTCGCACCCGACCGGTACGGGATGCACGACCTGCTGCGCGCCTACGCCACCGACGTCCTCCTCGAGGACCGCCACGAGAGCGACGAGGCGCTGCTGCGGCTGCTCACCTGGGGGGTCCGAAGCGCACACACGGCGACGATGACGCTGCGGGCCGAACCGACGCAGATCGACGACGGGCAGCATGCCCCGGGCGCGGTCCCGGAGACGTTCGACGGTGACGCCGCCCGCGCGACCGCCTGGCGCGAGGCCGAAGGAGGGGCACTCCTCCGGCTTGTCGAGGACACCCTGACGACGTCCCGGCCATGGACCATGGCCCCTCGCGTGGCCGCGGGCTGGCTCGCGGTCCGCCTGTTCGACTACATCCGCACCGCGAGGATGCCCGACGACGCCGTGCTGCTCTCCGAACTCGTGCTGCACTCGCTGGACGGCAGCGGGACCGGGGACCTACGCGGCCTGCTGCTCAACGCGCTGGCCGTCGGCCACGCGCGCCGCGGCCGGATCGACGACGCGGAGCGGGTACTTCTCGAGGCCGAGGACCACATCGCGAGCCACGGCTCGGCCCGCGCGGTGGCCGTCGTACGCGGCAACCTCGCGCGCGTGTACGCGCTGCAGGGACGAGACGCCGACGCCATCGCGCTCGCGTCCGCGGGACCGGGCCCGGACGAGGAGCCCGGGGCGCGCCACGCGTGGGAGCGGCTCGTCGTGCTGATGGACGTCTACCGGGAGCTGCGCTACATCCCCGAGATGATCGCCGTCGCGGACGAGATCCTCGCCGCCCTCGGCGACGCCGGAGGACGACGGACAGCCGTGACGCGGTACACCCGGGCGCGTGGTCACCTCGACCTCGGCCGCTTCGACACCGCACGGGACGACGCCCGTCTCGCTGTCGCGGGCTACCGCGAGTCGGGCGAACCGTGGCGTGCCGCCGGCGCTCTCCGCCTGCTCGGCGAGATCGAGGCCGCGAGCGGCAACACCCCGGCGGCGGTCCGCGCATGGCGCGAGGCGCTCGCCGTCGTCGACGACACGGGCGAGCTCGATGCCACCGACGTCCTCAGCCGGCAGATGCTCATCGACTACATCGCGGGCGCGGCCGCGGCGGATGCCCGCGCGGCGCGGACGTCCCCGGACGGCGCCGGCGTCGGCCCGGCCTGACCGGCGGCTCGACGGGAGGACGACTCGTGCGAGAGCTGCGCCTGGCGGGAGGACGGCGCCGGTCCCGGGACGCGCGACCGGCCCCCGACGGGTTCCCCGCGATCGGCCGCCGCCAGCAGTCGCGTGCCCAGTGAGGTGAGGGTGTGCACCACGTAGCGTCCGTCGCGCCGCGACACGACCAGGCCCGCCTGGCGGAGCACGGCGGCATGCTGCGACGCCGACGCGGGGGAGGTCGCCGTGCGGCGCGCCAGGGCGCCCGTCGTCACCGGCGTCGCCAGCGCGCGCAGCGCCGCGGCGCGCGTCCGGCCGAGCAGGAGGGCGAGGCCCCCGGCCGCCGGGCCCGACCCGTACGGGGAGTGCGTGACGGGGAGCACCAGTGTCGGTTCCAGCTCCGGGTTCTCGAAGGTGACGGGGACTTCCCCGCAGAAGAAGGCGGGAACGAGGCGGAGACCTCGGCCCGCCAGGTGGATGTCCCGGTCCTGCTTCCCGTCGTCGACCCGCAGCGTCCGCCCCGACCAGGTGACCGCGGGGTGCAGCGTCGCGAGCGTGTCCTGCACGCCGCCGGTCACCAGTGCGTACGCGCGAGCGGCCCGGTCGGCCTCCACGGCCGACCGCACGCTGCCCCACACCGGCGCGACCGCGTGCCGGTGATAGGCGGTGATCGTCGCCCGGAGGCCGTTCCGCGCGTGCTGCACGCCGCCGGCGAGGTGGTGCACCCAGCCGGACACGGACCTCCCGACGTCGAGCCGGGCGAGCTCGGCGGCCATCCGCCGGGACGGCGTGCCGAGCACGGCGTCGAGCCCGGACGCCAGATCGCTGCTCCCCGCCTCCGGCACCAGGAAGTCGGGGCAGTACCCGTGCGAGGGCGTGAGGTGCAGGTACGGCAGCGCCTGCTGCGGGAAGTCCCGGACGACCTCGGCGCGCCACCGCCCGAGCGCCGTCCGCGACCCGTCCGGGTCGTTCACCAGCCGTGCGCTCAGCCGTGTCTCCCAGAGCGGATCCGCCTCCGCCGCCAGCCGGACGCGACCGAGGTCGTCGGCCGTGAAATGGATCCGCAGCATGCCGTGCCTCCGTCAGGTGGGTGGTGGGGAGGCCGAACGGCCCCCGCACCACCCACCTGACCAGGCCTCGCTTTCAGATCGCTGTCACGCGGCTGTCACATCCACCACGTGGTGATCGCGTGGAAGCCGCCGTCCACCACCGGGCGGATCGGTCTGACCACCACACGCTATGCAGGCGACCTGACCGGGAGAAGTCCTTTCAGCGACACCCGAAGGGTCCGGTGCCCGCGGCGCCGGCCGGAGACCCGCCGGGGCCGTCAGGCACGCCGGCGGCCGTACGCCAGCCGGCGCAGCAGCACCTCCGCCGGGCCCCTCGCCCCGCGGTTCTCCTGCCAGACGGCGAACACGACAGTGAGCGCCCAGACCCCCACGGCGTACAGGAGCATCGACCAGGACGACAGGTGCTGTCCCAGGCCGAGACCCCAGGCGGCGAGGATCGGCGCGCAGAGCACCGACTGCAGCAGGTAGCAGGTGAGGGAACGCTTGCCCACGGCCTGCAGCGCCCCCGCCACCGGTCCGTCGACGTGGAGCGCGCTGGTGAGCCGGACGTCGGGCGCGGGCGTCTCGCGCCGTCGCCGGGCGACGGCGTGCCCCACGAGGCCGAAGAGCGCGACGTACCCCAGGCCGCCGAAGAAGCCCGTGAACGCCTGGACGATCTCGAAGACCCAGGCCGAGACGTCGGGGACCCGCAGCACGCCGACGTGGTAGAGGTCGCCCGGGACCGCGCCGAGCATACCGAGCGGGATGCCGATCGCCGCGACGCGGCGCAGCAGCGGCAGGTGCTCCCCGGGGTTCTCCAGGATCCTGCGGCGGCCGGCCCAGAAGGCGAGCAGGATCATGATCGGGACCACGAGCCCCAGGACGCCCTGGCCGACCACGATGTAGACCCACATGCCGAGCCGGGCGCCGACGGAGGCGAGGTACGAGTCCGTCGTCATCGAGGTGTCGTCGAGCTGGAAGCCCGCCGCGATCTCCGCCGCCACCGCGGGCGGGAGCTGCGCGGTGAAGTACGCGCCGACGACGGCGAGCGCGGTGCCGATCGCGAGCAGGCCCAGCAGGACGGACGCCCACACGACGAGCGTGGTGTCCTTGCACCGCAGGAAGAGCCACACCAGCAGCAGGCCGGCCAGACCGTACGCGCCCAGGACATCCCCCATCCAGAGCAGGGCCGCGTGGACGAACCCGAAGATCAGGAGCCACAGGTTGCGGAACTGGAGCAGGCGTCCGGCCCGCTTCTCGGAGGTTCCGGCGGCGATCTGACGCGAGTAGAGCTGCATCATCCCGTAGCCGAACATGAAGGCGAACATCGGATAGATGCGCAGGTCGACGACGGTGATGATGAAGACGTCGGCGACCTGGTCGAGCCAGGACCCGTCGGCGGGGTGGGAGCTGCCCGGCGAGATCTCGCGGCCCCACAGATAGTACGGGGTGTTCGCGACGGCGATCAGCAGCAGCATGAAGCCGCGCGCGAGGTCGGGTGCGGGGGAGCGTTCGGCGGCGCGGACGGGACCGCGGGTCAGGGTGGTCGACACGAAGACATCGCAGCACGCGGGGACGGGTGAACGCCAGGAAAGTCGGGCGCGTGGTGGGTGCTGCGCGGATGCGGGCAAGGTGACGCCGGCATCACACGAGCACGGTAGGGTCTGCTCGGTTCGTCGGGAGGAGGGCGAGGGCGATGTACGACGCCGGACCGCCGGCCCGGGCCGGTACCGCGACCGTGCTGACATGGCTGGCCGCGGGTGTGCTCGTGCTCGGTGCGATTCTCGGTATGGCGTGGCTGTTCAGCGGGGACGGCGGGCCGTCAACGGCCGGCGCGGATCCCACGCGGACCGGGAGCTCGGCCGAGCCGGCCGCGACCGGGTCCGGCGGAACGACCGCCTTGGCAGCGCCGGGCGGCACACCGAGCGCGGCGCCGGGCGACGAGCCCAGCCCGCCTCCGGACCCGCCGGTCGTCGCGCTCACCGGCGCGGGTTCCGGACGCTGCCTCGACGTGCCGGACGCGAACTTCGCCGACGGCGTCACCCTCCAGATCTTCGACTGCAACGGCAGCGTCGCCCAGCAGTGGACGGTCACGGCCGCGGGCGAGCTGCGCATCGGGGGCACGAAGTGCCTGGACGACGCCAGCGGCGGGGCGAACGGCACGGCCGTCGCGATCCAGGAGTGCGACGGCGGCGCCGAGCAGCGCTGGAGCGCGCCCGGCGACGGCACCGTCCGCGGCGTCGCCACCGGCCTGTGCCTGGACGTCGAGGCCGCGGCGACGGAGAACGGCAGCCGCGTCAATGTGTACGAGTGCCACCTGGGCCCGAACCAGGTCTGGAACATCGGCTGACCCGGTCCGGCGCGCGTCCGGGACGGTCAGTGATGGAACGCCGAGGCGCGGTCGCGATCCGTCGTGGGCCGGCTCGGCGGGGTCGTCTCCAGGTACTCGACGGCGGCGCGGACGTCGTCGAGCAGCCGGTCCGCGAGATCCATACCCAGCCCGTTGCGCACCACGACGCGCTGCACGGTGACGTCCTCCAGGTCCGCGGGCATCGGATAGGCCGGCACCTGCCAGCCGTGCATGCGGAGCCGGTCCGAGAGGTCGTAGAGGGACCATGGCCGCGGGCTGCCGTCGTCGGCCGTGCGCAGCCGCCAGGCGAAGACGGGGATGTCGAGGGCGTCGTTCCACAGCTCGAACGGGCCGATCCCGCCGATCTCGCCGGCCAGGTGGCGGGCGACGTCGAGCGTCGCGCCCTGGATCCTCGAGAATCCGGCGACGCCGTGCCGCAGGAACGTGTAGTACTGCAGCAGCACCTGCGCCCCGGGCCGGGAGAAGTTCACGGCGAGGGTCGGCATGTCACCGCCGAGGTAGCTGACGCGGAACACGAGCGACTCCGGCAGGAGATCGGTGTCGCGCCACACGACCCACCCGACGCCCGGGTAGACGAGCCCGTACTTGTGCCCGGAGGTGTTGATCGACGCCACCCGCGCGACGCGGAAGTCCCAGGCGAGGTCTGGGTGCACGAACGGCGCGATCATCGCGCCGGACGCCCCGTCGACGTGGATCGGCACGTCGAGGCCGGTCTCGGACTCGACGGCGTCCAGCGCGGCCGCGATGTGCGCCACCGGCTCGTACATGCCCGTGTAGGTGACGCCCATGATCGCGACGACACCGATCGTGTTCTCGTCGACGTGGTCGCGCACGGTGTCGCCGTCGAGCGTCGGATGGCCGGCGCTGATCGGCACGTACCGCGGCTCCACCTCGAAAAAATTGCAGAACTTCTCCCAGCAGACCTGCACCGCCGAGCTGAGCACCAGGTTCGGCCGGTCCGCCGGCAGGCCCGCCTCGCGGCGGCGCTCCGCCCAGCGCCGCTTCAGCGCGAGCCCGGCGAGCATGCACGCCTCCGACGAGCCGGTGGCGGACGTTCCGATCGCGCGGTCCGGGTCGGGCGCGTGCCAGAGGCCGGCGAGCATCTTCCAGCAGTTGGCCTCGATGGCTGCCGTGGCGGGGTACTCGTCCTTGTCGATCATGTTCTTGTCGTACGCGGCGGCGTAGAGCCTGTCGGCGTGCTCGTCCATCCAGGTGGAGACGAACGTGGCGAGGTTGAGACGGGCGTTGCCGTCCAGCATGGCGTCGTCGTGCACCAGCTGGTAGGCGGTCTCGGGCAGCATCCGCTCCTCCGGGAAGCGGTCCCGGGGGGCCGACGTCGTCTCGCCCGGACGGGCGAAGATCGGGTTCAGTTCTATGTCACGGGGACGGCTGCTGCTCATGGCGAGCTCCGGTAGGTCGACGGTGTTCCGGGATCCACACTGCCGTGCGGTGCCCGCACCCGCACCCGCACCCGCACCGGGAACCGTGCCGCGGAGGCCGGAGCCCGCGCCTGGGCTGGGTCCAGGCGGACTCGTCGTCGACGGATCCGGCCGTGGTCATGGCCACGAGCAACACCTTCACCCAGTGGGGCGGCGAGGTCGACATCCCCGACCCCACCGAGGACTGATCGCCGGTGCACGGTGTTGCACCGTGTGGCACGCGTTGCTACCGTTTTCGGTATGAGTGCTCACCCTGAGGTCACGCAGCGCGATCTGCGTTCCAGGTCGCGCGAGATCATGGATGCTGTCGAGTCCGGGCAGTCGTACACCGTCACGCGAGATGGTCACCCGGTCGGTGAACTGGTTCCGATTCGTCGGCGTCGTCGTTTCGTGACGCGTGAGGAGTTCGCGGCGATGTCCAAGGGGGGTTCGTCGTTCTCGCTCGCGGCGTTCCGGGCGGACCAGGATGCCGCGCTCGATGACGAGCTTTCCGATCCTTATGAGCGCTGAGCCGACCCAAGGGCTGCTGGATACGAACATCATGATCCTGCGAGAGTGGGTCGATGCGTCCGAGCTCCCGGACGAGGTGGCGATTTCGGCGGTCACGCTGGCCGAGCTCACGGCAGGACCGATGATCGTCCGGAGGGATCCCCGCCAGGAAGCCCATGTAGAGCACGTCGAACGTGCGCGCCGGATCAATGTGCTGCAACGAACGGAGAACGAGTTCGATCCCATTCCGTTCGGTGTCGAGGCCGCCCGCATCTACGGTCAGCTCGCCGGCCTGACGGTAGCGCTCGGGAGGAAACCGCGTAGCCGTACCGCCGACCTGATGATCGCGGCAACGGCCGCCGCTGAGGGGCTGCCTCTTTTCACCACGAACCCGAGCGACTTCAAGGGTCTCGACGACGTCGTGACGGTGGTCGCGGTTCCACGTCCGGCGACGCCCTTCGACGACGCGTGAACTCGCCGGTTTCACCCGCCCGCCACCTGCCCGCATGACCGCGGCGACATAGTCTGGTCGTGGAGGTGCGACATGGCGTACAAGAGCGGTGCTGCCGGCGGAGCGATCTACGGGCTCGGCATCTTCGGGGCGTGGGTCTATTTCTGGCAGCAGGCCGACGTGTTCTGGGAGTACGCGTGGGCGATCGTCCAGGGCCTCTTCTGGCCGGCGTTCATGGTGTACGAGGGTTTCGCGGCGCTCGGCGCCTGACACCGCAGCGCAGCGCTCACCAGCCGTCGTCGCGGCGGACCGGCTGGTCGTGGTCGAAGTCGTCGCGCCGCTGATCCGCCTGGGCGGCCCGGTTGACGGCGCGCCAGAGCCAGGCCCCGAGGAGCACGATCGCGGCGATGCCCCAGAGCAGCGCGGGATCCGCGCGCGTGATCGCGGCGAACTGCAGGATCACGGGGACGAGCAGCGCCAGGATCACCACCCAGCCGAGGACGATCTTCATGGACCGGGACGACCTGATGGCCACGCGCTGCTCCTGACGTAGACGTCCGACAGGACGAGTGTTTCATGCCAGCCCGGGCGCGGGCAGAACCCATTAATAATGCGCATCATCAGATTGACCGCGTGATCGGCGGCCGGTGAGACTCAAGGCGTCATCGAGGACCTGACGAGTGGCGTTCGAGGAGGAACCATGCCGCGTCGCCGCATCACCCAGACGGATGTCGCCGCCATGGCCGGCGTCAGCCAGGCCACCGTCTCGTTCGTGCTCAACGGCAACACGCCGGCCGGCGTGCGCATCGGCGAGGAGACGCGCCAGCGCGTGCTCGACGCGATCCGCATCACCGGCTACACGGCCAACCCCCTCGCGCAACGACTGGCCGGCGGCCTCACCCAGATCCTCGGCGTGTTCACCTACGAGGCCACGTTCCCCCGCGCCGGCCGCGACTTCTACGGGCCGTTCCTCGTCGGGATCGAGCACGCCGCCGAGCGGCTCGGCGTCGACCTCCTGCTCTTCACCAGCGCGCCCGCCACCGGCGGACGCCGGCAGCTCACCCGCGACGGCTGGCAGCGGCTCGGCGTCGCCGACGGCTGCCTCCTGCTGGGCCAGCACGAGGACCGGGGCGAGCTGCAGCACCTGCTCGACACCAACTACCCGTTCGTCTTCATCGGCAAACGCGGCAGCGACGGCGGCCGCCTGCCCTACGTCGGCGCCGACTACGTCGGAGCCACGACCCGCCAGGTGGACCGCCTCGTCGCGCTCGGGCACTGGCACATCGGGTACGTCGGCGTGCGCGGCACGGACCAGCCCACGCTCGACCGCGTCGAGGGCTACCGCACAGCGCTCAAGGCGCGAGGACTGACCCCGTCGTTCGTCGAGTCCGACGACGTTGCCACGGCCGCGGGCGAGATCCTGGCCGGCTCGCTCACCGCCGTCGTCGTCGCCCCTGAGAATCACCCCGAGGAGCTCGCCGACGAGTTCGAGCGCCGCGGCGCGCGCGTGCCCGGCGACGTGTCCGTCCTGCTGCTCGGCCAGCCGCACCACCCCCGCCGGGGCGGCCGCCGCTGGTCCGGCTTCTCCGTACCGCGCGAGGAGATGGGCGTCCGCGCCCTGTACCTCCTCTCCCGCCTCGTCGCCGACGACGGCGGCCGGCGCGAACGCGAGACCCGGCGCGCCTCCGCCGTGCCCGAGACCGAGCTTCATCAGCTCCTGAACTGCCCGGACGTGGAGGGCGCCACCGCCGCTCCGCCGCCCGCAGGCACCGGGCGCACCGCCCGCCGGCCCTGACCGCGCCTCGCCGGCCTCTGGCCGGCCCCGCCCGCCCCACCACACCCCCTCCGACGACAGGACGGACCCCACGTGACCCAGCAAGATCTGCAGACCGACGTGCTCGTCGTCGGCGCCGGGCTCGGCGGCATCGCCGCGGCGCTCGCCGCCGCCGGGCGCGGCGCCCGCGTCGTCCTCACCGAAGAACACCCCTGGATCGGCGGCCAGCTCACCTCCCAGGCGGTCCCGCCCGACGAGCACCCCTGGGTCGAGCGCTTCGGCGTGACCGCCCGCTACCGCACGCTGCGCGACGGCATCCGTGACGTTTACCGCCGCCGGTACCCCCTCACGGACGCGGCCCGCGCGTGGCCGGCGCTGAACCCCGGCGCCGGCTGGGTCTCCAAGCTGTGCCACGAGCCGCGGGTTGCGGTCGGCGTGCTGGAGGAGATGCTCGCCCCCTACCGCTCCTCCGGGCGGATCCGCCTCCTGGAACGTGTGCGCCCGACGTCGGCCACCACCGACGGCGACCGGGTGACCTCCGTGACGCTCGGCTCCGTCACCGGCGGGCCCGACGTGACCGTGAGCGCCGCGTACACGATCGACGCGACCGAGACCGGCGAACTGCTCCCGCTCACCGGCACCGAGTACGTCACCGGCTTCGAGGCCGCGTCCGAGACCGGCGAGCCCAGCGCGCCCGACGTCGCCCAGCCCGACAACGTGCAGGCCCTGAGCGTCTGCTTCGCCGTCGAACACGTGGACGGCGACCACACCATCGACCGGCCCGAACGCTACGACTTCTGGAGCACGTATGCGCCCGAGGCGTGGCGCGGAGAACGCCTCCTGTCCTGGACGGCCCCCAACCCGCGCACCCTCGCGCTCGACGAGCGCAGCTTCACCCCGAACCCCGGCGACGACCCGCTCCAGGTCGACGCCGACCAGTCCCGGAACGCCGGCGACGGCAACCTCTGGCTGTTCCGGCGCATCGCCGCCCGCGACCTCCTCGAACCCGGGTTCCGCGGCAGCGACCTGTGCCTCGTCAACTGGCCCAGCATCGACTACTTCCTCGACCACGTCCTCGACGTGCCCCGCGACGTCGAACAGGCGCGGATCGCCGACGCCCGCCAGCTCAGCCTCTCGATGCTCTACTGGATGCAGACCGAGGCCCCCCGGCCCGACGGCGGCACCGGCTTCCCCGGACTCCGCCTGCGCCCCGACGCCATGGGCAGCGCCGACGGACTCGCCCAGGCCGCCTACCACCGCGAGTCCCGGCGCATCCGCGCCGTCACGACCGTCACCGAGAACGACGTCTCCCACGCCGTACGCGGCGAACGAGGCGCCACCCGGTACGACGACAGCGCCGGCGTCGGCATGTACCGCATCGACCTGCACCCCTCCACCGGCGGCGACACCTACATCGACGTGCCGTCCACGCCGTTCGAGATCCCCCTCGGCGCACTCCTGCCGCGACGCACCACCAACCTCCTCGCCGGCGGCAAGAACATCGGTACCACCCACATCACCAACGGGTGCTACCGCCTCCACCCCGTCGAGTGGAACGCCGGCGAGGCCGCCGGACACCTCGCCGCGCACTGCCTCGCCACCGGCCACGTCCCCCACGAGGTCCAGGAGAAGCCCGCACTGCTGGCCGACTACCAGCGCGAACTCACCGCCTCGGGCATCGAGCTGCGCTGGCCGGAGGGAGAGGTCTATCCGTACTGACCTGCCGCTACCGGCCCGGCCGTGTGGTCGGTCCGATGTCGGCTCGTCGGTCCGATGTCGCGAAGTCGGTCCCCCGAGCGGCCGATCATCCGACATCGGACCGACCATCTGACACCGGACCGACAACGAGCCGACCACATCTACCCACTCAGTCCGAAGGAGCACTGATGCACACCCCGATCCGCCGACCGCGAGCCGCCGCCGCAGCCGCCGCGCTCGCCACGGCCCTGACCCTGTCCGCCTGCGGCGGCGGAGATCCCGGCGCCCTCGGCGACCCCGAGACCCCGTCCGAACCCGTCGACCTCCGCATGACCGTCTGGACCGCCGACGAGAACCACCTCGCCCTGTTCCAGGAGATCGGCAACACCTACGCCGAGGAGAACCCCGAACTCGTCTCCGGCGTCACGTTCGAGACCATCCCGTTCGAGGACTACACCACCACCCTCACCACCCAGCTCGCCGGAGGCAACCCGCCCGACCTCGCCTGGGTCCTGGAGAGCTACGCGCCCGAGTTCGTCGCCAGCGGGGCGCTCGCGGACGTGCGTCCCGTGCTCGAGAGCACCGAGGGGTACGACGTCGACGACCTGATCCCCAGCACGCTCGACCTGTGGCAGGACGAGGACGGGCTGTACGCCTACCCGTTCTCCAACAGCCCGTTCGGCGTGTTCGTCAACACGGACCAGATCGCCGCCGCGGGCCAGGACGACCCGGCCGGCCTGGTCGGATCGGGGGAGTGGACGTACGACACCGCCGGCGACATCGCGGCCGCCACGGCCGCCGACTCGGGCAAGCAGGGACTGGTGGTGCGCGACTTCGACTACCAGCTCTGGGAGAACCTCTCGACCGTATGGAACGGCTGGGACGCAGCCCCGTGGGGCGAGGACGGGACGCAGTGCACGTTCACCGACCCCGAGATGGTCGACGCGATGCAATGGATCCACGACGCCACGTTCGACGACGGCGCGATGCCCGGACCGGGCACGACGGCCGACTTCTTCGCGGGCGACGCCGCCATGACGATCACCCAGATCAGCCGTGCGTCGGCGCTCGACGGCTCGTTCGAGTGGGACCTGCTCCCGCTCCCGGCCGGGCCGGCCGGACAGCAGAACGTGATCGGTCAGGCCGGGATCGGCGTGTTCACGCAGGGGGAGAACCCCGACGTGGCCGCGGACTTCCTGGCGTACTTCACCAACCCGGGCAACGCCGAGGAGCTCGCGACCTACTTCCCGCCGCCGCGCGCCTCGCTGCTCGACGCCGCGACGCTGTCCGCCGCGAACCCGCTCCTGAGCGAGGAGCAACTGCAGACCGTCGTCGTCGACGGGATCGAGGGCGCCGTCACGAAGCCGGTCCACCAGAACTTCGCGAAACTGTCGGAGACGGTGCGGGCCGAGCTCGACGCGATGTGGACCGAGGACGCCGACGTCGCCGCCGTCCTCGACGAGACGTGCGCGGTGATCCAGCCGCTCCTGGAGGAGTGATCGTGGCAGCAACGTCAGCGGTGTCAGAAGGGCCGGTGTCAGCGGTGCCGTTGTCGCGGTCGGCGCGGTCGCGGGCCGTGCGTCGTGACTGGGCCGTCGGGTACGCCATGGTGGCCCCGGTGGTGCTGGGCGCGCTCGCGTTCGTCGTCGTCCCGCTCGGCATGGTGGTCTGGTACTCCCTGCACGAGTGGAACGTCCTGGCGGGCACCTTCACGTTCGCCGGCACGGCGAACTACGAGCGGCTCGTCGCCGACCCCGGGCTGGCGGACTCCCTGCTCGCGAGCCTGTGGTTCTCGATCGGGCTGGTGGTCCTGAACATCACGCTGGCGTTGCTGCTGGCAGTCCTGCTCGACCAGAAGCTGCCCGGCACGACGACGTTCCGCACCTTCTTCTTCTCGCCCGTCGTCGTGTCCCTCGTCGCGTGGACGATCGTGTGGAGCTTCCTGCTGCAGGCCGACGGCGGCATCAACGGGTTCCTCGCGTTCCTCGGCCTGGAGGGCCCGAACTGGCTGCGGCACGAGACCACCGCGATGATCTCGGTGATCGTCGTCCAGGTCTTCAAGAACGTCGGGCTGAACATGATCCTGTTCCTCGCGGCGCTGCAGGGCGTGCCCGCCGAACTGCAGGAGGCCGCGCGGCTCGACGGCGCGGGCGCCTGGCGGCGGTTCCGGTCGATCACGCTGCCCATGATCAGCCCGACGATCCTGCTCGTCTCGATCATCACGATCGTGGGCTCGCTGGAGGTCTTCGCGCAGATCGACGTCCTCACCGGGGGCGGTCCGGGGAACTCGACCACCGTCCTCGTCTACTACCTGTACCAGCAGGCGTTCCGGTTCAACGAGTTCGGCTACGCCAGTGCGATCGCCGTGCTCCTGTTCGTCATCGTCCTCGTGCTGACGCTCGTGCAGTGGCAGTCGCGCAAGAGGTGGGTCTTTCATGAAGTCTGATGTCATGCCCCATGCGGGCGACGCCCGGTCCGGTGCCGAGCGGCCCGGTGCCGCGGAGCCGGCGGCAGGGAGCGAGCCGACGGCGATCCTGGGCGGACCGCGGCAGGACCGGCCGCCGTCGGACCGGCCGCACGTGTCGCGGGCGGGCCTGCGGGCCCGCCGGCGCTGGGCGCGCGGCTCCCTCGTCGCCCTGCTCCTCCTGCTCAGCATGCCGTTCGTGTTCCCCACCTGGTGGATGGCGACCTCCAGCCTCAAGCCGATGAGCGAGATCCTGCAGGCGGTTCCGACGATCTGGCCGCACGACCCGACGTTCGAGGCGTACGGCCAGGTGTTCGCGCTGCAGCCGTTCGCGCAGCAGTACTGGAACTCGCTGTACATCGCCGCCGTCGTCACCCTCGGCACGATGCTGGTGGCCGCCATGGCCGGCTACGCGTTCGCTCGCATCCGGTTCCCCGGAGCCAACGCGCTGTTCGTGCTCGTGCTCGCCGGGCTGCTCGTGCCGTCCGAGGTGACGATCGTGCCGCTGTTCCGGATCGTCAACAGCCTGGGACTCATCGACACCCACTGGCCGCTCATCGTCATCCCCGTGCTGGGGGCGCCCGCGGTGCTCGCCGTGTTCATCATGCGGCAGTTCTTCCTCGCGCTCCCCGTGGAGCTCGAGGAGGCCGGGCGGATGGACGGCCTCGGACGCTGGGGCATCTTCTGGCGCATCGCGCTCCCGCTGTCCCGGTCGGCACTCGGGGCGGTCGCGATCTTCACGTTCCTCAAGTCCTGGAACCTGTACCTGGAACCCATCGTGTACCTGTCGAGCAAGGACAACTTCACGCTGCCGCAAGCGCTCACCCAGTACGTCGACGCCTACGGCGGCCCGATGTGGAACGTCCAGCTCGCCGCCACGACCCTCACCGTGCTGCCGGTGCTCGCCGTGTTCCTCGTGGCGCAACGACAGTTCGTCCAGGGGCTGGCACACACGGGGCTCAAGGGGTGAAGAAAAACGGCACCCTTGTACCGTCCCCGGTACGATCGCCGCCCCCGGGGCCCCGGAGCGTCACCTGCCGTCGCGCGAGGCCGAGTCCGGACGGTCGCACACCGGCCTGTCGTCGTTCTCGCTCGCGGCGCCCCAAGGCTCCCGCCCGGTGACCCGGGGCGGGAGCCTTCATGGAGTATCAGCTCGCGCGGGCTATCGCGATGTTGGTGTTCCCGCGCCGGCCGGCCTCGTAGAACATGTGGAGGCGGCCGTTCTCCTCGGCGAAGCTCGGCGCCGCCGCGCGGGTCGCGACCGGCTCGGTGTACAGGACGCCGAGGTGGTTCTCGCGGTCGAAGCTCGTGCCGACGTCGGCCACGTGCATGGTCCCCGCCCCGGAGTGGTAGACGACGTGACCGCCGCCGTTGCGCGACCAGTAGTGCGCCCCGGAGAGCTGGCCTCCCTCGCCGGCCGACGGCGAGATCAGCGGCTTGTGCTTGAACTGCCAGCCCGACGCCAGCGAGTGGGACCAGCCGATGAAGATCTTCCGCGTCCCGGACTGGTTGCCCATGAACAGCATGATGTGGATGCCGGACTGCGTCGGGTGGGGGAACACCCGGGCGTAGGAGGTCTCGCTGACGTTCGACGGCATCATCGCCGTCGTCAGCACCGTGTTGCCGTAGGCGAAGCCCCGGCCGTCGAGCGACGTCGCCACCCGCGTCGTGTCGTTCTCGCCGTGGAAGAACAGGTACAGCCTGCCGTCGGCCTCGTTCCAGACCGCGTGCGGACTCGACACGTGGCTCACCCCGTACCGCTCCCGCGGAATGATCGGGTTGCCCGGGTACTCCCGCCACGGCCCCGTGAGGGAGTCCGCGTACGCCAGGCAGATCCCGCCCGGCGGGTCGTGCGGCGCGTAGTACATGTACCAGGCACCCAGCGGGTTCTGCACCCGCCCGGCAACGTGGCGGACCGACGGGAAGATCAGCTCGTTGGTCGGGTTGTAGGCCAGGGACGACTTGTCCAGCGCCGCCCCCAGGCGCGTGAACGTCGGGAAGCCCGGCACGGCGGCGCTCGCGGGCGGTGCGATGCCCAGCGCGGCGGCCGAGCCGACGGCGGCCGCGCCGATCAGCAGGGTTCTGCGGTTCAGGGTGAGCTTGCGGTCGGGTTCCATGGCGACCTTCCTCCGGCCCGGGCGGCCGCCGTGCTCCGGTGCGCGGCGGCGCGAGAGTGACGCGCCGGGCCTTGTCGATTCGAGTCTCGGGGCGCGTGCATCCGGGCGTCCAGACTGATAATGCGAACTATCTGCCGGCCGATCGCGTCGGCGGCCTGGCGGGATGCTTCCATGGCTGCCCGACATGTCCTCTTCGATGCCGACGGCGTGATCCAGCGGGTCCCCGCGGACTGGTACACGGCGCTGGAGCCGTTCGTCGGCGACCGGGCACGCGAGCTCGCGCGTGCCGTCTGGGCGGAGGACCTGCCGATGCTCGCGGGGGAGGGTGACCTTCTCGTGCGGCTTGCGGGGGTGCTGCCCGGCTTCGACGTCGCCGCGTCGCCGGAGGAGGTGGCGACGGTGTGGCACCAGGTCGAGGTGGACGCCGCGTCGATCGCCGTCGTGCACCGGCTGCGCGCCAGGCGACGCGGCGGGACACGCGGTCACCGAGCAGCCGCATCTTGCGGCTCGTGATGCGCTCGTGTGCGGCGAGCGCGTCGTCCTCGGTCCGGGAGCCGGCGCGGACGTCGTGCAGGAGCCGCGTGAGGGCGTCGGAGTGGATCGACTTCGGGGCCACGAGCTGGTGCGCGGGATCGACGGGCAGGCCGTCGTCGACGAGTCGCAGCAGCGTGAGGGCGTCGATCGCGTAGCGGGTCATCGGGTCCACCTCCGGTTGGCTCGAGGTCCGACGTTACGCCCGGTGGAGGGGTGTCGGTGCCAGGCTGGGCCCTGGATGTCGAGAACGGGGCGCCGGCTCCGTCCCAGGAGTATCAGCGGCCACGACAGGCCCACGCAACGAAGCGGGAGAACCACCATGACGATTCAGCAGATGCACCACGTGAGCGTCGTCGTCGACGACCTCGAGGCCGCTGTCGCGTTCTTCGCCGAACTCGGTATGGAGCTGGAGGGCAAGGCCCCGATCGAAGGGCCGTGGGTGGACCGTGTCAACGGGATCGACGGCATCCGGGTCGACATCGCGATGATGCGCACCCCGGACGGCCACGGCCGGCTCGAGCTGACGAAGTTCCACAGCCCGGCGGCGGTCGGCGCCGGCCCGGACAACCCGCCGCCCAACGCGCTGGGCCTGCGCAGCATCATGTTCACCGTCGACGACGTCGACGCCACCGTCGCCCGGATGCGGGCGCACGGCGCGGAGCTCGTCGGAGCGGTGGAGCAGTACGAGGACGTCTACCGGCTCTGCTACCTGCGCGGTCCCCAGGGGATCATCGTCGCGCTGGCCGAGGAACTCGGCTGACAGGCTCCTGCCGCAACGGTCGAGAGTCCGTCGTGACCTGCGCCGCACGACGGCGGCCCGCGTGGCGGCATCGGCCGACCGCACCCCACGTCGGTTGATGAAACGCTTGACCAAGCCCTCGGAGATGCCCTACGGTTCTGATCAAACGCTTAACCGGAGGCATCGACGACGATGAGTGCACCAGTGTTCTTCCGCCCGCACGAGGCATGGGTCGGAGACGTGATCCCGTGGGAGTCGGACGGGACGTTCCACCTCTTCTATCTGCACGAGCGACGCGGCAGCGCGCAGGGCACCCCGTGGCACCTCGTGTCGACGCGGGACTTCGTCACCTGGACCGATCACGGTGAGGCGCTGCCGTCGGGCGGCCCGGACGCCGTCGACCACAACGCCTACACCGGCAGCGTGGTCCGGGACGACGACGGTCTGCTCCACGCGTTCTACACCGCCCAGAACCCGCGCCGCCGCGGCCCCGACGGCCGCCCGCTTCAGCTGGTCACCTGGGCGACCAGCGCGGGAGACCTGACCTGCTGGACCAAGACCGCCGAGCCGGTGCTGGAGGCCCAGCCCGGGTACGAGCCGGGGGACTGGCGGGACCCCTTCGTCTTCCACGACCCGGACGCCGGCCTGTGGCGGATGCTCCTGGCCGCCAGGCGCGAGGGCGTCCCGCACCGGCGCAGCGGCGTCGTCGCCCAGTGCGTGTCACGCGACCTGGTCCACTGGGAACCCGCGAAACCGCTGTGGGACCCGGCTCGGTACCTGACCCAGGAGTGCCCCGAGGTGTTCCACTGGAACGGCTGGTGGTACCTCGTCTACTCCGAGTTCACCGACGCCTTCGTCACCCGCTACCGGATGGCACGAAGCCTCGACGGACCGTGGCTCGCGCCGCGGCTCGACTCGATGGACGGCCGCGCCTACTACGCCGCCAAGTCCGCGGCCCGCGACGGGCGGCGCTTCTTCTTCGGGTGGATCGCCTCGAAGGAGGGGTCCCACGACGACGGCGCATGGCAGTGGGCCGGCACTCTCGCCGTGCTCGAAGCGCGGCAGGAGGCCGACGGCACGCTCAGCTTCGACCTGCCCGGGGAACTCACCGCGAGCTTCACCGCGACGGACGCCGTGCGGCTCGTCGAGCCGGCCCATGCCGCCGCCCGCGACGGGGGACACCCCACCCGCCTGGAGGCATGGGACGGCCACGCGACCCGGTTGTCGGAGCAGGACCTCCCCGTGCAGGCGCTGGTCGAGCTCACCCTCGACATCGCCGAGGACACCCGCGCCGCCGGCATCCTGCTCCGGGTCTCCGCCGACGGCGAGGACGGCTACGCCCTGCGCCTCGAACCGGACCGCGGGCGGATGGTGCTCGACCGCTGGCCGCGGCCCCGGACGGGCGGCGAGCAGTGGCAGGTCTCCGGGGACGTGCCGCACGCCGTCGAACTCGAGCGTCCCTGCGACCTCCCGCCCGGCACGCACACGGTGCGGATCCTGCTCGACGGCGACCTGTGCGTGGTGAACCTGGACGGCCGGGTCAGCCTGAGCACCCGGCTCTACGACCATCCCCGCGGCCGGCTCGGCGTCTTCGTCACCGACGGCGCGCTCGACGTCCAGGCCGTGAGCCTCAGCGTGCGGCCGGCAGACGCGGAACAACGACACACCGACGCGGACCGGACGACCGCCGCCGCACTTCTTCCTTAGACCGAAACCCAACCTCTCGATCAACGGAGATCACCATGAAACACCTCCGCATCCCCCTCGCCGCGACAGCCTGCCTGCTGTCCCTGTCCCTGGCCGCCTGTTCCCCCATCGGCGGGCCCACCGCCGCACCGACCGACGTGAACCCCGAGGGCGCCCCCGAACCCCGGGAGATCTCGTGGTTGCTGTCCCGACCGGCCGACGGCGGGGTCATCACCGCGATGGAGCAGATCGCCGACGAGTACGCCCAGGAGCACCCCGGCTTCTCCCTCCGCCTTGTCACCACCCCGGACCGCCCCTCCTACCTCCAGCGGCTGGAGACGCTCGCCGCGGCGAACGAGCTCCCGGAGCTGTTCGACATCGACGCCACGCCGTTCGCCCGGAAGCTCGCCGACCAGGGCCGGATGATGGACGTCGAGGCGCTCCTGTCGGACATCGGCGTCCTCGACGACTACCGCCCGGCGGCCCTGAGCTACCAGCGCTTCGACGACGGCTCGCTGTACATGGTGCCTTTCGAGTTCCAGCTCGAGATGTTCTGGTACAACACGGCCCTGTTCGAGCAGGCGGGCGTGGAGGTCCCCGAGACGCTCGACGACTTCCCGCGGATGTGCCGCGACCTGCGGGCCGCGGGGACCGTCCCGATCGCGCTCGACGGCCAGGACCAGTGGCCGCTGGAACGGTATCTCGCCTACTACCCGTACCGGCTGGCCGGCCAGGACTACATCAGCGAGCTCAAGCGTGCCGACGCTTCCCTGGCCGACGCACCGGGTCGCGCCGCCGCGCGGTGGCTGAGCGAGCTGGGTGAGGCCGGCTGCTTCCAGGAGGGCTTCTCCGCGACGGGGTACGCGGACGCGCAGGCGCTGTTCACCAGCGGCCGGGCGGCGGCCTACAACATCGGCACCTGGGAGCTCACCAACCTTGCGACCGGGAACCTCGACGAGGCCGTGCGCGACGACGTCGACTTCTTCACGCTCCCCACCGTCGACGGCGCGACGACGGACGCCAACGAGTACTTCACGCCGTCGGGCATCGGCATGGCCGTGAACAGCGCGACCTACGACCCGCTGGTGCGCGACTTCCTCGCCTTCGCGCTGGAACGCTATCCGGAGGTGTACGCCGCCTCGGGCGCGATCTCCCCGACCACCACCGCGCGCACCGCGATTCCCGCCGACGCGACCCCGCTCTACGGACAGGCGCTGGAACTGGCGGACGAGGTCGGCGAGGAGTCCGCGGTGCCGTGGGACGCGGTGCTGGACCCGACGTCGAACACACGGCTGCAGCAGGAACTCACCCTGCTCGTCCAAGGGGAGACCGGCGCGGACGAGTTCATCGCGACCATGGACGCGGTGATCGCCGAGCACGGCGCCGAGGCGTTCCAATGACGCGGCGGTCACACCGGGCACCGGCACACGGAGGGCACGGGGCGCCGGTACGCGAAGCCCGGGCACACAACGGAGGGGCGCCACGATGCTGAGACACCGCAGCAGGATGTCGGTCCTGGTGTTCATCCTGCCGCCGCTGCTCGTGTACGGGGTGGCCGTGCTGCTGCCGATCGTGCAGTCGCTGGTCCTGAGCCTGTATGCGTGGGACGGCATCACCGAGATGCGGTTCGTGGGCCTGGACAACTACGCGAGGATGCTCGGCGGCGACGTGGTGTTCTGGCGTGCCTTCGCCAACACGCTCGGGTACCTGGCGATCTGCCTGGTCCTGCAACTCGGCGGGGCGCTCGTCGTCGCCAGCCTGATCCTCGCCCTGCCCCGCGGCCGGGAGGTGGCCAAGACCCTGTTCCTCCTGCCCGCGGTGATCTCCACCGTGGCGATCGCGTTCCTCTTCCAGCGCATCTACTCCTTCGACCCTCCGGGCCTGCTCAACCAGGCGCTCGGCCTGGTCGGCCTGGGCGGCCTGCAGACGGCGTGGCTGTCCGACGTGGACACCGTGCTCGCCGCGGTCTCCGCGCCCGAGGGGTGGCGCTTCACGGGCCTGTACATGCTCATCATCTACGCCGCCCTGGCCGCGGTGCCGAAGGAGCTGGAAGAGGCGGCCCGCCTCGACGGCGCCTCGTGGTGGCAGCTGTTCCACCGCATCCGCTTCCCCTACATCCGGCCCGTCTGGATCACCACGGTGGTCATGGCCACGACGTACGCGCTGCGCGGGTTCGACATCCCGTACCTGCTCACCAACGGTGGTCCGGGCCAGTCGTCGGAGCTGCTCACCACCTACATGTACAAGACGGCCTTCACGTCGACGAACTTCGGCTATGCGAGCACCGTCTCGGTGTTCATCGTGATCGAGTGCCTCGTCGCCGTCGGGCTGATCACCCTGCTCCTGCGCAGGAGGGACACATGACCGCCATCCTGCAGCGCCCCGGCCGCCGGAACGCCACCCGGCCGCCGTCCGTGCCGGCGGCGGAACGCCGACGGCGCCTCGACGTCCACCGGACACTGACCGTCGTGGTGGTCACGCTCATCATCGCGGTGCAGGTCTACCCCCTCGTGTGGCTGTTCCTCACGGCCCTGCGCACGCCGGCGGACTTCGCCTCGGGCAACCTCTTCGCGCTGCCGGGCGAGATCACCGCCGACAACTTCGTCCGGGCGCTGGGCACCGGAAACCTGGGCCTGAACATCCTGAACAGCTTCGTCGTCACTATGGGAGCCAACGTCCTCATCGTGCTGCTGGGCACGATGGCCGCCTATGCCCTGACGGTGCTGGGCTTCCGGTTCTCGGGAGTGGTCCGGGCCGTCTTCCTGCTCGGGATCATCGTGCCGGTGCAGATCGCGCTGGTGCCGCTGTTCATCGACTACTCGTACGTCGGGCTGCTGGACACGTACGCCTCGATGATCATCCCGCTCGCCGGCTTCGCGCTGCCGATGTCGGTGTACCTCTTCTCCTCGTTCTACAGCTACATCCCGGACGAGCTGTACGAGGCCGCGATGCTGGACGGAGCGGGGCCGTATCGCATCTTCACGCAGATCACGTTCCCGATGTCGCTGAACACCATCGTCACGGTGGTGATGGTCAACGCGATCTTCATCTGGAACGACTTCATCTTCGCCAACACCTTCGTCCTGTCCGACGGGCTGCGGACGATCCCCCTCGGCCTGCAGAACTACATCGGCGCGATGGGCAACGTCGACTGGACGGCGACGTTCGCCGCGGTGTGCGTCACGATCACCCCGCTGCTCCTGGTGTTCCTCGTGCTGAACAAGGCGATGATCCAGGGCCTGGAGAGCGGGGCGACGAAGGGATGACGGCGACGACGAGGGCGACGTCGAGGACGACCACCCGGCGGACGACACGTCGGCCGCCGGGTCGATCCGCAGGCGCGGGGCCAGGGAGGATGCTGCGATGACGAACACGACACCGCGCCCACGACGACGGGGCGCCCGCGTCACCCTGCGAGAGGTCGCGGAGGCGGCCGGCGTGTCGACCGCGACGGTCTCCCACGTGCTCAACGAGACCACGGGGGCCCGCATCGGGCCGGACACCCGGCAGCGCGTGCGTGACGCGGCCGACCGGCTCGGCTACCGGCCCAACGCTGCCGCGAAGAACCTGGTGACCGGCACCACCCGGTTCATCGGGCTGGTGGCGGACGCCATCGCCACCACCCCGTTCGCCGGGCAGATCATCCACGGGGCGCAGGACGCCGCGTGGCGGCAGGGCTACACCCTCCTCGTGGCGAACACCGCGGGCAACGACGACGCCGAGCGCGACGCCATCGCCATGATGCTCGACCACCAGGTGCACGGCATCCTCTACTCCACCTGGTACCACCGCGCCGTGGAGCTGCCGGCGGCGCTCGGCGAGACCAACACCGTCCTCGTCAACTGCTACGCCCCGGGCAGCGACGTCCCGGCGGTGGTCCCGGACGAGGTCCAGGGCGGGCGGACGGCCACCCGGGCGCTGCTCGACGCCGGCCACCGCCGGATCGCGTTCGTCAACACCACCACCCCGTCACCGGCGCACGACGGACGGCTCCAGGGCTATACCGAGGCACTACGAGAGGCGGGCGTCGCCGTCGACCCCGCCCTGGTGTTCGACGCCCGCCCGGAACAGGAGGGCGGCTACGACGTCTTCCCCCGCCTCCTGGAGCAAGGAGCGACAGCCGTCTTCTGCCACAACGACCGCGTCGCGATGGGCCTGTACGACGCCGTCCGCGAGCGCGGCCTCACCGTCCCGGGCGACCTGTCCGTCATGGGCTTCGACAACCAGGAGATCATCGCGGCCCATCTGCGCCCTCCGCTGAGCACGGTGGGGCTGCCGCACGGTGAGCTCGGCGCGGCCGGCGTGCGACTGCTGCTCGGGCAGCAGGAGACCCCACCCGGCGGGCGGCTCGAGGTGGCGTGCCCGGAGGTGATGCGCGAGTCGGTGCGGAACGTCGCACCGGCAGGGGCGTGACCGCGCTCCGCCCGAACGACCGACGTACCTGGACCGAACCAGATCGACAAAGGAGTCAGACATGGTTGAGATCACCCGACGCGGCCTCCTGCAGGGGGCCGGCACCGGCGCACTCGCGCTGATGGCCGGTACCGCCCTGCCCCTGCCGCCCGCCCGCGCGCAGGAGTCGCTGCGCGCCGTCTACCACATGACCCCGCCGGCCGGATGGCTGTGCGACCCTCAGCGTCCCGTGCTGCACGGCGGTGCCTATCACCTGTACTACCTGCACTCGGAGGAGAACAACGGCCAGGGCGGCTGGGACCACGCGACGACCACCGACTGCGTGTCCTTCACCCATCACGGGACGGTGCTCCCGCTGCAGCCGGACTTCCCGGTGTGGTCGGGGTCGGCCGTCGTCGACGAGGCGAACACGGCAGGCTACGGCGCGGGGGCCGTCGTCGTCCTCGCGACGCAGCCCACCGACGGCGTCCGCCGGTACCAGGAGCAGTACCTCTACTGGTCCACCGACGGCGGGTACACCTTCACGCCGCTGCCCGATCCCGTCATCGTCAACCCCGACGGCCGGACGGCCACCACGGACGAGGAGATCGCCAACGCCGAATGGTTCCGCGACCCCAAGATCCACTGGGACGCCGTCCGCGGCGAATGGGTCTGCGTGATCGGGCGCCTCCGGTACGCGTCCTTCTACACCTCGCCGAACCTGCACGACTGGACGTTCCGGAGCAACTTCGACTACCCGAACCACGACCTGGGCGGCATCGAGTGCCCGGACCTGTTCGAGATCGTGGCCGACGACGGGACCCGGCACTGGGTTCTCGGCGCGAGCATGGACGCCTACACCCTGGGGCTGCCCATGACGTACGCGTACTGGATCGGCGGCTGGGACGGTCAGCAGTTCCTCACCGCGAACCTCGAACCGCAGTGGCTGGACTGGGGGTGGGACTGGTACGGCGCCGTCACGTGGCCGGTGGCCGGGGATCCCGAGCACCGCAGGTACGCCGTCGGCTGGATGAACAACTGGAAGTACGCCGCGCGGGACGTGCCCACGGACGACACGGACGGGTACAACGGGCAGAACTCGATCGTGCGGGAGGTGCGGCTCGAACGACAGCCCGGCGGCTGGTACTCCCTGCTGAGCTCGCCCGTGGACGCCCTGTCGCAGTACGTCACCGCGACGACCTCGCTCCCGGACCAGACGGTCGACTCCGGCGTCACCCTGCCGTGGACCGGCCGGGCGTACGAGCTGGAGGTCGACGTCTCCTGGGACGACGCGGTCAACGTCGGCGTGTCCGTCGGCCGGTCCGCCGACGGCACCCGCCACACGAACATCGGCAAGTTCGGCGACCGGATCTACGTCGACCGGGGTCCCTCCGACCAGGCGGACTTCTCCCTCGACCCCTACCTGCAGGCGGAGGCCCCGATCGACCCCGCCGCGCGCGACGTGCACCTGCGGATCTTCGTCGACACCCAGAGCGTCGAGGTGTACGTCAACGCCGGCCACACGGTGCTCTCCCAGCAGGTCCACTTCGCCGACGGCGACACCGGCATCTCCCTGTACGCCGACGGCGGCCCGGCTCGGTTCACCGGCATCACCATCCGAGAGCTCGGCTGAGCGCCGAACGGTGAGGTGCCTCGCGGGCACCCCACCGCTCGGCGCGGATCAGCGCGGCAGCGTCCACTTCTGGCTCGGGCCGGAGTGGCAGTCCCACAGGTGGGCGCGGGTGCCGTTCGCCGTGCCCTCGCCGACGACGTCCAGGCAGCGGCCGCTGGCGGGGTTGCGGTACTGCGACCGGGCGGTGCGGGTCCAGGTCTGGCTCGGCACGCCCACGCAGTCCCAGAGGTGAGCGACGGTGCCGTTCGCGGTCCCGCCCTCGTCGAGGTCGAGACACTTGCCCAGCGCGACGAGCTTGTCGCCGTCGTACGTCCAGTCCTGGGCGGGGACGCTCGCGCAGTCCCAGACCTGCACGGGAGTGCCGTTGGCGGAGTCGCCGCCCGCGACGTCGAGGCACGTACTGGCCTTCGTGACGACGTTGCCGTTGCCCGCGGTCGACTCGCCGAGGTACACGAAGTCCCAGTTCTTCAGCTCCGGGACCGTGAAGGTGATGTAGTCACCACCGGCATCGCTGCCGGTGGTGACCGGCAGCTCGGCCGAGCGGCCGCCGTCCCGGTCCGGGCTCGCGACCCGCACCGTACCGGGTGCGGGCGTTCCGTCGAGGTAGTACCTGACCGGGAGATCCGTGAGCGTGGGCGGGTCGGCGGCGGCGTTCCGCCAGCTTCCGTCGTTGCCCCGGAGGTTGATCAGGTGGATGACGTCCATGCCGTCGTTGCGCATGACGTTGGTCCAGACGGTGTCGGCCGCACCGTCGTTGCTGGTGGGCTGGCCGGCGATCTCGACGGCGTTCGTGAGGCCGTGCAGGGTCGGGCCGTAGAAGAGGTTCTCGTACCCGGTGACGACGTCGTAGTAGGTCTCCATCCACTCCTGGAGCCCGAGGCTCATCTGCTTGGTCTCGTCGAGGAAGTAGGGCGCGACCAGCATCTGGTCGTCCTGGCCCAGCTCGATGTGGCCGGTGCCGTTCGCGGCGAAGGCGGCGTTGGCGAGCTGGACCGACGGGGTGTCGAAGGTGCCGAGGGTGATGCTGTCGAGATTGATGTATCCGGAGTCGTCCGCCTCGACCGCGATGCGGACGGTGTGCGTTCCGGCGGTGAGGTAGGCGCTCGTCCCGCCCTCGGTGTTCCAGGTGTCCCAGTCGGCGGTCGGCTGCAGCTTGATCCTCCCGACGGACTGGTCGTCCACGAACACGGTCCGGGTCGCGGTCGCCGGCGTCCCGTTCGCCCACCGGGGGACGATGCCGTAGCGGCGGCTCTCCGGCACCGTGACCGTGACGGTGACCGAGTCGCCGACGACGCCGAACTCGTCGACGAACCCGCTGCCGGTGTATCCGGAGTGGTCGGTGTCGACGGCGACGCCCCCGGCGAGTGCCCCGTCCTCGGCCTCGTAGCGGTCACCGACATTGCTGCGGTAGTTGAGGTAGGCGGCGACGACGGCTCCCTTGCCGCCGGAGGCCGCGCGCTGTGCCGCGAGGTAGTCCTGCACCTGGGCGTAGGTCTCGTGGTTCTCCCAGAGCTCGCTGTACAGGTAGTCGCTCTCGGAGCCCGCGAGTGCCGCGCCCCCGAAGCCGTCCACGGCGTTGAACCCGGCGTCCTTGCCGGTCGCGGCCCGGGTCTCGGTGACGAGGTCGGCGAAGCTCCCCGGCAGGTCCACCGGGTTTCCCGAGATGTCGTCCATCCCGCCGTCCGGTGCCCCGCCCCAGTTCCCGAGCTGGTCGAGATGCGTTCCGTCGAATCCGAAGGTGCTGACCTGGTCGGTGTACTGCTGCGTGATGTGCGACGCCCAGCCGGGGTCCGCCGGGTTCATGATCCAGAGGGTCGTGTCGGGCTCGTTCGGCAGCATCTGGAACTTCCAGTCGCTGCCGTCCGACCGGTACTGCAGGCGCCAGCCGGCGTTCACACCGTGGGTCTCGAACCCTTCGAGCGCGGCATAGCTCATCGAGTAGGGGAGCGCGGCGGCGTTGACCCCGTGCACGGCGTCGATGAACCCCGAGACCGTGGCGGGTGCGATGACGTCGCCGTTCCACGCGGTCCAGGTGTCGACCAGGTCACCGTTCGCGTCGCGCTCGATCGGCTTCTCGTGACGCCACATCCAGTCGTAGAACTGCAGGGAGTTGAGGTGGTACTTCCGGGTGAGGTCTCCGACGACCTCCTCCTGCTCGGCAGCGGTCATGTCGGCCGGGTAGCGGTCCAGGAAGCCCGGTCGCGGGAAGCGCGTCCAGGTGCTGGAGACGTCGACGGCGGTCTGTGCGCGGCTGCCGCCGGCGTCGACGTGGACGAGGTAGCCCGTGAAGTCGTCGGCGGGCGGCGTCACGTTCCAGGTGACCTCGCCGTCGCCGGTGGCCTCGACGGTCGCGCTGTCGACGACCGTTCCGAGGTGGACGAGCGAGAACTCGACGGGCCCGCTCCCGGTGACCTCGGCGGAGATCTCCACCTGCTCGCCCGGTGCGTACCTGGCCTTGTCGGTCCAGGCGTCGCCGACCTCCGCGGCGGCCGCGGGCGGCGCGGGGACCATGGCGCCCGCCGCCGCGAGCGCGGCGATCGCGCACATGCCGAGCCGGCGCAGGAACCGGGGCCGGCGGACGGACGGGGGATGCGGGGTTGCGTGATGTGGCATGGCTTTCTCCTTCTGACGTCGTTGTCATGCCGGCTGCCCAGGCCGGAGAGAGGGGCGTCTAGCGTGCGAAGACCCTCGCTTCCCACGGCGCGAGCGGTTCGCCCGGTGCGCCGTCGTCGGCGAGATTGGTGAGGACGGCCTCCGCGCCGCCCCACCGCGCGGCGACCGGTCCCGGTAGGGCCGGCCGCCGCGTGTCGGACGAGAGGTTGGCGACGACCAGGAGGCGCTCGTCGCCGAGGGTGCGCTCGAAGGCGAAGATGCCGGGGTCGCCCGCGTCGATCCGCGTGAAGTCGCCGTCGGCGACGACGGCGTTCCGGTGCCGGAGCCCGATCAGGGCGCGGTAGTGCTCGAACACCGAGCCGGGCGCGTCGTACTGTGCCGCGGCGTTGATCCGGAGGTGGTTGGGGTTGACCGCGATCCACGGCTCGCCCTCGGTGAAGCCGCCGTGCGCCGAGGAGTCCCACTGCACCGGGGTGCGCGCGTGGTCGCGGCTCATCCGCCGTAGTGCGCGGAGTACGTCGTCGGGGCTGTGTCCGGCGGCCGTCGCGGCCGCGTGGTGATTCAGGGACTCGACGTCTCGGTACTCGTCGATCCTGGTGAAGGGTGCGTTCGTCATCCCGAGTTCCTCGCCCTGGTAGATGTAGGGCGTCCCGCGCTGCAGGTGGAGGACCGTCGCCAGGGCCGTGGCGGACTCGCGCCACCAGGTTGTCTCGTCGCCGAACCGGCTGACCGGTCGCGGCTGGTCGTGATTGGAGAGGTACAGGCTGTTCCAGCCGACGTCGGCGAGGGCGACCTGCCACGCCGTCAGGGATGCGGCGAGCTCGCCGGGGTCGAGCGGCCGGGGATCGAACTTCCCGTTGCCGTGGTCGAGGTCGACGTGCTCGAACTGGAAGACCATGTCGACCTCGCGGCGGGCGGGATCGGTGAGGAGCCGTGCCTCCTGCTCGGTCACGCCCGGGGTCTCGCCGACGGTGAGGAGCGCGCCCCGGCCGTCGAACACCTCGCGGCGCATCTCCTGCAGATACTCGTGCAGCCGGGGGCCGGCGGAGACGTGCGGGAACCCGTCGCCGTAGGCGCGCCCTGGCGCGACCGCGCCGTCGGGCAGGGCCGGGTCCTTCGAGATCAGGTTGATGACGTCCATCCGGAAGCCGTCGACACCGCGGTCGAGCCACCAGCGCATCATCGCGTGGACGGCCTGCCGCACCTCGGGGTTCTCCCAGTTCAGGTCGGGCTGCCTGCGGTCGAACAGGTGCAGGTGGTATTCGCCCGTGCGCTCGTCGAGGGTCCATGCGGGGCCCGAGAAGAACGACTCCCAGTTGGTGGGCTCGCTGCCCGGCCGGCCCGGCTCGTGGCCGGGGCGCGGGGGGCGCCACCAGTACCAGTCGCGCTTGGGGCTGTCGACGCTCGACCGGGACTCGATGAACCACGGATGCTGGTCGGAGGTGTGGTTGACCACGAGGTCCATGACGAGTCGCATCCCGCGGTCGTGCACGGCGGCGAGCAGGGCGTCGAACTCCTCGAGCGTGCCGAACTGCGGGTCGATGTCCTGGTAGTCGCTGATGTCGTACCCGTTGTCGGCGTGCGGCGACCGGTAGACCGGGGACAGCCAGATCACGTCGACGCCGAGCCGTTCGAGGTGGTCGAGCCGCTGCCGGATGCCGCGCAGGTCGCCGACGCCGTCGCCGTCGGAGTCCTGGAAGCTGCGCGGGTAGACCTGGTAGACGACGGCCCGCTTCCACCAGCCGGCGTCGTCGGCTCCGGCCGGCCCGGCCGCGAGGAGAGTGGACGACGCCGCGGACGACGGCTCAGAGAACGACATTGATGACCTGCCAGATGGTGAGTGGGGGAAGGGTGGCGACCGCGTGGTCCCCGTCGAGGCGGACGTCGAGGTCGAGCAGACGGGCGCTGCCGTCCGGGTCGGCGACGCGCACGCGGGGCGTGCGGCCGCGCACGTATCGGAAGCGCAACTGCCCTTCGCCCACGACGCCGGGCGCTTCGCGCGGTGCGTCCCACAGCGTGTCGGGCTGCCCGGCGAGGTTGATCAGGTGGACGACGAGACCCTCGGGCGTCCGGGTGACCCGCCGCCAGACCGCGCCGGCCTCGGCGTTCCCGGTGACGCCGACCCGGGTGAACCGCACGTCGAGATCGTCGTTGTAGTCGCCCGTGTACGAGGCGGTCACCTCGACGATGTCCGGGTCGAGCAGCAGGGCGTCGTGCTCGACGAGGAAGTCGTACCAGCGGGCGAGAACGTCGAGAGTTCCGGCCTCGGCCTCGTGGTTGCGCACGTAGTAGGGGTCGACGAGCAGGTTGCCGTGCTCTCCGGCCAGCAGTTGCGTGGCGCCGTGCGAGAAGAGCGTGGCCATCGTGAGCCGGGTCGCCCGGTCGGCGGCCTCGGCCGGCGCCTGGTCGTACACGTGCTGGTAGGCCGCCAGCACGACCGGCTTGTCGCCCGACGCCGCCCGGGCCCGCTTCACCACGTCGGCGAGCGCCCCGAGCGTCAGCACGGGCTCCCACGGTTCGATGTAGACCGCGTCCTGGGGTGCGGAGGCAGTGTCCCACGTCGGGAAGTCGTTGACGTTGTTGAAGATGAGCCGGCTTTCGGGCAGGCGGTCGTGGACCGCCTTGATCAGGCGGACGAACGACCCGGCCATGTCCACGGGCGTGCCGTCCGGCAGGGCGGCGTGCTTCGGATAGCCGTACTGATCGAGGTGGAACCCGTCGAACCCGACCTGTTCCACCGACTTCGCCAGGTCCTCGCGGAAGTGTTCCAGCCACGCGGGAGCCGCCGGATCGAGGAGGTAGAGGAAGTCGCCGAGCGCGTACGGTTCTCCCGTCGGGCGCAGCAGCGCGTGCTGCCGCCACTCCGGCCATTCCTCGGGGCCGACGGCGTAGACCGCGGCGTACCCGAACGAGGCGGTGCCGGCGTCCCGCAACGCCTCGACCAGGCGGCGGACGGTGTCGAGCGTGACCGGCTGCCCGAGGGCGTCGTCGTAGGCCTCGCCGCCGCCGAGCAGGTCGGCGTGGCGGTAGGCCCAGTCGTAGAACTGGATGCCGGTCAGGTGCAGGCGGCGCGCCAGCTCGGCGACGGCGCGCACGTCCTTGGCCGGCCGGTAGCTCGCGACGAATCCGTAGCGCAGGGCGGACCACTCCTCCCGGGCGACCTCCGCCGCGGTCCGCACGAGACCTGTCGCGGACTCCAGCTCGAGGCCGTAGCCGCCTGGCGGGAGCGGCGGGAGCGTCTGGACGGCCCCGGCGCCGAGTGGCTGGCTGTGGACCGGTTCTCCGAGGCGCCAGACGGTGAGGGTGCCTTCGGCGGGCAGGTTGGTGCCGCGGAGCTCGACGGCGACGTGGTCTCCCGGACGGAAGACCGAGCGGGTGGGAAGCATGGTGAACGGAGGCAATTTCATCCTTTGACCGCCCCGGAGGTGAGGCCTTGTACGAAGTGGCGCTGGAAGACGAGGTAGACGACGATCACGGGCGCGATCGCGATGACGGACGCCGCGAAGACGAGGCCCCACTGTGTGGCGTTCTGGCCCTGGTAGAGCTGGATCGCGATGGGCAGGGTGCGCAGGTCCGGGCTGTTGATGATGGTCAGCGCCCAGGCGAACTCGTCCCAGCTGGCGAGGAACGTGAAGATCGTGGCGGTCGCGAGGGCGGGCCTGGCCAGGGGGAGGGCGAGTCTCCAGTACCGGGTCCAGGCGTTCGCGCCGTCGACCTCCATGGCCTGGTCCAGCTCCCTGGGCAGGGCGGCGAAGAATCCGCGGAGCAGGAAGGTGTTGAGGGCGAGGGAACCGGCGACGTAGAAGACGACGAGCCCGGCGAGGGAGTCGAGCAGCCCGAAGTACTTCGCGAGCACGAACTGCGGGATGATCAGCATCATCGTGGGCACCATCAGCCCGACGAGCAGGACGCGGAAGATCCACTCCCGTCCGGGGAACTCGAACCGGGCGAACGAGTACGCCATCATCGAGCTGATGAGCACCGACAACGCCGTCGAGACGACGGCGACGAGTACCGAGTTCGTCGTGTAGCGGGCGAAGTCCTGGGTCGTCCATGCCTGCACGTAGTTGTCGAGGGTGAAGGGGTCCGGCACGAACTGCGGCGGGTTGGTCAGCACGTACGCCTGGGGTTTGAACGACGTCGAGACCATGTAGGCGAACGGCGTCACCATGACGAGCGCGCCGACGACGAGCACGACGAACCGCAGCGCGGTGAGCGCGGTGGGAGTCCTGGGGCTCATGCGTTTCCTGCCCCTCGATCGCGGAAGGCCCGGAGCTGGAGGGCGGAGACGACGAACACGAGGACCGTGAGGATCACGGCGAGCGCTGACCCGTAGCCGAAGTCGAACTCCGCGAACGCCTGCCGGTACATGTAGGTGAGCAGTACCTCCGTCTGTCCGCCGGGGCCTCCGGCGGTCATGAGCAGGACGGAGGTGAAGACATTGAAGCCGCCGATGACGAGCATGACGACGACGAAGATCATCGCCGCCCAGATGGCCGGCAGGGTGACCGCGCGGAACCGTTGCCACCAGTTGGCGCCGTCGACGAGCGCGGCGTCCTCGAGGGACTTCGGGACGCCCTGGAGCGCGGCGAGGAAGATCATCATGGACCAGCCGATCCCTTTCCAGATGCCGAGCGCGCAGATGGCGACCATCGCGGTCCAGCGCTCGGAGAGCCACGAGGTGTCGCCGTCGGTGAGGTGGAGAATGTCGCCGGCGGCGAAGTTGATCAGCCCTTCGTCGGCGAAGAGGTACTTGAACAGCAGCGAGACGACGACCCAGCTGGTGACGACCGGCAGGTAGTAGAGCACGCGGAACAGCGGCTGTGCCGGTGCCTTCGAGCGCAGGAGCATCGCCACGGCGAGGCCGAGCACGATCTGGGGCGGCACGGTCAGCAGCATGTAGATGCCGCTGTTGGCGAGGCTCAGCCAGAAGCGGTCGTCGCGGGCGGCGCGGACGTAGTTGTCGAGGCCGGTGAACTCGCTCGCGGCGCCCCGCAGGATGTTCCAGTCGTACAGGCTCATCTGGGCCGCCTGCACCATGGGGTACAGGATGAACAGCCCGAACAGGAGCGCGCCGGGGAGGAGGAACAGGTAGGGGGTGAGGCGCGGCCGTCTCCGGTGGCGCGACGGTGGCGCCCACCGGCGTGGGAGCGCCATCGTCGCTTCCGGGGTCTGCTGGAGCATCGCCATCACTGGTTCTCGGCGAGCAGCGCGTCGATCTGCTGGGCGGCCGAGCGGAGCGCGTCCTCGACGGAGGTCTCGCCCTCGAACGCGGGGACGAGTTCGGTGCCGAGGATCGTGTCGACCTCACCGGCTTGGGGGATGGGCAGGCGGGCGCGTGCGTTCTCCAGCTGGTCGGAGAAGACCTCGTAGAAGGGGGAGATCTTCGCCTGGGCGTCGGCGAGCTCGGGCTTGACGCTCATCTGACCGGCCTCCGCCATGCCGAGCTGGTACTCCTCGGACTGGGTGAACCGGAGGAACTCGTAGGCCGCGTCGGCGTGCGGGGTGCTCTCGGTGACCACGATGCTCTCGCCGCCGACCACACTGACCGATCCGCCGTCGCCGGCGGGGACGGGTGCGTAGCGCGGGTCGAAGTCGGGGTACTGGCCTGCCCAGATGTCGCGCATCCAGGGGCCGTCGAGGATGGTGGCGTACTCGCCCGACGGGAGACCGTCGCTGGTGGAGGTGGCGCCCGTGTTCCCGGTGATGAGGTTCGGGACGGCACCGGCCTGGTAGAGGTCGACGAGGAGCTGTACCCCGGAGACGCTCTCGGGGCTGTCCAGGTAGCCGCTCGCCGTGGTGACGTCCTCGTCCGTGATGTCGCCGCCGGCGGACCAGATCCACGGCATCACGTTCCACGCGCTCAGCCCGCTGTCCGCGAAGGCGGACACGCCGGTGCCCTCCAGCCCGTCCGCGAAGGTGCGCAGGTCGTCGAACGTCGACGGCGGTTCGGCGACTCCGGCGGCGTCGAGTGCCTGCTGGTCGGTGATCAGCACCCGGGTGTTCGTGTTGAGCGGCAGCCCGTAGTAGTGCCCGTCCCACGACGTCGTCGTGAGCGTGCCCGGGTACACGTCGTCGGCCAGCTCCTCGAAGCCGGGCATCTCGCCGTCGAGCTGCTTGAAGACGCCGAGCTCGGCGAACTGGGCCACCCAGCCGATGTCGGAACGGATCAGGTCGGGCAGCTCGCCGCCCGCCGCGCTCGTCGTGAGTTTCTGCTTGAGCCCGTCGTAGGGCATGTCGACGTACTCGACGTCGATGCCGGGGTTGGCCTCCTCGAAGGCCGGGAGCAGTTCGTCCTCGAGCATCTCCGTCTGGGCGCTGTTGCCCCCGTTGCCGTAGGTGCCCCAGAACGTCAGCTGTACGGGCTCGTCCGAGCCGGCGCCCGAGGTGCCGCAGCCGGTGAGGGCGAGGCTCCCGAACAGTGCGAGCGCGCCGGCTACCGCGAAGCGTGGTTGCGTCATTGCAAGTGTCTCCTAGGTGAGGGCGGCCACTGGTTGACCGCCGCTGTTATTTCACCACAGGAAAAAAGTCGGGGTCAACACCCCCTGTATGCTGGCGTCTCGGCTAGGGTTCGTTCGAGGATGAAGGAAAGGGTCGTTGTGGCTTGGCAACCGATGGACGGACTCGCGCAGGCTGTCGCGCTCGAGGTGCTCCTGCACGGGCCCCTCGGGCGGTCGGAACTCGCGAGGCGACTCGACCTCGCACCCGCGACACTGACGCGGATCAGCACCGAACTCCTCCGATCCGGTCTGCTCGTCGAGGCCCCGCGCGCGGCGCAACGTCGTACCGGCCGCCCGTCGACCCCGCTGGACGTCGTCCCGGAGACGCACCACTTCCTGGGCGTGAAGCTCAGCGGCGAGACGCTCATGTGCGCGGTCACGAACCTTCGCGCGGACGTCCTCGGCTACCGCGAGTCGCCCCTCGACTCCCGCGAGCCGGACGACGTCGTCCGCCAGATCGCCGCGCTCGTTCGCGACGCTCAGGACGAGCACGCCATCGACGCCGTCGGCATCGGCCTGGGAGGCGTCGTGACCGGCGACGGCACCGTCAGCAGCGCACCGTTCCTCGGGTGGGACGACGTTCCGCTCGCGGCGCTCGTGCAGGAAGCAGCGGCGCTACCCGCCTTCGCGGCGAACGACCTGGCGGCCTTCACCGAGGCGCAGCACTGGTTCGGCCTGGGCGCCGGGCACTCCAACTTCGCGGCACTGACGATCGGCGTCGGTGTCGGCTACGGCTGCGTCGCGAACGGGCGCCTGCTCGCGAACGACGACACCGGTGTGGGGCTCGTCGGCCACTGGCCGCTGGACCCCCTGGGGCCCCCGTGCACCTGGGGTCATCGCGGCTGCGCCGAAGCCATGCTCACCATCCCCGCCATCGAACGCGACGTGTCCACGGCGCTCGGCCGCCCCGTGTCGTGGGCCGGAGTCCTCGAGCTGGCGGAGGCCGGCGATCCCGCCGTCGGGCGGATCCTCACCGCTTCCGGCCGTGGCCTCGGGAGGCTCGTCGCCGCCGTGGCCAACCTCGCGGCGCCCGACCTCGTCATCCTCGGCGGCGAAGGCGTCCGCCTCGCGGAACTGACCCTCGACGCCGTGCGCGAGGGCATCGAGGAGCACCGGGACCCGCGCGCCTCGGCCGTACGCGTCGAACTCACCTCGGGAGAGAACGAGAGCTGGTGTCGCGGCGCCGCCGTCATCGCGATCCAGGGATTCATCCGCGCCAGGAGACCCGGCGCCGGGGACGGGCACCACTCCCGGCCGGGCGGGACTCCGCAGGTCGGCGCGGCTCCGTCGTAGACCCGATGCGCGACCCGTTCGGCCACGGGCTCGTCGTCGCGGCGCCGGCGATGTCAGTGGCCGGTGCTAGTGTCCTGCGTTTGAGATTCGTGGTGGAAGTTCGTTGCGGTTCGTCGCGAACCGCAATCGTGTGTCGGCCGGCGTCGGCGAACCGCAGCCTGCGTCCGCCGACCGCGGTCGAGCCGCAGGGACACGCCGACAATTCCCGGTGTTGTCGGCGTGTCGCTGCGGCTCGGCGACGGAAACCGTCCTCGAGCTGCAGTTCGGCCGACACCGGCGGACTCAGAGTGCGGTTCGGGTGGAGGGAATCGTTGCGCGGCTGCGGTTGGACCCGTGGGGTCGGCATGTTGTTGCGGTTCGCCGGAAGCAGCCCGGCGTGAGGTTGCGGTTCGCGACGAACCGCAATGGACTTCCACCACGAATCTCGGGCGCAGGACACTAGGTTCCGGCGTATGACGATGCTGAGGCTGATCGAGACCACCGCAGGGAAGTTCTCGCTGCTCCTGGGCGCGGGGACGACGCCGGTGGACGCGCTGGTCGAGGAACTGGGGCACGAGCCGAACGGGTACTTCTGGGAGGGCGTCGCGCGATGGCTGGTGTCCACCGAGGCACCCAGGCTCGACGGCGGGTTCGACTACGACCCGGAGGGCGACATGTTCTGTGCCCATGGCGCGGACCGGGCCGCGCTGGAGGCGCTGGGCGAACTGATGGAGAAGGTAGCCACGGACGGCGACCGGATGCGGAGCCTCGTGGCCGCCGCCGAGGCGGACGGGTTCGACTTCGACGACTGAGGCAGCGGCAGGCGCGGATCGTGCCTTTCAGCAGGACAATGTCGATGTCGTCGCTCCATCGGAGTACTGGTTGTACCTCGCCCCAGGATGGTGACACCCTTCTCTGGGATCACCGTCTCCGGGCGGTAGCTCGTGACCGCAATGGGGTCTCCGACCGCCCGCGGGATGTGTACGAGGTGGGGCTCGGGCACGATCGGATCGCCGGTTGAGTCGACTCAGGCGGTGGGCGTCGACGCGCCCTCGCCGCGGCGGGCATCCTGTACTCATGCCAAAGACTTTGCCCTCGGGCCCCACGGTGATCGACGACGACAGCGAGGTGCGCTTCGTCGCCGGGACCGACCAGTTCGCGATCCGTCTCAAGGACGGGCACCTCCACGTACGCGCTATCGACGCCAACGGCAGCGAGGCCCAGCTCGCCGTGATCCCGACGTCGCGCAGCACCCTCAACCTGCAGGTCGAGCACCCCATCGCACCCGGGCCGGTGGAGGTGGAAGGGCCGACGCTGCGCTGAGCGTCTCAATCTCCCGACGCTCTCACCCGGCTCGGAGCGGACGACGTCGACCAGTGAGCTGAGCGGACCGGATCATGGACCGAGCAGTGCCGCAGCGCGATCGCGTTCGATGATGAGATCGACCTCGTGGCGGCCGTCCTGTGTCCGCATGTCCGTCACGCGCGCATGGGCGGCCTGGGCGTAGGACTGGACCGACATGGCGACGAGGTGTTCGAACAAGGATCCCAGCAGTGAACCATCTCGCGGCAACTCAGACCTTGAGGACTGCCCGCGCAGGAGGCTGCGCTGATCTGCGCCCAAGAGCCGTGCGGCGATGCCCGGATCGGCCAGCAGGTGCTTCGGACCTCGCGCCAGCCGCGTGAAGTGATTCATTCCTGGGATCCACGCGTCGAGCGGGTCCAGGAGGAAGGCGCGCATCAGCACGGGCCTGGAAGCGGCCGGGCCGAGGCGACCGTTGTCACGACACCCGTCGCCCCGCGACGCTGCTCAAGGCCGCCGTGCTGGTCTGTGCACCGAATGCCGACTCGCGGGAGGATGAGGCCATGCGGAGACTGGCCTTTGGCATGAACGTGAGCCTGGACGGCTACATCGCCGCGCCGGGCGACGACATCGGCTGGAGCGTACCGAGCGACGAGTTGTTCCAGTGGTGGTCCGACCGGGTTGGTGCGACGGGCCTGGCGCTGTACGGGCGCAGACTGTGGGAGACGATGAGCTCCTACTGGCCGACCGCCGACCAGCAGCCTGGCGTCACACCGGCGGAGATCGAGTTCGCCCACCGCTGGCGGGACATGCCGAAGGTGGTGTTCTCCTCGACGACCAGCACGGTCGATGGGAACACCCGCCTGGTCACCGGCGACGCGGTCACGGAGATCACCCGGCTCAAGGCCGAGGACGGCGGCTCCATGGACATCGGCGGTGCCACACTTGCCGCGGCGGCCATGCGGGCCGGGCTGATCGACGAGTACGTGCTGGCCACCGTGCCGGTCTTGGTGGGTGGCGGCACGCCATTCTTCACGGCCCTGGACAACTGGATCACCCTGAACCTGGTGGAGACCCGGACGTTTCCCGATGGCGTGGTCCTGACCAGGTATGAGACCAGGCGCTGAGCTCCGCCGGCCATCCTGAGTCTCAACCGGTTCCGGGGTCTGGATGCCCGGCGATTGCCCGCCGGCGGTCCTCAGATCGGGGTCATGGTGCTGCCGCCTGGGACGGTCCGGATGAATCGCTATCCGTCCGCCGGAGAGCCCTCGGAGTTCAAGCCCTCAGACTCCAAAGGCCGCGGAAACCCTGAGTTTCCGCGGCCCATGAGTCGGGGCGACAGGATTCGAACCTGCGACCCTCGGCTCCCAAAGCCGATGCGCTACCAAGCTGCGCTACGCCCCGTGCGCCCGGCTGCGACCGGGCCAGAGCAAGTGTAGTGCCACTGGTCACGATGGCGAGGCCGTCGTGCCGTCTTCCCTCGTCGAGCGGGTGGGGGGTCCGACACGGTGACGGATTGCCTCCGGTCGAGGCGGCGCGAGGCGCTCCAGGTTTGCTATCGTGAGCGCGCGGTTCGACGGCGGACGGTGCGCTCGGAGGGGTTGCCCCAACCATGGCACATACCGTCGTCGGGACCCGCGCGGGCGTAGCTCAATGGTAGAGCCTCAGTCTTCCAAACTGATTACGCGGGTTCGATTCCCGTCGCCCGCTCCAAAGGGGCTCCGCCCCAGGCCAGATGCGAGTTTCTGACCTCGGGCGACCGTGGGCCACGCGCTGCTCACGGAGCTTCCGTCCCAGCCTTGGTCATGCGGTTTCTCGGCTCGCCGTGACCGGACCGGCTGCGGCGTTGCGGGAGCGTGCGCCGAGCGCCCCGGAGAGGACCACGGCGCGGCAGTCGGGCGGCACCGCTGACCCCGTGGATCTGTTCGACCAGGCTGTCGCCGCCGTCCGAGCCTGAGGCGGGGGAGAGCTGAGGCTGGTCTTCGCCTGGACGGACGCGGCATCGGCGAGCACCTCGTACTCGCCCGCCTCGGTGGCGTCGGACAATCCTGGCGATTTGCTGGCCTTGGAGTGCGAGGGTGGATAAGGTTCCCGGGACGTTGCCTGTGACCAGGAGAGACGTGCCATATGGCGGAACCGTGGACGTCGCGCACGGAGATCACCCGTGTCGATGATGTGGGAGCGGCACTCGCGCTCTGTGCTGCCGCCGGCCTGCGGCCGGTGGTCGACCTGGACGCGACGCTCGTCCCGACGGGTGCGGTGGTCGGTGAGCACACGCCGACGCCGTTGGTGCTGCGTATCGCGCTGCTGGTCGACGCCGTGATCGTGACGAACCGCCGGGAGGCTCCCGCGACGTTGTGGGGCATCCCGGTCGTCGCTCGCGCGGGCAAGCCGTGGACCCCCGCGTCGCGCCTGTCCGGTTCGCCGCGGCCGACGGCGGTGATCGGTGACCAGCTGCTGACCGACGGGCTGCTGGCCCGTCGCCTCGGGGCTCGTTTCATCCGGGTGGTGCCGCTGGAGGCGAGCGCGCGGCCATGGCGCACCCGGCTGGCCGACCGGCTCCTCGCCCCGTTCTTCCGGACGGCGGCGACCGATGGCTGAGGGGGAGCAGCCGGCCGCCGGCAAGCCCGAGTACCAGCTCGCGCTGCCCGGCGACAAGGATCGTGCGAGCTGGATCGAGCACCTGGGTTCGCTCTACAGCCTCGAGTCCACGCTCGTGAACGTGGCCGTCACCATCGCCGCGGCCGCCACGCCCATCCTCATCGGGTTCGTCCTCGAGCTTCCGCTGCACTGCGAGCGGGGAGCCGACACGATCGTCGGGGAGAACGGCGAGACCGAGAGGTGTCTCCAGGACGTGCACTTCCTGGCGCTACCGATCATGCCGATCCTGGTGCTGCTGGTCTACTCGTACGTGTTCTTCAACGGCCGCGTGGTGGGCAAGTACCTCAGGGCCCTGGAGCGCAGCCTGACAGCCGGCAATCCCGGCGCCCTGCGGGACGGCAGGCGGAGCCGGAAACTTCGGTTCCCCGCGCTCGGCCGGCTCAACGGGGCCTTGTACGGCGCGGAGACGAACTCGCTGGCGCCCCTCAGGTTCCTGTATCTCGGGCTGGCCGCCACGATCTTCACGGTCAGTACGGGTTCGATCGTGTTCGTGCTGTGGCAGGTCCGTGATGAGGCCCAGCGGATCGCCGGGGTGGCCTTCTACAGCCTCCTCCTGCTGCTCATCGTCGTCTCGTTCAGCCGCGGGGCGTCCCACGCGACGTTCGACAAGCTCATCGAGGCCGTGGCCCGGCGGGACCTCGCGAAGCAGAAACCCTATGCGCCGGTACTCTCGTGGCCCCTGTTCCTCCGGTTCGCCCTTGCGCCCCGGATCCTCTCGATCTTCAAGGGGCAGGACGCGGTGGTCGTCGCGGCGCTCGTCGTCGTCCTCGGGTACTGGTCCGGCGGGGCGTGGCCGACTGCCCTCGGGCTCGTCCTGGCGTACGAGCTGATCCTGTACCAGACCCGGTACCTGCTCAACGGGCTCCGCGAGGACCCGGGCGTGCTCCCGCTCCCGGGGAACATCCGGAACGACGAAGCGCGTCCGATGACGCCGTTCCAGCAGCTCGCAGGGCTGCTCGTCGCAGCCCTGCGCGTCCTGGCCTTCGTCGTCGTCGCGCGTCAGCTCGGCATGTCCGGGGAGGCGATCACGTGGTTCACCGGTGCCCTCGGCGCGGTCTTCCTGGCCTACGAGATCCCGCGTGAGCGCTGGCGCGAGAAGTTGCGAGCCATCGCGACGGACGCGGACCCGGCCGACGTCGGCGCGCGGGTGGCCACCGAGCTCGGGCGGCGGTCGACACGGGCCGCGGGCTGGTTCCTCTTCGTGGTCGTGGGCAGCGGCTATGGGCTACGGGTGGCGTTCGCCCTCTACGTCACGGCGCCGGACATGCTCTGGTCCCCGTTCGGGGCCGGGCTGATCGCGGCGGTGTGGGCCGTCGCGTCCGCGCAGGTGGCGGCGGGCTGGATGGTCGAGCTCCAGGGCGCGCGGCACGCGGACTCGCCGGCCCTGCACGCCGGGATCCTGGCCAAACCGCACCTGTACTGGGTGGCGACCAGACTGCGCGGCAACCGGCCGGCGGGCGTGCGGGTCTTCGACCTGGAGGAGTCGCGGTGGAGGGAGAAGGTCACCAGCTGGGACACGCGCGCTCTCGTCGCGCCGTGGGAGGCGGCCTCGGTCGTCTCCGTGTGTGCTCTCCTGCTCGCGATCGTGGTGAACTACCCGTCGTGGGTGCGCGCCGGGTGCGCGGCACTCGTGGCCGTCGCGATGCTCGTTCGTGCGTGGTACCTCTCGCACCACGAGGCGTCGCGGTATCCGTCGCTGCTCGGCTGGCCTGCCGTCGCAGGCACGGGCGTCGCGATGTTTCTCCTGGTGATCGACCAGGGGTGGCGGCCGGCGACGGCGTACGGCGTCGTCGCCGCATGGCTCGTCCTCCGGCTCATGGCGTCCCGGGACGGCAGGTTCGACCGGCTCGTCGACGCGGCGAGGAACATCTGGACCAGGGCGCGCGGCGTCGCGAGGACTCTCGGCGGTGTCCTGCTGCGGATCGCCGAGTACCTGCTCGGCCACACGATCGTCAGGGCCTTCGCGGACGCCGGGAAGAAGCGCCGGAACCAGTGGCTCGGCTGGTGATGTGCGGCGTGCTCGCCGGGCGCCGCGCCCAGCCGACGAAGAGCAGGGTGAGCGGAAGGACGAGGTAGCCGGCCCGGCTCGCCGGAGCCAGGAGGTACACCGTCGTGAACGCTCCGGCGACGCGGTAGGCCAGCGCGGTGTAGTCCGTCGTCGGCCGTCGCCAGGCATGGACCACCCAGGCCAGGGCCCCGGCCGACATCAGCGCGAACGCGAGCTCCTGCCCGCCCGCGGCCGCCAGGAGCACCCCGGGAAAGGGGGACTGCGCGGGCGACTCCACGTCCTCGAGCCCCGCGGGGAAGGACACGACACTGGCCCACAGCGCCTCCGGATCCGCAACCAGGACCGGCACCACGAGCAGGCCCGCGGTCAGCGCGGCCGGCAGCAGGTACCGCAGGGAACGCCCGACGCCGTGGGTACGGAGCAACTCCACGGCCAGCAGGACCACGAGCAGTCCCATGGTGGGCTTCATCGCCGTCGCCGCGCCGGAGGCGAGGGCCGCGAGTGCCCAGTTCCGCCGGCTGACGGCGAGCACCGCGAGCGTCGCGGCGGCGGTCATCGGCAGGTCGATGGCGCTGACCGCGAGCGTCATGGCCAGGAGCGGCATCGCGAGGAACAAGGGGAGGAGAGACCTGCTGCGATCCGGAAGATCTTGCGGACCGGTCGGCCTGGCGCCCACCAGCACGCTCGCCACGAAGGCGGCGGCGATCCAGAGGCGCGGGTCGCCGAGCGGCGAGTCGAGGCCGAGGGCCCGCGGGAGCCCGAAGGCGAACAGGAGCGGCAGGTAGGGCCGGTAGTCGTCCAGGGTCCCGGGCGACGAGTGGTAGGGCGTACCGGTCGCCAGCAGGGATCGCGCCCCGTCGGACAGGACGTGTACCTCGGGTTGCGCGACGTCGCGGGCGGCCAGGATCACGAGCGGGACGGCCACCGATCCGAGTGCGGCGATCCAGCCTGCGGCAGGCCTCGCGCGGGGGATGAGCGAGACGACGAGCGCCACGACGTAGGCGCCGATGGCGGCCTGCGCCCAGGCCCGGTGCGAGACGAGCGTCGTGATCTGGAGAAACGCCACTGTCGAGACGAGGTAGGCGGCAAGAGCGTAGCGGTCACCGTTTCGGACGAGGTGGGCCCCGAGCTGCCGCATGGTGACTGATGGTAGTGCCACGATCACGGTGGCCGGTGCGTGACACCGCCCACGGGATCGAGTCCGCCGTCGGGCGGCTCACCGTACCGGAGGTCACCCGGCCGGCCTCCGGCACGGGCTCGTTCACGGGCGCGGGGCCCTCGCCGGGATCCGGGTGGTGCGCAGGATGCCCTTGCAGACGGCCAGGCCGAACTCTCCGGCGAGCTTGGCGGCCTCCTCCAGAGTGAAGTTCTGGTAGCGGCAGCTCTCGGCGGTGGTGGCCGGGGCGACGAGGAGCGCGGCCACGCCGAGCGTGGCGGCGGCCGCGAGGGAGCGCGCGTATCGGATCATGTTTTCGGATCCAAGCGTGCGACGGCCGGTCCCGCATATGACAGGACCGGATGGCCCGGGCCGCGGCTCGCGGGATCGGCAGATCGTCACCGCCCGGCGCGGCCAGCCGGTCCCGGACGACGGCGATCGTGGCGTTCCACACGCCGTTGCCGTAGGTGGGGTACGGGTGAGTGGTCCCGGCGAGGTCGGTGGCGGTCAGGCCCTTGCGGATCGCGAGGGTGACCTCGGCGAGCGATTCCCCGGCCCGGGGACCCACGACCTACGCCGTGGCCACTGATTCCACTGCTGCTGCCGGTCCGAACTGCTCGTCCGGTCAGTGCGCGGCGCCGAGCCGTCCGGAGAGGCGGTCGTAGCGGGTGGTGGTGTCGGTGTTCATGCCGATGATGGTGACGTTCTTGCCCTTGCGTTCGTACTTGGTGCGTACGGCGTCCAGGGCGGCGACGCTGGAGGCGTCCCAGACGTGGGCCTCGGTCAGGTCGATGACGATGTTTCGCGGGTCGCCGGTGTAGTCGAACTGGTAGACGAGGTCGTTGGAGGAGGCGAAGAACAGTTCGCCCTGGACGGCGTAGACGCGCTGGTCGTCGGCGTCGGAGGCGTCCAGCCGGGTGACGGTGGTGAAGTGGGCGACGCGGCGGGCGAACATGACCATGGCGACCAGGACGCCGGCGATGACGCCGTAGGCGAGGTTGTGCGTGGCGACGGTGACCACGACGGTGACGAGCATGACGGCGGTCTCGGACTTGGGCATGCGGCGCAGGGTGCCGGGCTGGATGGAGTGCCAGTCGAAGGTGCCGACCGAGACCATGATCATGACCGCGACCAGGGCGGCCATGGGGATGATGGCGACGACGTCGCCCAGGCCCACGACCAGGATGAGCAGGAACACGCCGGCCAGGAAGGTGGAGATGCGGGTGCGGGCGCCGGAGGCCTTCACGTTGATCATGGTCTGGCCGATCATGGCGCAGCCGCCCATGCCGCCGAAGAATCCGGTCACGACGTTCGCCACGCCCTGGCCCCAGGCCTCGCGGGTCTTGTTCGAGTGGGTGTCGGTGACGTCGTCGACCAGCTTCGCGGTCAGCAGGGATTCCAGGATGCCGACCAGCGCCATCGCCACGGCGTAGGGGGCGATGATGCGCAGGGTCTCGAACGTGAGCGGCACGTCGGGGAAGAAGAGGGCGGGCAGGGACTCGGGCAGCGCGCCCTCGTCGCCCACGGTCGGCACGGCGATGCCGGCGGCGATGACCACGACGGTCAGCAGCACGATGGAGACCAGGGGTGCGGGCACGATCTTGGTGAGCCGGGGGAAGAGCACCATGATCGCGATGCCGGCGGCGACCAGCGGGTAGACGGCCCAGGGCACGCCGGCCAGGTGGGGTACCTGGGACAGGAAGATCAGGATCGCCAGGGCGTTGACGAAGCCGACCATGACCGAACGCGGGATGAACCGCATCAGCTTGGCCACCCCCAGCACGCCGAACACGACCTGGATGACCCCGGCCAGGATGACGGTGGCGATGAAGTAGTCGATGCCGTGGTCCCGTGCGACCGGTGCGATGACCAGCGCGATCGCGCCGGTCGCGGCGGAGATCATGGCGGGGCGTCCGCCCACGAACGCGATCGTGACCGCCATCGTGAACGACGCGAACAACCCGATCCGCGGATCCACCCCGGCGATGATCGAGAACGCGATCGCCTCCGGAATCAGTGCCAGTGCGACGACCAGCCCGGCCAGCACCTCGGTCCGCAGCACCCGCGGGGAACGCAGGGCGGCCAGCGTGCCACGCAGGCTCCCGTCCACCTCCGGAGCGCCCGTCGACGGGGTGGGACGAGGGGCAGGATCGGGCAGGTCGGTCAGGGTCTCGTTCGACACGCAGTTCTCCGCATGATTCGGGGGACCACGCTGCCTGGAGGACGCGGCCCCAGGGACAGGTCTGGGGGCACGCGGCATTGCGTGAAACATCTGGTGAGGGGGAGCCGGGTGGTATCGCGTCCGTACGAGGCCGCAGGAACCCGGCGCCACCGAACTCTACCCTGACGTTACGGAAGAGTCGAATCGCTGCGCATCGATCCCGGCGGCCCGTCCTGGCCCATACCGCGAGGAGGGCGCGGTGTCCAGGGCGTGTCGGCAGGCGAACGACACCCTCACGCGACGTCAGAGTTGCCCGGGAGGAGGTATCGGCTGAGCCTGCTATGCAGGCGTCGTGGCGAGGTACACGGTGTTGGTGGAATCGCGCTGCTGGAGCGGGTTGTCGAACCGGATGACCTCGCACCGTGCCGTCGCGAAGACCTGTTCGAGCGTGGCGGTGAACTCCTCGTCCGGGGGGTCGTTCGACCACAGCGCGAACACGCCGCCGGGGTGCAGTCGCCCGGCCAGCCGGCGCAGACCTTCGGGCCCGTACAGGTCGGCATGGCTCGGGTGCAGGTGATGGCGGGGCGAATGGTCGACGTCGACCACGATCGCGTGCCACGACCGATCCGGCGCCGAGGTGTCCGGGTGCGGTTCGAACCTGGCTCCCGACCGCACCATCTCGAAGAAGTCGCCGGCCACGAACGAGCATCTCGGATCCGCCGTCAGTTCCTTGCCGAGCGGGATCAGGCCGCGTTCGTGCCAGTCGATCACCGTCGGCAGCGCGTCGACGACCACCAGGCGACGAACGGCCGGGTCGTCCAGGACGGCCCGGGCCGTGTAGCCGAGGCCCAGCCCGCCCACCACGACATCCGCGACCGGGACGGCCCGCTCGGCCAGCGCGAGCCGTCCCAGCTCCACCTCTGCGGCGGTGAACATGCTGGACATGAGGAACTCGTCGTTCAGCTTGATCTCGTGCACGTCCTTGCCGGTGACAGGGTCCCGCCGGCGGCGCAACGTCAGCTCGCCGAGGGGTGTGGCCTGCCAGTCGAGTTCCTCGAACCGCGCACTCATCGGCGCCTCATGTCTCGGGCTCGACGGGGGTGTCCGGCAGGTGGTCCCACAGGTCGCGCATCGTCGCGAATCTCCGGTCCGGAAGGCGCTCCAGCTCCACGAGCAACTCGGGCGGCCCTCCGCCCTTCACCGCGGCCGCGAGGATCTCGGACCGGTGAGCCCCGGATGGTCCGAACGCATCGGCGACGAGGTCCGCGACCTGGACTCGAGCCACGTTTCCCAACTTGCCTCCCCGGATGGATCACGTCGACCGCCACTCTACCGTGGCGGAAGATTCTGCCGAGAGCCCGCACGGGATTCCTCGCCGCAGAATGCTGCCATGGAGGTGCCGAGGAGGCTCTCCGAAGCGGGCGCCCAACCTTCCCTCACGTGAGGGTCGGACAATTCGCGGCGCGCCCCGACGCCGTCCAGTTGCGCCCGGTGCTCGAAGCCGCCTTCGGCGATCTCGGGCCGGACGCGACGCTTCTCGACCTCGGCGCGGGATCCGGTGTCGGTACGCGCACTCTCGCGGCATGCACGCGGGCGCGGATCATCGCCGTCGAACCGTCGCGGACGATGCGGTCGGTCCTGCTCGCGCGCATCGCCGACGACGGCGCGCTGGGCGAGCAGGTGAGCGTCATGGCCGGCGCCGTGCCCCGGGCCCTCGAGGAGTTGCCGGGTGAGGTCGCCGGTTTCGTCTGCGCGCACATGCTGGGCCACCTCACGGCGGCGCAGCGGACCGAGACGTTCGCCGTGGTGCGGTACGTGCTGGAGGTCTTCGGGCGCTGTGCGGACTGCGCGGACGTGCTGGAACGTCGTCGGTAGAGGGTGACTCTCGTGCCCGGAAACCGCGCACATCTGTGGGAGGTGTTGTCGTGGCCTGCCGGATCGGCCGTCGTCGGCCATAACCTCGACCGCAGGACGGCGGCGCCGGCAGCGGCGTCGCGCGGATCGACTGGTTCCCCCGACCATGGAGACGCATCATCACTGTGCGAGCACCGACTCAGGCCGCTGTCCTCGCGACCGCGCTGCTTCTGGCCGGCTGCAGCCCGAGCGCAGAGACGTGGCCGCCGGAGCGCGGCTTTCCACCAGCACCGCACCAGCAGGTGCCCGAGTCCGCGGTGGACGAGTCCGTCGTCGACCAGGTACCTATCGCCGAGCTGGCCCGGCCGGCCTGGCTCCGGGAGGTCTCCGAGAGTACGGAGATCCCGCCGCGCGCGCTGGCCGCCTACGCCGGCGCGTCCCTCCGGCTGGCTCGGACCGAGCCGCAGTGCGGGCTGGGATGGAACACGCTGGCAGGTATCGGCGCCGTCGAGTCGGTGCACGGCAGCTACGGCGGGGCCCGCACCGACGACGACGGGACGGTGAGCCCGCCGATCATCGGCATACCGCTGGACGGCAGCGAGGGGGTCATGGAGATCCGTGACACTGACGGCGGCGAGCTCGACGGCGACCCGGAGTGGGACCGCGCCGTCGGCCCGATGCAGTTCATCCCGACCACCTGGGAGAGCTACGCCCAGGACGGGAACCTCGACGGCGAGGCGGATCCGCATCAGATCGACGACGCGGTCCTGACCGCCGCCCGGTACCTGTGCCGGAGCGGTGGCGACGTCACGACCGACGACGGGTGGACGGCGGCGCTGGTGACCTACAACCGCTCGATGTCGTACGCCCACGAGGTGGCCGACCTCGCCGAGTCCTACGCTGCTTAGCCCGCCTGCTCCGCGACCCATGCGTCGCTCGCGCGCTGGATGTCGGCGGCGGTCACGGCGTCGTCCACCGTGACGAAGTACCAGCGGTGGCCGAACGGGCAGCGCACGGCGGCCTGCCGGAATCCCTCGAACCAGTCGGCCGGCTCGGTGAGGCTGGTCGCCCCGGCGCCGATCGCCCGCGCGTAGGCGGCGTCGGTGTCCGTGACCGGCACGGTGAAGCTCGCGTGCGTCGGCGCGCCGGGCTCCGGTGCGACGGAGTCGGGCGGGAACGCGGCGGCGACGGTGAACGTGGACTCGCCCGCGGCGGACCGCAGGACCAGGTCGGAGTGGATCACCGCGTCGCCGGCGGTGACGACGTCGAGCGTCTCGGCGCCGAGGGCCGCCTCGTAGAAGGCGATGGCCGCGCGGGCGTCGGACACGGAGATGTTGGGGTGCAGGGCTGAGTTCCTCATGTCGTCGATGCTCGCGCGGCCCGCATGTGCGAGGCTTGGAAGAATGCGACAGGTGTTCGAAGGCGGATCGCGCCCGGGAGGCGTTCTCGGCTCCGGGCCCACGCTCGGCATCGTGGACCCCGTACGCGCCCGCGACCGTTACACGCTGGTCCGGGTCCCGCCGGCCCCGGACCTCGCCGACCTGATCGACCGGCACTGGGTGATCACCTGGGACCTGCCACCCGGAGAGACCTTCACGCAGACGGTCGTGCCGCACCCCGTCGGCAACGTCGTCGCCGAGGACGCCGGCCTCCTCGCCCACGCGATGCCCGCCGGACTCTTCCTGCGCACGCTCACCGGCACCGGCAGCGTGGTCGGCACCAAGTTGCACCCCGGCGGCTACCGCGCACTCCTCGGGCTCGCGGACGCCGGCCGGCGTGGCGCCGTCGAACCGGTCGGGAATCCCGGCCCGACGGCGGCCCGCACCGTCCGCGAGGCGCTCGGCCAGGCGTCGTCCGGCAGGGCGGAGGCCGCCACCCGGACGATCACCCCACTGCTCCGCGCCGCCGCCGACCGCACCCGGACGCCGCGCTCCACCGCCGCGCTGGCCGCGCTCCGCGAGGCCTTCGCCGCGATCGCCGACGCCGCGCCGGGCGCCACCGTCGTGGCGCTCGCAGCCGGGCTGGGCACCACGCCGCGCACGCTGCAGCGCCTGTTCGCCGACTGGGTCGGAGTCAGCCCCAAGTGGGTGCTGCGGCGGCACCGGGTGCACCTCGCCGCCGAGCTGCTGGGACGGGACCCGGCGCGGGACCTGGCGGGGCTCGCGGCGGCCGTCGGCTACTACGACCAGGCGCACTTCACCGGCGACTTCACGCGCGTTGTCGGCGTCGCGCCGGGGGGGTTCGCGCGCAGGTGCGCGAGCGTCGGATCTCCTGCGGGCTCGTAGTTGCCGCTCAGTCGCGTGCGAGCAGTTCCGGCGTGTCGAGTCGTTGACAGACCGTTCCGGCCGTCCGCTACCCTCGGGCGATTCGGTGCTTCGAGAAAACGATATCGAAGCCTCGGGCCGGTACGACAGCGTCGACGCCTTCATCGCGGACCTGGAGAAGCTGAGGAAAGCCGGCATGGAGGCACCGCTGGCGCTCGGCACCACGTGGACACAGGTCCACCTCTTCGAGACCGTGCTGCTCGGCAGCCTCGGCGCCGAGGCGTACACCGGCCTCTGGGACGGCAGTACGGACTGGAACAGCCCCGAGGTGACCGCGGCGCTCGAGGACTTCAAGACCGTCCTGGGCTCCCGGCCCGCGCGGACATCGACGAGAACGAGTTCACCGAGTACCAGAAGATGGCGATCGCGTCCTTCAAGGAGGACGCGATCGTTTCCTCCATGGCTCACGGGGCGGCCGTTCCCATTGCCCACCTGAACGCGATCACGGCGGCTACGACAACGTTTGACGAAGAGGTGCTGAAGCGCGGGGGAGGCGTCGCGGCATTCCAGGCGGAACTCGCGTCCGCAGCGGGATAGGCCGCCACGGCGATCCCGGCGCGGAGCCTGACGAGGGTCCCGCGCATATAGTCCGGTAGTGCAGGAAAGTACAGGGAGTGACACGTTTCACATGGGCGCGCCCCGACGAGCTCTCCGGGCTGTGCGTGGCGAATTCCTGCCGGAAAAGGACGGCGTGCTGCCGCACGCCGTCCTTTTCCGATGAACCGCGAAATGCGCTCCGTGGCCGACCATTCCATTCCGCACGTCGTGAGGTCTACGCTCTGATCCGCGACCACCGTCGCACGTCATTTGTTCATCGCCAGATCCCGGAGATCTGCGGCCCACCGGTTCGCAGAACGATGCCTACGACGACACCGCTATCCGGAATGGAAAGGCAGAACCACATGAAACGACGATCACTTCTCCTGGCCGCTCTCGCGGCCCCCGTCGCCGGAGCCGGAGCCGCGCTCGCCACCCAGACCGCCGCCCAGGCGGCCACCTGGTGGTCCTCCGACCGCTGGGGCTCGTGGCGCACCGGCGAGTACACCCTCTACAACAACATCTGGGGCGACGGCCACGGGTCACAGACGATCTGGGCCAACTCCCACAGCAACTGGGGCGTGTGGGCCGACCACCCGAACACCGGCGGCATCAAGTCCTACCCGAACGTGTCCTACACCCTCGGACGCGACGTGTGGGGCATGGGCGACGTCAACAGCTCCGCCGACGTCGCCGTCCCCTCCGGCTCCGGACTGGCCTACAACACCGCCTACGACGTGTGGGGCAACGGTCACGACCACGAGATCATGATCTGGACGCAGTGGACGTCCAACGTCGGCCCGATCGGCAACTACCGTGCCACCGTCGACCTCGGGGGGCGCCGATGGCGGTACTACCAGGGCCACAACGGCGGTAACCACGTCTACAGCTTCCTCGCCGAAGCCCAGAGCACCAACGCGTGGGTGAACATCACCGCCCACTGTCAGTGGCTGGTCAGCGGGGGCTACATGCCGCGGGTCCGGATCGACCAGATCCAGTTCGGCTGGGAGATCACCTCGTCCTCGGGCGGCCGTGACTTCCGCGTGAACTCCTACTCGCTCAACCGATAGATCGTCCACCACCCTCCCGGTGGGATCCGCCCCGGCGCGGCCGGGGCGGATCCTGCCATGGGTGAGGGATGGCACAGTGGAATCGTGAGTGTCGAGGTGCGCCCGGCCACCGTGTTCGAGGACGTCCGGACGCTCGTCGGCCCGAAACGCCCGGACGCCAGCGTGTGCTGGTGCCTGAGCTACCGGATCGGGTCGGCGCTGAACGCGCAGTTGCGTGGTCCGGCCCGGGGCGAGTGCGTCGCCGAGCTGATGCGCGACGGGCCGCTCGGCGTCCTCGCCTACGACGATGGCGAGCCGGCCGGCTGGGCCGCCGTCGCGCCCCGGGCGGCGACGTCGTTCGCGCGGAGCCGGAAGATCCCGCACCTCGACGACCTGCCGGTGTGGTCGCTCTGGTGCATCCGGGTCCGCCCCGGCCACCGGGGGCGCGGACTGTCCCACGCGTTGATCGCCGGGGCGGTCGACCACGCACGCGACCAGGGCGCGCCGGCCGTGGAGGCGTACCCGGTCGACAACCGCGGTGAGAAGGTCGACCTGACCATGGCCTATGTGGGCACCCGCAGGGCGTTCGAGGCCGCGGGATTCGAGCACGCGGCGGACACCACGTCGGTGCTGGCCGGCTTCCCGCGCGTCCTCATGCGGCTCGACCTGCGCTGAGCAGGCTGGGCGCCGGTCCACTCCACGAGGGTCCGGGTCGGGTCGGTCCTGCGGTGCGACGCGTGGTCGGCCGGTTGTCGCACGGTCGGTCCGATGTCGTGAAATCGGTCGCTCGAAGGACCGACCTCGCGACATCGGACCGACCTCGCGGCAGCCGAGCGTCAGGAGAGTCTGATGCTGTCCAGCTCCGCGTAGCCGGTGCCGCCCTCGAAGTAGGGGGAGCCCTTGGCGAGGCGGATCATGTTGTACCCGGCGTCGAGATCGACGGTGACGTCGACCTCTGCGAACTGCGCCCATCCCGCCGTCGGCGGGTAGGAGACGGTGGACCAGGCGCCGCCGTTGTACGCGAGCCCGTGGGTCGACGTCGCACCGGTACCGTTCGCGTAGCGGATCGTCATCGTGTAGCTGCGGGCGGTCGGCACGTCGACCGCGAAGTCGACGAAGCTGTCCGAGCGCATGTCGGCCGAGCCGTCGATGCCGCCGACGTAGTAACCGTTGGAAGCGCCCGCCGACGAGCGGGTCTGCGCGTTGACCACCGACGCGTTCTCCGCCTCGTAGGTCTGCTGCCAGGACGACGTCGGCCCGCCCGCCGGGGTGATCTCCACCTGGTAGGCGCCCTCGGCGGTCATGCCGTTGACGGGAACGGTGACGCTGCCGCCGGAGACGGGCATCGTGGAGGCGGACATGACGGTCGGGGACGGGACGTGGGTGTGGCGGCCGGAGCCCGGCACGGACCGGACGGTCACGTCGACCGAGGAACCGAACGACGACAGGCCGTCGACCCGTACCGCGTTGTCGCCGCTGTCGCCGCCGAGGACCACGTTGACGATCTGGCGGCTCGAGTCGTAGGACGCGACGCCGTCGAGCCAGCTCTGCGGCGTGGTCCGCACGACGTTGCCGGCCATTGCGCCGTACCAGCGGTAGGCCCAGTACGACGCCGTGGGCTCGCCCTCGAGAGTGAACAGCCCGTCGAAGGTGCCCGCCTCGAACCAGTAGGCGCGGTGCGCCTCCCGCGCGCCGTACCGCTCGAAGACCGACATCCAGTGCACGGCGACGCTGGGGATGTCCATCTGGTTGTACGAGTTGTACTCGTTGATCGCGATCGGGCGCGGGCTGATACCGAGCTGGTTCTCGATCGCCCGGTAGTCGGCGACGTGGTCGTCGAACGAGTTCCAGTCCATGTCACCCAGCTCGTGCCAGACGATCACGTCCGGAAGCGTGTTCGTGTCCCGCGCGTGCGTCAGGAACGACAGCATCCGGTCGTGGCTGTAGTGGGAGTCGCCGGGGCCGACGATCGGTGTCACCGTGTCCATGGTCCGGATGAGCCGGTGGGTGCGGGTCCAGCCGTCGTGCCAGCTACCCGCCGCGGTGTCCCAGGTCCAGTCCGGTTCGTTCCAGATCTCCCAGCCCTGGATGTTCGTCGCCCACGTGGCGTCCAGGCGGTCCTGGACCATCGTGCGGACCTTGTCCTCCCAGTCCGCCCAGCCCTGCCACTGGTAGGGGAACGACGGGTAGATGTCCGGCATCCGGATGAACTGCTGCGCGCCGGCGCGGGTGATGTTGCCGGCCACGTCGAGGGCGTCGCAGCACGGCTCGGTGGCTCCGTTGCCCAGGTGCGTGGTGCCGGGCGGGGGCTGCGTGAAGCTGATCGGGCTGAGCGGCAGCAGCTGGTCGGTGGTCGGCTTCGAGTCCGAGCCGACGCCGTACAGGCCGCCCGCCGCGACGTGCGTGACGGGCCGGACGACGTCGCCGACGTCCACGGTGAGCGTGTTGCCCGCGGCCGACGCCGGCAGCGCGGGGGTCAGGGAGGCGCCCACCACCAGGGCGAGCGCGCAGGCTCGGGACAGGATTCTTCGCATGGCATCTCCTCGTCGAGAATGGGCAGAGCGGATGTGAACCGGTTCGACTCGCGCGGCTCGATCCGTGACGCTAGCTTCGAACGCCGTTCGCTGCAATACCCCGGATTCCCGCGGTTGAGGGTGTCCGGGGAGGGAGCTGATCGAGGAGATCCCCGAACCGATTCACATCAGAATGTGGCCGGCTCTTGTGCGTCATGAGGTTGATTACGGGAATGGCCCTCCGGGCGTAAGGAACCTCCTGGCTCGACGGCTGCCACGTAGCTGCCTTGGGTTGCCTGCGCCGTCGGGGAATAGCTCGCGCCTCTTCGTGGCTCCGGTTCATGTGGACTGGGAGATGACGGCGCTGCGGCGCGAGCGGCTGCCCGCGGAGGCGGTCCTGGACCGGCCCGGAGCGCTCTGGGCCCTGGTCGTGTCCGGCGCAGTGACGCTCGAGACGGCGAACGACCGGCGGACGGTGCTGCCCGGCGACGCGCTGCTGGTCGACGCCCGCACGGCGCACCGCCTCACGGCCGACGTCGAGACCGACCTCGTGCACGGGGACCTGCGGCGGACCGTCCCGGCCATGCCGCTGCCGGGACCGCTGGTTCTGCGCGGTTTCGGCGAGGAGCATGGCGGCATCGTCGCGCTCGTGACGACTTGCCCGCTCACGGTGCAGTGCAAAGCCGACCTGTTCGCGGCGGCCTACGCGAGCCTCATCGGTGCGGCGATCTCGTCGGTGTGGCACTCGGCCGAAGGGCTCGGCGGCCGGGCCGACGGACCCGACGGGCCTGCCGGCCCGGGCGCGGAGACCGGCGCTCCGGCCGATGACGCGCAGGTCGCCGAGGTGGTCGCCGCCCTCGCCGCCGAGCCGGGCGCGCGGTGGACTCTCGACCGGATGGCGGGCCTGGTGCACCTGTCGCGTTCCTCGCTGACCGAGCGCTTCCGCCGCGCGACCGGGCACAGCCCGATGCGGATGCTGCGCGAGGTGCGGATGAACCGGGCCCGCACGCTGCTCACCCAGCAGTGCCTGCCGGTGACGCGGGTCGCGTTCGAGGTGGGGTACGGCTCCCTGGCCGCGTTCAGCCGGGCGTTCGCCGCGGACCACGGCGTCCCGCCGCTCACGTGGCGTGCCGCACCCGACGCCGGACCGGGGCCGTCAGCCGCGGGGTATCCGCAGCAGCGCCCAGCCGATCCCCGCCGCCACCGCGGCTCCCGCCCCGACCACGAGCAGCGGCCCGACGCCGTACCGGTCCAGTAGCGTCCCGCCCAGCGTGGCGCCGACGGTGATCGCCACCTGGAACGCCGTGACGGTGAGCGCCATGGCCGACTCCGTTCGCTCGGGCTCGACCCGCGCACCCCAGAGCTGGACGATCACCGGGACCATGTTGAACGTGAAGCCCCACAGGACCACCGCGACCGCCAGCACCGGCACGGAACCCGCGGTCGCCGTGAGCACCAGCGCGGCGCCGAGACCGATCGGCGCGACCGCGGCCAGCGGCCGCAGCCGGCGCGCGAGCATCCCGGCGACGACGGTCCCCGCGACGGCGCCCGCGCCCCACGCCAGCAGCATCCACGTCGCGGCACCCGGCTCGACCCGCTCGATCGCGATGCGGATGTACGGGTAGGCGGCGAAGTTGCCGAACGCGACGAGGACCACGCAGCCGATGCCGGCCATCAGCCGCCGGTTGCGCAGTGCCTCGCGCAGCATCCGCAGGCCCGCCGTCGGGTGGGCCGGGACGGCGGGGAAGGTCGCCGCGAGCGCGACGGCGCTGAGCGCGCAGAGTGCGGCCGCGCCCCCGAACGCCGTCCGCCAGCCGACGGCGTCGCCCACGAGCGACCCGAGCGGGACGCCGAGCACCGTCGCGATGCTGACGCCGAACGAGATGGCCGACGACACCACGCGGTCCCTCCCGGGGACGGCGTGCGTGCCGGCGCTGAAGGCGAACGACCAGTATCCGGCGATGGCGACGCCGAGCAGGAGCCGGCCGACCAGCAGCACGGCGAAGCTGGGTGCGACGGCGACCGCCAGGTTCGACAGCGCCGCGGCGGCGAGCAGGCCGAGGAGCACGGTGCGCCGGTCGGTCCGGGGGAGCAGCACCGCGATGCTCGGCGCCGTGAACGCCCCGGCGATCGCCGTCGCGGCCACGGCCAGTCCCGCGGTGCCCTCGCTGACGCCGATGTCGGCAGCCAGCGCGGGCAGGACACTGGCGGGCAGGAACTCGCTGGCGACGAGGATCGCGATGCCGGAGGCGAGTGCGATCACCGGCGTCCAGGTCGCGCGGGGCGGGACGGTGGGTGGGGCGCTGGTCGGGGCACCCGGCGGGGAGGTTCGTGCGGGTGCGCCGGCCGGGGTGGTGCTCTGTGCTGACATGTCCCCAGCCTCGGCGGGGGCCGGGCGCGGTGGTTGATCGTGCGGCGGGCGTTGTTGATCGTCCGGCCGCGCGGCCGTTCATGCCGCGGCGGATCACGCCTCGGGTCGGTCCACCACGCGCGACATCACGATCGAGGTGCGGGTCTTGACGACGTGCGCGGCGGCCCGGATCCGTTCCACGGTGCGCTCGATGCCGGCCATGTCGGCGGCGACGACGTGCACCATGGCGTCGGCGTCGCCGGTCACCGTGGCGACCCGGACCACCTCCGGGATCGGCGACAGGTCGCGTCGCAGCACGGCCGGGGCGACGATCCCGTCGCAGAAGATCTCGACGTAGCCCTCCAGGGTCCAGCCCATCGCCGCGGGTGTGACGTGCACGGTGAAGCCGGCGATCTCCCCGCGCGCGAGCATGAGGTCGACCCGCCGCTTCACCGCCGGGGCCGACAGCCCCACCGCGTTCCCGACCTCCTGGTACGTGGCGCGCCCGTCGCGCAGCAGGCGCTCGACGATCGCCCGGTTCAGCTCGTCCATGTGCGCATCGTGTGCCGCTCCGGGGGAGCGTGCAAACCCGCTGCCGTCGTCGCATTCGGCAGGAGACGCCGTGAGGCGTAAGATAATCGGGATTGCCGTGCATCTGTCGCACGATTCTGCATCCCCGCGCCCGCCAGGTGGCTCCTGCCGTCGTGAGTTCCTCACGTCCCAGGTACCGGGTGAGCGCACCCCCGATCATCTGGAGACCAACGAAGTGAAGAGCGCCGTCGAGACCCTGGACCCCACCAAGGTCAAGCTGACTGTCGAGGTGGACTACGACGAGCTCAGGCCGAGCATCGACCACGCCTACAAGCACATCGCGGAGCAGGTGAACATTCCCGGCTTCCGCAAGGGCAAGGTCCCCCCGCGCATCATCGACCAGCGGGTCGGCTGGGGCGCCGTCGTGGAGCACGCCGTGAACGACGGCCTCAACGACTTCTACCGCCAGGCGCTCACCGACAACGAGCTGCGCCCGCTCGCGCAGCCGTCCGTGGACGTCACCGAGGTCCCGGCCAAGGCCGGCGAGGGCCAGCTGAAGTTCACGGCCGATGTCGAGATCCGGCCGGAGCTGGACCTCCCCGAGCTGAACACGCTCGACCTGATCGTCGACCCGGCCGAGGTCACGGACGAGGACGTCACCGAGCGTCTCGATGCGCTCCGCGAGCGTTTCGGCACCCTGGTCGGCGTGGACCGTCCGGCCGCCGAGGGCGACTACGTCGTCATCGACCTGAACGCCAAGATCGGTGACGAGGAGGTCGACTCCGTCTCCGGCGTCTCTTACCAGATCGGCTCGGGCAACATGCTTGAGGGTCTGGACGAGGCCCTGACCGGCCTGTCTGCCGAGGAGACGACGACGTTCCGCGCCCCGCTCGCCGGCGGTGACCACGAGGGTGAGGACGCGGACGTCACCGTCACCGCCACGAGCGTGAAGCAGCGGGACCTGCCCGAGGCGGACGACGACTTCGCGCAGCTCGCCTCCGAGTTCGACACGCTCGACGAGCTCAAGGAGGACCTGCGGTCGCAGGCCGCCCAGGGCAAGGGATCGGACCAGGCCGTCGCCGCGCGTGACGAACTCCTGGAGAAGCTCCTGGAGGCCGTCGAGGTGCCCGTGCCGTCCGGTGTGGTCGAGGCCGAGGTGCACCGTCACCTCGAGCAGGAGAGCCGCCTGGAGGACGACGAGCACCGCGCCGAGGTCACCCAGGACGCCACGAAGGCGCTGCGGAACCAGATCCTGCTGGACACGCTCGCCGAGAAGCTCGAGGTCAAGGTCGGCCAGGGCGAGCTCGTGGAGTACCTGGTCAGCATGTCGCGCCAGTACGGCATGGAGCCGGGGGAGTTCATCCAGACGCTGGAGCAGGGCGGCCAGATCCCGCAGATGGTCGGCGAGGTCGCGCGTTCCAAGGCGCTGGCCGTGGCGCTGCGCCAGATCGAGGTCAAGGACTCGGCCGGCGCCGTCGTCGACCTGAGCGAGTTCATCGGCTCGGACGAGGTCGACGAGCAGCAGTCGGCGCTGGAGCAGGCCGTGGCCGACGCCCAGGCCGCCGCCGGCGAGGCGGACGGGACCGCGGACACGCAGGAGCCCGCCAAGGCCTGATCCGGCCACAGGCTGGTTCAGGGACGACGACGGCGCCCGGGGTGGCCTTCCGAACGGAGGGTTCCCTGGGCGCCGTCGTCTCTTCCCGTTACGCCGAGGGCAGCGCCCGTGCGCTGTCGGCGAAACGAGGCCCCACGAGGGAGTTCCGGCGGCTGCGGGCGCGTTAGGGTCGATCGACAAGCTTGCAGGAACCTGCCGGACACTGAGGAGTGAGACGTGAACGATCTGCGGACAGACGCTGGGCCGGTAGCACGGTCGGAGGGGTCGAACCTCGGCCTCAACGACTCGATCTACAACCGGCTTCTCAGGGAACGCATCATCTGGCTCGGCTCGGAGGTGCGTGACGAGAACGCCAACGCGATCTGCGCCCAGATGATGCTTCTCGCGGCGGAGGACCCGACCAAGGACATCTGGCTCTACATCAACAGCCCCGGCGGCTCGATCACCGCGGGGATGGCGATCTACGACACGATGCAGTTCGTCCAGCCGGACGTGGCGACCGTGGCGATGGGTATGGCGGCCTCGATGGGCCAGTTCCTGCTCAGCTCGGGCGCGAAGGGCAAGCGCTACGCGACCCCGCACGCCCGGGTGATGATGCACCAGCCCTCCGGCGGCATCGGCGGCACCGCCACCGACGTGCGGATCAACGCCGAGCTCATCATGCACATGAAGAGGGTGCTCGCGGGGCTCACGGCCGAGCAGACCGGCCACACGCTGGAGGAGGTCGTCAAGGACAGCGACCGGGACAAGTGGTTCACGGCGCCCGAGGCGCTCGACTACGGCTTCATCGACCACGTCGTCGAGCACGCGGCCCTCGCCGGCGGCGGCGGCATGAACACCGCGTCCTGACGACGCCCGCATACTTCGAGGATCGAGGAGATCACAGTGAGCCCTGAAGCCCAGTTCATGGCGGCGGCCGAACGCCTCGCCGGGTCGTACGCCCGGCCCGGCGGCATCGGACTGCCGCACGGCGCGCCGTCGAGCCGCTACGTGCTGCCCCAGTTCGAGGAGCGCACCGCCTACGGATTCAAGCGCCAGGACCCGTACACCAAGCTGTTCGAGGACCGCATCATCTTCCTGGGCGTCCAGGTGGACGACGCGTCCGCCGACGACGTCATGGCGCAGTTGCTCGTCCTGGAGTCCCAGGACCCGGACCGCGACATCATCCTGTACATCAACAGCCCCGGCGGCTCGTTCACCGCGATGACGGCGCTGTACGACACGATGCAGTACATCAAGCCGCAGCTCCAGACGGTCTGCCTGGGGCAGGCAGCCTCCGCGGCGGCGGTGCTCCTCGCGGCGGGCCAGCCGGGCAAGCGGCTGGCGCTCCCGAACGCCCGCGTGCTCATCCACCAGCCCGCGATGGAGGGCGGCGGCTACGCGCAGGCGTCGGACATCGAGATCCACGCCAACGAGCTCATCCGGATGCGTGAGTGGCTGGAGGACACCCTGTCGCGGCACTCGGGCAAGACGGTCGAGGAGGTGCGCGACGACATCGAGCGCGACAAGATCCTCACGGCGGCCGAGGCCAAGGACTACGGCCTGGTGGACCAGGTCCTGGAGTCGCGCAAGATGCAGGTCGTGCCGGCCTCCTGAGCGGACGGCCCTCCTGTGCGACGGACGCCGGGGTAGCGGGTGACGAGCAGGATCCCGCTGCCCCGGCCGCCTGGGCGGTCCGGACGGCGCCGGACCGCCGGAAAAACGAGACACGCCGTTGAAATCATGGCAATCTTGCCAGTGCTGGCGAGAATCACACCTGGACGACCCGCCGTGCGACCGGCTGACAACCCGGCCCCCGGTGGTGTGCAATGGGAGACAGAATCGCCCGACCAGAGCCCGACCGCTCGGAAGAGCGCAGGAGCGAGGAGACGAATACGTGGCGCGTATCGGTGACGGCGCTGAGCTGCTGAAGTGCAACTTCTGCGGCAAGTCCCAGAAGCAGGTCATCAAGCTGATCGCGGGCCCGGGCGTCTATATCTGCAACGAGTGCATCGAGCTCTGCAACGAGATCATCGACGAGGAGATGAACGAAGCGGCCGAGGTCGGGCTCACCGACCTGCCCAAGCCGCGCGAGATCTTCGAGTTCCTCGAGCAGTACATCATCGGCCAGGAGCCCGCCAAGCGGGCCCTGGCCGTCGCGGTCTACAACCACTACAAGCGGATCCAGGCGAGCGGGGGCCCCAAGGCGCCCGGCAGCCAGGAGGACGCGGACCAGGTGGAGATCGCGAAGTCGAACATCCTGCTGATCGGGCCCACGGGCACGGGCAAGACGTATCTCGCCCAGACGCTCGCCAAGATGCTCAACGTCCCGTTCGCCATCGCGGACGCCACGGCCCTCACGGAGGCCGGGTACGTGGGCGAGGACGTCGAGAACATCCTGCTCAAGCTCATCCAGGCCGCGGACTTCGACGTCAAGAAGGCCGAGACCGGGATCATCTATATCGACGAGGTCGACAAGGTCGCCCGCAAGGCGGAGAACCCCTCGATCACCCGTGACGTGTCCGGGGAAGGGGTGCAGCAGGCGCTCCTGAAGATCATCGAGGGGACGAGCGCGTCGGTCCCGCCGCAAGGCGGCCGCAAGCACCCGCACCAGGAGTTCATCCAGATCGACACCACGAACGTGCTGTTCATCGTCGCCGGCGCGTTCGCGGGGCTCGACGACATCGTGGCCTCGCGATCCCGCAAGCGCGGCATCGGGTTCGCCGCGCCGATGGAGACCGGCGGCGACGAGGACCTGTTCGCCGAGGTCCGTCCCGAGGATCTGCAGAAGTACGGCCTGATCCCCGAGTTCATCGGGCGCCTGCCGGTCGTCGCGTCGGTGTCGCCGCTCGACCGGGGCGCGCTGGTCCGCATTCTCACCGAGCCGCGGAACGCGCTCGTGAAGCAGTACAAGCGGATGTTCCAGATCGACGGCGTCGAGCTCGACTTCGAGGACGGCGCCGTGCAGGCGATCGCCGACCAGGCGCTGCTCCGGGGCACCGGCGCGCGTGGCCTGCGCGCCATCATGGAAGAGGTGCTGCAGCAGGTCATGTTCGACGTCCCCAGCCGCGACGACGTCGAACGCGTGGTGATCAGCCGGGACGTCGTGCTGGAGAACGTCAACCCGACGGTCGTCCCCCGCCGCACCGCGGTCCGGGGCCGTCAGCCGCGCGAGAAGTCGGCCTGACGGCCGAGGCGCCCCGCGCGGCGCCGGGAGACGGTCACGCCGGGGCGGTGGCCGGGTTCCTCTCGGCGTAGAGCTCGTCGACCACGTGGGCGAAGTCGGCGATCACCTTCGCGCGCTTCACCTTGATCGAGGGCGTGAGATAGCCGTTCTGCTCGGTGAAGTCGACGTCGAGCACGCTGACCTTGCGGATCGACTCGGCCTTGGACACGGCCTCGTTCGCGTGCTGCACGGCGGTGTCCAGCGCCTTGAGCACCGCGGGGTGCACCCGCGCCTCGGGAATGCTCAGGTTCGGCAGCCCGCGGCTCGCGCACCAGCCCGGGAGCATCTCCGCGTCGAGGGTGACGAGCGCGCCGATGAACGGGCGCTGGTCGCCGACCACCACGACCTGGCTCACGATCGGGTGCGCGCGCAGCCGGTCCTCCAGGAAAGCCGGGGCGACGTTCTTGCCGCCGGCGGTCACGATGATCTCCTTCTTGCGCCCGGTGATGCGCAGAAACCCGTCCTCGTCGACCGAGCCGAGATCACCCGTGCGGAACCACCCGCCGGCCAGGGCCTCCTCGGTCAGCTGCGGCTGATGGTGATATCCCCGGAAGATGTGCGGCCCGTGGAGCAGCACCTCGCCGTCGTCGGCGATGGCGATCGACGTGCCGGGCAGCGCCGTGCCGACGGTCCCGATCTTCGTGTGACCCGGCCGGTTGACCGACGTCGGCGCCGTGGTCTCGGTGAGCCCGTAGCCTTCGAGGATCGTGACGCCCACCCCGCGGAAGAAGTGCCCGAGCCGCTCGCCGAGCGGCGCGCCGCCGGAGACCGCCCACTGCAGGTGTCCGCCCATGGCGCCGCGAAGCTGGGCGTAGACCAGCTTGTCGGCGACCTTGTGCGCCAGGCGCAGCCCCGTGCCCGGCCCGGAGGCCGTGTCCACGGCCCGGGAGTGCGCGACGGCGACATCGGCAGCCCACGCGAAGATCCGGCGCTTCAGGCCGGAGCCCGACGCCTTCGCCTCGGCGGAGTTGAACACCTTCTCGAACACGCGCGGCACGGCGAGCAGGTAGGTGGGCGCGAACGTGCCGAGGTCGGCGGCGAGGTTCTTGATGTCCGGCGCGTGGCCGAGGACGGAGTTCCCGGCGAACACGGCGACCTCCACGAAGCGCGCGAAGACGTGCGCGAGGGGGAGGAACAGGAGCGTGCGTGACCCCGGGGTGCCGAGCATCTCGGGGATCGCCACGGCGGCGTTCATCGTCAGGTGCGCGAAGTTGCCGTGCGTGAGCTCGACGCCCTTGGGGCGGCCGGTGGAGCCGGACGTGTAGATGATCGTGGCGACGTCGTCCCGGCGGACGGCGTCCCGCCGCTCCGTGACGGCCAGCAGCGGCAGGTGCGAGCCGGCGGTGCGCAGCCCGGTCACGGCGCCGGCGTCGATGACGAGCACGTCCTCCAGCGCGGGGAGCGCGTGCCGCGTCCGCCCGATCGTCTCGGCGTGCGCCGCCGTCTCGGCGAAGATCAGCCGGACCCCGGCGTCGGAGCAGATCCACTGGACCTGGTCGGCGGACGACGTCTCGTACACCGGCACGGGGACGGCCCCGGCCGCCCAGATCGCGAAGTCGAGCAGCGTCCACTCGTAGCGCGTACGGGACATGATGCCGACCCGGTCGCCGGGTCCGATGCCGTGGGCGATCAGGCCGCGGGCCACCGCCAGGACGTCCGCCTCGAACGCGGCGGCGGAGACCGGGATCCAGGGCCCGTCGGGCGTGTCGCGGCGCTCGATCAGCGTCTCGCCTCCGGCCCGGGAGACACGGTCCCGCAAGATCGTGTTGATGCTGGTGCCCTCGGGCACATCCACCAGGACCGGCGTGGAGACGACTGTCATTGTGCTGAGCTCCGAGTATCCGAGGGGACGGGACTCGGAGACTGTACCCCCGCCGCCGTGCGTGACAGAATTCGCGTACCTGTCACTGTCGGCAGGCCGGCGGCGCCCACCGGGTTAGCCTCGTGTCCATGACCTCGGATCCTGCTGCCTCCGCGATGCCTTCGGCGATCCTGCGCCTGCGCGAGAGCATCGACAACATCGATGCCGCCCTGGTGCATCTCCTGGCAGAACGTTTCAAGCTGACCCGCCAGGTGGGAGAGCTCAAGGCGATCGGCCACATGCCGCCCGCCGACCCGACGCGCGACGCCCAGCAGATCGAGCGCCTCACGGCGATCGCCGAGGCGTCGGGTCTCGACCCGGACTTCGCCGTGCAGTTCCGGCAGTTCATCGTCAGCGAGGTCATCAGGCGTCACGAGCTGATCGCGCGCGAGCACGCGGGCGAGACCCTGCCGGAGCTCGACACCTACGCTTGAAGGGATGTCTTCTGACCGGGCGGCAGGTGGCGCAGGCCTTCCCGGTCGTGGTCTTGAGGATTCCGGGAGGGAATCCTGGTCCAGGGGTGGCGTTCGCCAGGGATTCGTCGGAGGCTGGAGGGATCGAGCAGCACCCTCGGAACCGGAGGCGGGAATGAAGATTGACTGGCTCAGGCCACTCCTCGGACATCCAGGACCATTCGCCACCGTGTATCTCGACGCGACCCCGTCCGACAAGGCGGTCGCCGACCGCGATGTCGCGAACCGGTGGCGGGCGGCGCGCAAGTCGCTGGCGGCGCAAGGCGCTCCGGACGACGTCCTGGACGGCATGGCGGAGGCGGCCCAGCGGCCCACGTGGGAGCAGGGCCTGCATGGCAGGGTCGTCATCGCCGACGACACCGGGGTCCTGGTGGACCGGGTGCTGCACGAGGCGCCGACGGCGGACCTGGCCTCGTGGTCGAACGTGCCCGAACTGCTCCAGGCGGTGCGTGCCGCGGACGAGTCGGTGGAACTGCTGGTGGTCGTGACCGACCGGAAGGGCGCGGACTTCACGCGGACCGGCGTCGGCGGCCGGGAGTACGAGGAGTACACGGCGCCGGACGACGAGATCGCGAAGACCGGGTCGACCGGCGTCAAACGTGCCCGGATCGAGTCGCGCGCCGAGGACTCGTGGGGGCGGAACGCGACGGCGATCGCGGCCGAGGTGGAGCGTTGGGTGGACGAGTCCGCTCCCGAGCTCGTGGTGCTCACGGGTGACGTGCGCACGGTGCCGGCGGTGCGGGAGGGCATCGGCCGGCCGGTCGCGGAGATCTGCGTCGAGATTCCCGGCGGGGTGCGGGGCGCACCGGCGGAGGTCGGCGGCGCGTTCGCCGACCGGGTCGCGGAGGCGCTCGACAGCTACCGCGAGCGGCGGCGCGAGCGCGTGCTCGCCGCGTTGCGCCAGAGCCTCGGGCGGGACGAGGGCGCGGTGTCGTCGGTGGACGACGTCGTCGCCGTGCTCAGCCGGGCCCAGGTGGCCGAGCTCGTGCTGTCCGAGGAGTACGGGACGGGCAACGGGCAGGCGAACGGCCGCACGCTCTGGATCGGGCCCGACCCGGTGCACATCGCGGCCGACCGGGCCGACCTGGAGGCGCTGGGCGTGCGGGACGGGCTCGAGGAGCTCCCGGCGGCGGTGGCGCTGGTGCGGGCCGCGATCGCCCAGGACGCCGGGCTCACCTTCGCCCCCGAGGGGTCGGTCCGTGTCGGCGCGGGCGGCCTCGTCGACGGCGTGGCGGCGACGCTGCGCTGGCACGACGGGCACACCCCGCACGAGTTCGCCGCCACCATGTCGGGGGACGACGTCCGGCTTCGCGGCGAGCGGATCCGCGGCTGACAGCCGCCTGACCGGTTGGTCCGGTGTGCGTCCTGTGAAGGTGATTCGCAAACGAACCCGCATGTTACGACCTTGTAAAGTCTGTCGGCGTTCAGAGGTGGTGCGGTTGGGTCTGTTCGTTATGCCCGACCCACCGGGCGACGGGAGTCGCTAGCGTGCCCGGCCATGGGGAATCACGAGGGGTACCGGCCGAGCCTCACCGCGGCGCTGAGCGGAGTCCACTGCGAATACGCACGACTCGGCGCGGACGACGCGGTCAGGGCAGCAGACGACGACGACTGGGCGGCTTCGCACGTCGAAGCTCTCGCCGACGACTGGGTGGAGCGCGACGTGCCGCCCGGCGAGGCGCAGTACTTCACCATCGGCCTCGCATGGGGCGGGCTGCACGGACTCCTGCGGGAGCACGGCGGCCTGGCGGTCGACGTCGTCCAGGGGGGTGAAGCACTGGGCGTGCCGGGGGCCATCGGGCACGCCCGCCTGCTCCCGTCCGCCGACGTCGCCACCGCGGCGGCGTTCCTGACGGGGACGCCGTTCGAGGAGCTGGCGCCGCTGTACGACGCCGCCGTCTGCGACGGATGCCCCGACCCGACCGAGCACCCGCCGGAGGAGCGCCTCGACACGCTCGCCGACGCCTACGAGGAACTCGGGCGGTTCCTCACCGGCGCCGCCGACGCGGGTGACTCGGTCGTCCTGATGCTCAACTGAGATGTCGGTGCTGCCCCGGTCACGCCACGATGACGTGGTGTGACCGGGGCGCCGGGCGGCGACGTCGGTCAGCGCCGGGCGACGTCGGTCAGGAAGTCCGTCGTCGCTCCGACGAACTCGGGGGGAGCATCGCGGCGCACGAAGTGGTCGGCGCCCGGTACGACGACGAGGCGGGCGCCGCTGTCGACGATCACCCGGCGGGATCCCGGCCGGGGTGCTCCGACCGGCCCCGGGCGACGAGGCCCGACAGGGTCATCGCCTGCCGGTCGAGCAGGTCGCGGTGCCCTCGCACCGCCACCGCCCGGTCCTGGTGGCGCGTCACCGGGAGCCGCCAGAACGGGTCCTCGAGCACGACCGCACGGACGCGGTCCGCGCGCCGGGCGGCTGCCGCCGCGGCCACCCCGCCGCCCGCCGAGTGTCCGAACAGCACGAGCGGGCCGTTGCCGTCCGCGCCGGTCGGCTGCTCGTCGAGCAGTTCGACGACGTCTCGCGTGAGCCGGTCGCCGGCGTGCAGCGCGTCCGCGGGGTCCCAGCGCGGGGAGCGGCCGTGCCCGCGGAGGTCGGGAGCGATGACGGACCATCCGGAGGCTGCCCACGCGTCGGCCGCCGACCGGAGGGTGGGCCCGCTCTCCATCATGCCGTGGACCGCGAGGATCGTGCCTCGGGCCGGGGGGTGCGCCGCGGTGCGCGTGACGTGCAGGGTGCTCACGGCGGGCAGGCTACACGCGCCGTGAAAAGTTTGGCAACGCCGTGAAACGAGTTCCGGATCTCGACGGGAGTACCGTTGCCGCCAAGACGGAACGCGCTTTCAAAAGTTTCTTGACAGCGACCGGACGAGCCCCATAGCCTCCCGGTCAGCGCCAGCACCCGCCAGCCTTCGACGACGAAGAGAGCCCGCCGTGGAACCACGTGAGCACGACACCGCGTCGCCGCTCCGCCTCCGGTCAGGAGGGGAGCGCGGATGACCACAGAGCTCGGCACCGCGAGTGAGGACCTCGCGGACACCGGCACCACCTCCCGCCGGAGCGGGAGGCGGCGCACGCCCACCTGGCGCGGGCGGGACTACGGCCTCGTGATCCTCGCCGCCCCCGCCGTCGTCCTGCTCGTGATCTTCGCCTACGGCCCGATGGCCGGGCTGGTGGTCGCCTTCCAGGACTTCAACGTCGCCGACGGCGTCTTCGGCTCCCCGTGGGCCGGCCTGAGCAACTTCGAGTTCTTCTTCACGTCCGGCAACGCCGGCCGCATCATGTGGAACACGCTGTTCCTCAACGTGCTGTTCCTGGCGGCGACCCTCGGGGCGGGCATCCTGCTCGCACTGATGCTCAACGAGATCCGCGGGCGCGTGACGAAGCGCTTCTTCCAGTCGGTGATCTTCATCCCGTACTTCGTCTCGCCGATCGTGGTGAGCATCTTCCTGCAGGCGTTCCTCGCCGGACCGGGCGGCCGGGGCGGCCTGGTCAACGACTTCCTCGGCACGTTCGGGCTGCCGGAGCTCGCCTGGTACACCGAGCCCGGCCCCTGGCCGTGGATCCTCACGGTCGTCAAGGTGTGGCAGCTCGGCGGCTACATGAGCGTCATCTTCCTCGCCGCCATCACCGCGATCCCCGAGGAGGTCTACGAGGCCGGGGTCATCGACGGTGCCAGCCGGGCCCAGATGGCGCTGCGCATCACCACCCCGCTGCTCAAGCCCACCGCCGCGATCCTGCTCGTCCTCGGCGTCGGGCGGATCTTCTACGGCGACTTCGGCACCATCTACGCGATCGTCGGCGACAACGGCACCCTCTTCGCGACGACGGACGTCATCGACACGTACGTCTTCCGCGCGCTGCGCACGTTCGGGGACTTCGGGACCACCGCCGCCATCGGGCTGTTCCAGTCGGTGGTGGGGTTCGTCCTCGTCGTCATCGCCACCCTGGTCCAGCGGCGCTATGCGAGGGAGACATCGATCCTGTGACCACCACCGAGAGCCCCCGCGTGAGCACCCCGCGCCTGCCCGACCTGCCGCGCCGGCCGGCCGACGTCCGGCGGCGCAAGGCCCCGCGCCCCGAGCCGTTCACCGTGGCCAGCTACATCGGCGTCGGTGCGTTCGGCCTCATCTGCCTGATCCCGTTCTGGATGGTCATCGCGGGTTCGCTCACCGCCGAGTCCGTGCTCTCCCAGCGCGGCTACTCCTTCTGGCCCGAGCCCATCTCCGTCGACGCGTACACGACGATCTTCGCGGGATCGCGCGTCTGGCTCTCCTACGGCGCGACGATCTTCATCACCGCCGTGGGCACCACGATCGCCGTCGCGGCCACGTCGGGCATCGCCTGGGTGATCGCCCGCGGCCTGCCGTGGGTGAGCCGGCCGCTCGCGATCTTCGCCTACATCCCCATGCTGTTCACCGGCGGCCTGGTGCCGATGTACATCCTCATCACCCAGGTGCTGCAGCTGCGGAACTCGCTGTTCGCGGTCATCCTGCCGCTGGTCATCGCGCCGTTCCTGGTCTTCGTGCAGGTGAGCTTCTTCCGGGGCACGCCTCAGGAGATCCTCGACGCCGCCCGCATCGACGGTGCCGGCGAGCTGCGCATCTTCTTCCAGATCGTGCTGCCGCTGTCGAAGCCGGTGATCGCGGTCATCGCCCTGTTCTACGCGGTGACGTTCTGGAACGAGTGGTTCCATGCCCTGCTGTTCATCAGCGAGCCCACGAGATACCCGCTGCAGCTCGTCCTGCAGAACCTGATCACGAGCGTCGCCAACGCGGCAGACCTCGGCACGACGGCGGCGGCCCCGGTCTACCAGATCCGGCTGGCCATGACCGTCATCACCATCGGACCGATTCTCCTGGCCTACCCGTTCGCCCAGCGCTACTTCGTCAAGGGACTCACGCTCGGCGCCTCGAAGGGCTGACGGCGCCCGCTACGGGCCACCCGTCCATCACGATCCGACCTGAAAGGAAACACCATGGCACAGCTCATCGACGCCGCTGGACTGTCATCGCCATTCTCCCGCCGAGGATTTCTCGCCGGGGCGGGGGTGCTGTTCGGCACTGCCACCCTCGCCGCCTGTGCCCCCGGCGGGGGAGGGCCGAGCGGCGGCAGCGCCACCTACAGCCTCCTGCTGCCCGGCGACGTCCCGGCGCAGTGGGACCGCGTCCGCGCCGCGGTCAACGCCAAGCTCAAGGCCGACCTCGGCTTCGAGTTCCGGCCCGAGTTCATCAACTGGACCAACTACGGCTCGCAGTCACTGCTGAAGTTCACCGCGCAGGAGGACTTCCAGACCGCGCTGTCCGCCCGCTGGCTGAACATCGCGCAGCTCATCGAGTCCGGCGCGCTCCAGCCGCTCGACGAGGCGCTGGAGAGCGGCAGGTACGAGAACCTCGTCGCGACCGTGGACCAGAGCGCCTTCGACGCCAACCGCTGGCCCGACGGCTCGCTCTACGGCATCCCCGCCGTCAACAGCGCGGCCCGCATCCACCACCTCATCGCCCGCGGCGACCTCGTCGACAAGCACGCACCCGGGGGCATCGAGACCTTCGACCAGCTCGAGCAGTTCTGGTACGACGTGCAGCAGAAGGAAGGACTGCCCGGGTACGTGAACCGGAACTCGCCGTTCGACGTGCTCGGCGCCCCCACCGGCGCGCTCTACGCCCAGGGCTGGGAGACGCCCGACTTCCTCCCGCTGTACTTCTCCAGCGACTCCCTCCTGTTCGTCCCGTCCCGGGGCGCCGCGTCGACCGGCTCGACCGACGCCGTGCCGTTCTGGGAGTACGAGCCCTACCTGGAGTCGTTGCACCGGGTCCGGAAGTACTACGAGGACGGCATCGTCAACGCCGACCGGCTCAACGCGGACCCGAACACCATCAAGGCGCTGTTCGACGGCGGCGGCGCCGCGACCTGCTGGGGCATCACCGACGGCGGTGACACGTCGTCGCACCTCGACGTCCTGGAGAAGGCGGTCCCGGGCGCGTCCCTGGTCAGCCTCCTGCCGTTCCGCGACGGCCGGGCGGCGAAGCCGAACCAGACGTTCCAGGCCGACAACCTCGTGGTCGTCAACGCCGGTGCGGCCGACGCGGACGCCGCCATGCAGCTCCTGGACTGGGTCTCGATCCGGGAGAACCACGACCTGCTCCAGTACGGCGAGGAGGGCACCGACTGGACGGCCGTCGGGGACGACGCCTACGAGCCCATCGGCGAGTACGCCAACTTCCCGGGCTTCGCGCTGAGCTGGCGCATCCCGCTCGAGCGCAGGTACTCGCGCATGAGCGAGAGCGAGACCGACTGGTTCGAGTGGTCGAAGGACTACGAGAACTTCACGCTCGACCCGTTCGCCTCGTTCATCCCCGACCTCAGCGAGATCGAGACGGAGCACGCCCAGATCACGGCCGCCGTGACCGAGTTCGGCAACCCGCTCTTCGCCGGCGCCGTCGCGGTGGAGGAGGGGCTGGACAAGCTGAAGCAGGCCGTCGACCAGGCGGGCCTCGCAAAGGTCCAGGAGGAGCTCAACAAGCAGGCGGACGCCTACCTGGCGGCGCAGTAGTCGGCGCGGCGAGATACCGCTGCCGAGCAGTCGGCCGGTTCGTTTCGTTGCCGTGACGCATGGCATCACTGACTGGTCGGCAGCGAGGTCCGGAACCGGATGACGGTTCGGCCGGCCCTCGCCCGTGCTGTCACCACCCTGGAAGGAGCATTGTGATCGAGTACGCAGTGGCGGTCGGATCCGACCGATTGGCCGAGCGGCTGTTCGGCCCGGAGCTCGAGGCCCTGGCCGACGTCCCCGCAGTGCGGGTCGGCGGCGTTCTCACCGAGTTCGGGTCCGACGCCGCTCGCAGCGCGCTGTCCCGGGCCGAGGTGCTGGTCACCGGCTGGGAGACACCGCGGCTGCCCGCGCCGGTGCTGCGCCGCGTGCCGCGGCTGCGCCACGTGATCCACGCGGGCGGTGACGCCCTCGGGCTGTTCCCGGACGGCGCGGACGGGATCTCCTTCGCGGATTGCGGCGTGGCCAACGCGATCCCGGTCGCCGAGTTCACGCTCGCCATGATCGTCCTGGCGAACAACGATGCGTTCCGGTCGCGTGACCTGCTCCGGGAGCGCCGTGCGTTCATCGACCGCGAGGAAGAGTTCGTGACGGCGGGGAACTACGACCGGACCGTCGGGCTCGTGAGCGCGTCCCGTACGGGCCGCGCCGTCATCGAACTCCTGCGCCCGTTCCCCAGCCTGCGGGTCCTGGTCCACGACCCGTTCCTCACGGAGCAGGAGGCGGCGTCCTTGGGGGTCGAGAAGGTGGACCTGCCCCACCTGATGCGGCACAGCGACGTGGTCAGCCTCCACGCGCCGGTGGTCCCGGAGACGATCGGCCTGCTCGACGCCGCGTTGCTGGGTCTCATGTCCGACGGCGCTACGCTGATCAACACGGCCCGCGGCGTGATCGTCGATGCGGCCGCGCTGGAGAAGGAGCTGGTCAGCGGCCGGATCAACGCGATCCTCGACGTCACGGACCCCGAGCCGCTGCCTCCCGCGTCGCCGCTGTACGACCTGCCGAACGTGTTCCTGACGCCGCACATCGCCGGCTCCATGGGCACCGAGCTGCGACGGATGGGCGACGTCGTCGCCGCGGACCTCGCCCGCTTCGCCCGGGAGGCGGCGGACGGTGCGGGCACGTGAGTGCCCGCAGGCCAGGGGATCGGGGGCCCCGATACGATTTCGTGCACGACCAGGGAGGCGAACGACGAGATGAGTGACCCGGAACGGCCCGCACGGCTGGCCGATGTGGCGCAGCTCGCGGGCGTCTCCGCCGCGACGGCGTCACGCGCGCTGAACGGTAGCGACCGCGGTGTTCGTGAGGCCAACCGGGAGCGGGTGCTCAAGGCGGCGAAGGCGCTCGGGTACACGACCAACATCGCGGCGCAGGCGGTGGCACGGGGCCGGTCGCGCGGTGTGACGCTCCTGGTCAAGGGGCTGCCGGACGACTACGCGAACCCGATCGTCGCGGGCGCGGTGGCGGCCACGCAGCGGCGCGGCCTGCCCTTCACCATGATCTCGGCCGGCACCGACCCGGCCGACCTCGTCGAGGGGGTCAATCTCGCGCGCGGCAACCGCGCGGAGATCCTCATGATCACGGGCGGGCGGGCGACGGACGACGTGACGATCCCGGACCTCGTCGAGGCGCTGCAGCGGTACGAGGCGGAGGGCGGACGCGTCGTGCTCGTCACCCAGGAGGGGCTTCCGTTCGACACCGTTGCGTACGCCAACCGCGAGGGCGGGTACGAGATGGCGACGACTCTCGTGGGGCTCGGCTACCGGGACTTCGCGGTGATCTCCGGTATGAGGCACGGCATGACGCAGCGGGACCGGACGGAGGGATTCGTCGCGGGTCTGGCCGACGCGGGCATCGAGCTGCCCGCCGACCGCATCCTCATCGGCGACTTCAACCGCGACGCGGCATACGCGCTGACGGGGGACCTGCTGCGCCGCAACGTCGCCGTGGACGCGATCTTCGCCGTCAACGACTCGATGGCCCTCGGCGTGCTGACCTTCCTGCGCGACACGGGGGACCCTCGCCGGGTGGCCGTCGCCGGGTTCGACGACATCAAGGCGCTGCGCGACGTCACGCCGTCGCTCACCACCGTGCACCTCTCCTGGGAGCAGGTGGCGGAGGAGGCGCTGACGCTCGCGGTCAGCCCGCGGACCGAGGGGCTCCGGACCCGGGTGGTCAAGGGGCACGTCATCGTGCGCGAGAGCACGCCTGCCGTGGCCCGCTGACGGGGCCCGGCACGGTTGCCGGCCGGGAAACGGGTGCGTTGCGGGGCCCGTCGTCGGCAGCAGACACCTTCCGCGCAAGGTGCCCCACCCGCCCGCGCGCGCGGAGGGTCGCTTCTCATGACGTACGGCAAGCGCGTTCCGTAGGATGCCGTGTTCTTGTCGCGCGGAGTCGGCCTGTCGGGCAGCCCTTCCTGAAAATCAGGCCTTTTCCGGCCTGATGCCCCTCTGCTACGTTGACGGCAATCGCTTTCCGTTTGTGAATGCACCCAAGGAGATCGCAATGTCGCGACCCATCCGGTTGTCTGCCGCACCCCACCAACCACCGCCTCGCCGACGGGCAGGTCCGGCGCCGCTGGTCGGAATGGCGCTCACTCTCGCTGCCGTCGCGGGAGGCCTCGTCGTGCCAACCGCGCACGCCGACGTGCCGTCGGCCGTGGCCGTGGATGCGCCCGCCGGGGCCCTCGACCACCTGGCGCTCGGCGACCCGGCGTCGGAGGACGCGCACCGCCTCGATGCCGACGGTTCGTCCGTGATCACCGGAGAGGGCGACCGACCCGCGCGCGTCGCGGAGCCCACCGACCCGCCCTCGCGGTACCTGGCCGACCTGACGTTCGAGATGACGGTCGACCCGGCGGAGCAGAACTACCTGTCGCTCACGCTGTACGGCGGTGACGCGTCGTCGTACAAGACGATGCTGCTCGTCGACGGCGAGCAGGCGCAGTACCAGAACTCCGGCGACTACCAGGCCCTGGACACCGGGACCCGGGGCGGGCTGCCCGGCAGGTTCTTCCGCACCACCACGATGCTCCCCCTGGTCTCCACGCAGGGCCACGACCGCGTGCAGGTCACGCTGCGGACCTACCACCCGAGCGTGGGGGCGACGGCGTCCACTTCGTCGCGGCCGTACCACGCCGTGACGACCCATCTCGAGCCGGAGCTGCTCCCGCGGACCGCCGACGGCGAGCTGGACACGGGCTACGCGGTGACGACGCAGGCCCGCGCGCCGATCGGCGCCGACGAGCAGCAGGCGAAGATCGACGCCTACCGGGACCGGCAGATCGCGGACTTCGACGCCCTGACCGCCAAGGCGGACGCGTCCCCCACCGCCGTGCTCTCGATCACGAGGTACGTCGAGGAACTGCGGTTCTACGCCGAGTGCCTGTCGATGGACTGGTGCCCGGCGGACACGCCGGCGGAGAAGCGCGCGGCGATCGACCGCATCCTGCGCTCGGTCGACAACTTCACGCGCCAGTACTACGGCGACGTCCGCAGCCTCGCGTCGGGCGGCCACCAGTCCGACTGGGGTGGCTACTACCGCGCGCTCGGCGAGGCGCTCTACATCGTGGAGCCGCTGCTCGCGGACCCGGAGATCATGGGGCCGGACGCGTTCGAGGCGTTCCTCGACGAGCCCTTCGTCACGAGCACCACCGACACGGCGAACAGCATCGCCGGCGTCGACCGGTCCGGCGGCGAGCTCTCCCGCCGCGAGGCGTACGAGCGGGTGCTCAAGGCGAACTACGACTTCGCGCGCTCGCGCCTGTCGTACATCTCGAACCAGGTCTACTACACCTACGAGGGCGCCTGGGAGGCGCACGAGGGACTGCGTGTCATCGGCTCGAAGTTCTTCGAGGGCACGGAGCGGAGCCACCAGATCCTCGGTGAGGCGCTCGGCATACGCCCGTTCCGCGGCGAGGAGGTGCTCGTCGGGCCCGACGGCGAGGACCTCGATCTCTACCACTCGCTGTTCTTCCACGACGGCACCGCCCAGCTCACCGACGACTACCTGCAGGTCGTGATGCGCGGCCTGGCGCGGAGCAAACTCGGCGCGGACGGTACCGTCGAGCGCCGGCTGCCCTACGGCGAGCACTACCCGATCGTCACCGCGGCCGGCCTCTACCGCGAGAACGGCTACGTCGGCAGCTACGGCGAGACGCCGAACTACAACCCGTCGTGGTTCTGGCGGCTCGCCGACCATCCCGCCGACGCGGAGTTCCGTGACGAGCTGCTCAGGCTCGCGCTGCGCAACCTGCACGCCCGCGGCCAGACCCGGTACCAGGGGACGGACGCTCAGGGGAACCGCGTGATGACGATGGACCAGGTCGTCGACTGGCGTAACCCCGCCTACCCCGGCAAGGTCGCCTACTCGACCGAACCGAACACGCCCCAGATCTTCGCGTACGCGGGCCTGGAGAAGTACCTCGCCGAGAACGCCGAGGACTACTCCGGCGACGAGTGGGAAGCCACCTGGGAGCACGCCCGCGAGGCCACCGGCTGGCTGCAGCAGGCGCTGGTGGACAACCAGGTCTTCCCCTACTTCGACGAGATCCTCTCGGAGCGCAGGTACGACCTGCGGCTGAGCGAGGAGTACGCGTTCGTCACGGGTGGCCGCGCGGACCACGAGGCGCTCGGCGAGGCCGCCGCCGGCCGGGTCCTGCCCAGCACGGAGCTCGACCGCTACACGGACGAGGAACTCGCGGCCCTCGGCGTCGACCGCGCGAGCACGCCGGACTACGCGTGGGTGGATGTCGACAACCTGTTCGTCGCGTTCCGCGACGGCGACACCCAGGTGAGCGGCACGCTCAACTTCCGGAACATGGGTGTGACCTCCTCGGCGCGGCTGCATGCCCGGACTCCGGCCACGGCGCAGCACACGCAGGTGCGCACCGAATCCGTGGTCGCGTACGAGGACACGTTCCTGCGGCCGCACAGTGTCGAGGACACGATCTTCCAGGACCGCTACACGGCGACCGGCGATCAGGTGCTCGCGATGACGGGCGAGCTGTCGCCGGTGAGCCACCAGCCCGGCGTCGGCCCGATGAACCGCGACAACTTCGCCGTGGATACGCCGTTCAGCAACTATCCCGACGTCGTCACCGCCCGCTACGGCCCGTACCTGATCGCGGTGAACACCACCCGGGAGGAGTACGGCAATGCCGCCCGGCACCGGATTGCCCTGCCCGACGACGTCGACGGGAGGGTGCGGGACCTCGTGTCCGGCAGGGACGTCAAGGTCGTCCGTGGGAGCTACGGGCTGCGGCCCTCCTCCGCCGTCGTGCTCGACCTGGGCACCGCCGCCGGCCGTCCCGAGCCCGGCCGGGTCCTGGCGATCGACGCGACGTCGGGCGCAGGCGTCGTCGGTCTCACGTGGGGCCGTTCGGCCGGGGCCACGTCGTTCGACGTGTTCCGCGGCAGCACCGCGGCGATGACCGACGCCGTCCCGGTCGCGTCCGGCGTGACCGGGCAGTCCCTCGTCGACCCGGTCCCGGAGCCCGGGCGCTACTACTACGCGGTGCTGGCGCGGAACGAGCACGGCTATGCGGGCGCGGCGCGGAACGAGCGCGGTCACGCGGGCGCGGTGCCGGATGAGCGCGGGCAACCGGGCGGTGCGGCCCGGGGCAGGTGGGCCGCCATGCGACACGTCGTCCCGGTGGCGGTGGAGGTGTCCGCTCCGGTGACGCGGGGACTGCCCGACGGCTGGCGTGACAACCGGGTCGGCGAGACCGCCGGGTCCGCGGCCGTGGACGGCGACACGGTCACCATCGCCGGTGCCACCGGGGCCGGGTTCGCGAGCGGGGACGAGGCGATCACGCCGCGCTGGAACGGCATCGGCCGCTACCAGCCCGACGGCCTGGTGCTCGCGAGCCGGCTGGTGGGCGGCAGCGTACTGGCCTCCGCGGACCTCGGGGCCGAGCCCGCCGCCGGCGCCGGCGTGGCGATCCGTCAGGATGCGGCTCCGACCAGCGAATACGTCTGGCTCGGCGCCGAGGACGGCAAGATCGTGCTACGCACCCGAACCCTCGACACGCGCGCCCACATCGGGGTGGGCATTCCCGGTCACAACTCGGGAGGCGGGACCAGGAGCCCGTACCGGGTGCCCGGTCCCGACCTCGACGCGGGGGAGTACCGCTACGTGAAGCTCGTGCGCACGGCGCACAGCCACCAGGTGGTTGCCTCCGCGTCTGCGGACGGCGAGACATGGACGGTCCTCGGCTCGGAGATCGTTCCCATGCTCGACGCCGTCCTGGCGGGCGTCAGCGTCGCCTCGGGCGAGTCGACGTTCGAGGACGTCACCGTCGAGGAACTGCCCGCGACGGCACAGGCGCTCTGGATCACCGAGGGCGAGCGCGGCGCGCACACCGTGCGCTGGACCAAGCCCGTCCGGGCCGTCGAGTACGACGTCTACCGGACGTCCGATGCCGCGGCCGCCGGGCTTGACCCGCAGGTCTCGCCCGACGGCTGGGAGAAGGTGACGACCACGCGCGGGCTGCGCCACGACGGCGTCGTGCTCGCGGGCAGCCTCACGTACGCCGTGGTGGCCCGCACCCTCGACGGGACGGTGACGACGTCGTCCACCGCCCGCGTCGAGGCCGCCGGGATCGAGGCCGTCATCGCGGACGCCCGGGCGCTCGACCCGGACGACCACGCGCCACGGAGCTGGGCCGCCTTCGTCGCCGAGCTGGACGCCGTCGAGGCGGCGTGGAACGAGGGCGACACCGACGAGGCGGCGCTCGTCCAGCGGGTCTACGACGCCGCCGAGCTGCTCCTGCCCGTGTTCCGGCACTCGTTCGAGGCGGACGAACCCGACGTCTGGCAGCTCGGCGGCCGTGCCCCCGGCACGTACACGTCGGGCATCGCCGACGACGGCGGGCACACCGGTGCTCGGTCGCTGCTGTTCACCAGCACCGACACCACCGGAGACGCCGCACACAACCTCTGGGCGCATTCGCGCAGGCAGGGCGGCGTGTCCGCGGTGACGGCGAAGCCGGCGACGGAGTACCGCGTGACCTTCCGGTACCAGCTCACCGACTACACGCCCGGCTTCCGCGTCGGGGCGTACGCCTTCTTCCGGTCGTTCTCCGGCGGGGCGGGGGTCGGCGTCGAGCAGCGCAACTGGCTGCCGGCATCGGCCGCGACCGCGCCGGGGGAGTGGGCCACGTTCGAGCGGGTCTACACCACGGAGGACGGCACGGTCGACAACATCGAGGTGCTCATCGGCCTGCGCGGCTCCGAAGGGGTGTTCCGCGTCGACGACGTCCGGGTCGAGCCGGTGGAGCCGCCCACGCTGGCCGATCAGATCGCCGGTGCCCGTGCGCTGGAGGCGTCCGGGTACACCCCGGAGAGCTGGGCCGCGTTCACGGCCGAGGTCGACCGGATCGAGGCCGCGGCGAACGCCGCGGACGCGGACCTCGAGACGCTGGCGGTCGAGCTGGAGGCCGCGCACAGCCTGCTGCTCAGCGTGTGGACCCACGGGTTCGAGGCCGACGACGCCGACGTGTGGCGGCTCGGTCGAACCTCGGAGACACCCGACACGTACACCCAGGAGATCGTCACGGGCGGCGCGTTCGCCGGTGCCCGCTCGCTGCTGTTCACCAGCGCGGACACCACCGGGTCGCATGCCTACCGGGTATGGGCGGACTCGCGGGAGCAGGCGGGCGTCTCGCCCGTCGCCGCGGAGCCGGCCACGACCTACCGCATCTCGTTCCGCTACCAGCTCACGGACTACACGCCCGCCGACGGCGTGGGAGCGTACGCGTTCTTCCGGTCATTCCTCGGGAGCAGCGGGGTCGGGACGGAGCAGCGCAACTGGTTCCCGGCGTCGGCCGCCACCGCACCGGGTGAGTGGAAGACGTTCGAGCGTACCTACACGACGGTGGACGGCGATATCGACAACATCGAGCTGCTGCTCGGGCTGCGGGGATCGTCGGGTACGTTCCGGGTCGACGACGTGCGCGTGGTCGAGACGGCCGGCTGAGACCGGCGCCGCGCGGCCGGTGGTCGGGCCGGCCGCGCGACCGGCTCGGGGGCCGGTCGCGCGGCGTTCGCCGTGGGCGCGCATCAGTGGGAAGGCGGGGCCTTGGTCGGACTGGTGTTTTGACCGGTCAGCGTCCGTGATCGTCATACGTGTGTGGTAGGCCCGCGTGCTAACCTGCTGCGGTCAACTGTTGAGCATCCGCCGTACCTGTGCGTGCCGATCCGGGCGGGCGGGATGCACGCAAACGCTAGCGAGAGAGTGTCAACCATCGTGGAAGAAGTGGGCCAGATTCCCGATCGCCCAACCCTCGACGGGTTGGAGACGAAGTGGGGGAGTCGGTGGCAGGAGGAGCGCACCTACGCGTTTCGACCTGGTACCGACCGTTCAGAGGTGTACTCGATCGACACACCGCCTCCCACCGTATCGGGTTCGCTCCACGTCGGGCACATCTTCAGCTACACGCACACGGATCTCATCGCCCGATTCCAGCGGATGCGTGGGAAGAACGTCTTCTATCCGATCGGATGGGATGACAACGGTCTGCCCACGGAACGCCGTGTCCAGAACTACTACGGTGTGCGGTGCGACCCCTCGTTGCCGTACGACCGTGAGTTCGTTCCGCCCGCGAAGCCTGACCGGAAGAAGCAGGTTCCCGTCAGCCGACAGAACTTCATCGAGCTGTGCGAAAAGCTGACGGCGATCGACGAGAAGGCGTTCGAGGACTTGTGGACGCAGGTCGGACTGAGCGTTGACTGGTCGTATTTGTACGCGACCATCTCTGACGAGTCGCGACGCATTTCCCAGCTTGCCTTCCTTCGCAATTTGGGGCGTGACGAGGCGTACCTTTCCGAAGCTCCGTCGCTGTGGGACGTCACGTTCCAGACCGCCGTTGCGCAGGCTGAGGTCGAGGCCCGGCCGTACCCTGGCACGTTCTTCGGGATCCGGTTCCGGGGCAAGGACGGCGCTCAGGACGTGACGATCGAGACCACCCGGCCCGAGCTTCTTCCGGCGTGCGTCGCCCTCCTGGTGAATCCTGCCGATGACCGGTTCAGCCACTTGGTCGGTAGCCGTGTCCTGTCTCCGCTGTTCGGTGTGGAGATTCCAGTCCTGGCGCACGCTGGCGTCGACATGGAGAAGGGCGCCGGCATCGCGATGTGCTGCACCTTCGGCGACATGTCCGATGTGCAATGGTGGCGCGAGCTTGCACTTCCGACTAGGACGATCATCGGGCGCAACGGCAGGCTCTCGCAAGAAGTGCCGGAGTGGATCCCGGAATCGGGGCACGAGAACTTCCTCAGCCTTGCCGGCAAGACCGTTCACTCCGCGCGAGAGACCATCGTGTCGCTCCTGACTGAGGACGGCAGCCTGGTCGGGGAGCCGCGGAATACCGAGCGGATGGCGAACTTCTTCGAGAAGGGCGACAAGCCCCTTGAGATCGTGTCGTCGCGGCAGTGGTACATCCGGAACGGTGGAACGGACCCGGAGCTGCGGAAGAAGTACCTCGACCTCGGTTCGGAAATGGAGTGGTCGCCGCCCTTCATGCAGCAGCGCTACGCGAGCTGGGTCGAAGGCCTCAACGGCGACTGGTTGGTCTCACGGCAGCGCTACTTCGGGGTTCCGTTCCCGATCTGGTACGCCGTCGACGAATTCGGTGAACTCAAGTACGACCAGGTTCTGACGCCGAGCGAGGACAGGCTTCCGATCGATCCCACCATCGATGTGCCGGAGGGCTACACCGCTGAGCAGCGGGGCAAGCCCGGCGGGTTCAGTGCCGACCCCGACGTGATGGACACGTGGGCCACGTCGGCAATGACCCCACAGATCGTCACCGGCTGGGAGCGCGACCCGGAACTCTTCGCGAGTACGTTCCCGATGGACCTGAACACTCATGCGCACGACATTATCCGGACCTGGCTTTTTGGACGGGTCGTCCGCTCAGTTCAGGAGAACGGGGTGCTCCCGTGGAAGCACCACATGATCTCGGGTTTCGTCGTGGACCCGGACCGCAAGAAGATGGCGAAGTCCGTCGGCAACGTGGTGGTGCCGTCTGAGGCGCTCGACAAGTTCGGTGCGGATGCTGTCCGCTGGCGTGCTGCGATGGCGCGCCCCGGCCTGGACTCTCCGTTCGACGAGTCGCAGATGAAGGTCGGCCGCAGGCTGGCGGTCAAGATCCTGAACGCGGCGAAGTTCGTGCTGACGATGAGTGCGGGTGCGAGTGGACGAGTCACCGAGCCGCTGGACCGCTCCATGCTGGCCGGGCTCCGGGCGACGATCCAGGAATCCACCGCGGCATTCGAGGCCTACGACTACACGACGGCCCTCGAGCGCGCCGAAAGGTTCTTCTGGACCTTCTGCGACGACTACCTCGAGTTGGTGAAGGAGCGCGCCTACAGCTCCCGACCGGAGGCCGATTCGGCGCGGAGCGCCCTGGCAATCGCGCTTGACGTACACGTCCGGCTCCTCGCGCCGTTCATGCCCTACGTGACGGAAGAGGTGTGGTCCTGGTCGCACGACGGCTCGGTCCACCTGGCCTCCTGGCCGACTCCGGACGAGGTCGGTGAGGCTCTGGAGGACCCCGAGCTGTTCTCGGCTGCAGGCGTCGTTCTCAGCGGGATCCGTGGCGTCAAGTCGCGGGCCAAGGTGTCCATGAAGACTGAACTTACGGAGGTCCGGGTTCAGGGCCCCGCGAAGACGCTCGTCCTTGCCAAGCAGGCAGGGGGCGATCTGGAAGAGTCCGGTCGGGTCATCGAAGGCATCGAGTGGATGGAGATCGAGTCCACTGAGATCGACGTCCAGGGATCACCGGCTGTTCCTGCCGAGGTCTCGCAGCAGGGAGAAACGGCATAGCGACCTCTGTGCCAGATCTCAAAGCGTCAACGCCCTGGGGCGGCGAAACTTCGACGGTTTCGTTCGCTCCAGGGCCGACCATGCTTCCGGCTTCGGTGAAGGAACATTTCGCGGAGTCTGTTGCCAGCTTCCGAGGTCTGAAGGTGGGCGTCCTTGAGGTTCCCCACAGGTCTGAGGCCTTCTTGGAAGAGATGGCTGACGTCCGAGCGCTCTTCAAGGACCTGCTGGCAATCCCCTCCAGCCACGAGGTGCTGATGCTGCACGGCGGCGCGCGTCGCCAGTTCGCAATGATCCCGCAGTACTTCCTCCCTCCGGGCGAAGGGATTGCCAGCTACATCTCCAGCGGCCACTTTTCCGAGTACGCGATCGCCGAAGCGAGAACCTTTGGCAGGGTCGACGTACCGGCCTCGGGCGCGGCGGACGCGTACGGAAAGCTGCCAGACGTCGAGAACCTCCAGGCTGCGGCTGGCACGCGCTACGTGCACTACACCTCGAACAACACCGAGTTCGGAACGCAGTTCGCTCATGCCCCCGCACCGTCGGATGGTGCATGGCTCGTGAGCGACGCGTCCAGCGACCTCCTGACGCGTCCTGTCGACTGGGTGTCGCACGATCTCGTGTACTCGACGACGCATAAGAATCTGGGGACGCCAGGTTTGGCGGTCGTCGTCGTTCGCCGAGATCTTCCGGATCCGGTCCGACCTGTGCCTCAAGTCGACGACTACAGGGTCCACCTCGCCACGGAGTCGCGTCACAACACGCCACCGCTGGCGACCGTCCACGTGCTGCGACTGATGCTGGAGTGGAGCGTCGACCAAGGCGGGCTCGAGGTCCTTGCCCAGCGCTCGACGCAGAGGTCTGCGGCGTTGTACGACCTGATCGACCGGTCAGAAGGGTTCTATCGGGGTCTTGCCGCTCCAGGGTCCCGATCTGCGGTGAATGTCACCTTCGCGCTGGCGACTCCCGAACTGGAGCGGCGTTTCGTGGTGGAGGCGGAGGCGTGCGGCATGGTCGGTCTCCTTGGCTACCGGAGGGTTGGCCATCTGAGAGCGTCTCTCTTCAACCCTGTCCCTCAAGCCGGCGTGGACCGGCTTATCAACTTCATGAAGGAGTTCCGCCGGGACCATGGATGAGCGTCGGAGGACGAACCAAGTGTCTAGCTCGGCTCAAACACATCCCCCGACGAGAGGAGCGCAGCTCCCTCCCGGGCTCCGGGTTTCGGAGATGCTCGAAACGCGAGTGGTCGATCCAGAAATGGTACGGGAGCTGACTCGCGCTTTTTCTCCTGTGCCGGCCGCGATCGGCGCAGTATTGATGGGAAGTCGGTCGCGGGGCTACGTGCATCGCAACAGCAATGCAGATGTTGTTCTGTTGCTTGACAAGCTGACGGAAGATGCAGCGGTCGCCATCCAACGCGCGCGCGACTCCGCGCAGCAGGTTTTGGGATACCCCATCAGCGTCAACTGTCATACGCTCGGTGACGCCGATCCGTCACTGGCGGACGATCATCTCTTCATGCACAAGAATAGGGCTTCGCTCTACATCTTGCAGGCCAGCCGCACTGCGATACCGCTCTTTGGGCGAAACATCTTCAGCGAGTTTCCTGAGCCTGAACCGCGCGAGACGCGTGCCGAAGCCATCAGGGTCGTGGCATCCTTCCTTTACCTGATGCGCAAGTTTGTCTTTGACGAAAAACTCGCACCGCATGGTAAGGCGGAGTTCGTACGCGGACCACTCATCTGCATGGAGTATGTCGCCATCTTCTATGGCTTCTTGGCGTTGGGGTGGCGCGATGCACTGGACTTTCTTACGGAGCGGGCGCTATTGCCGCACGAGACGCTCACGCTCCTCGAACAGCTCGGCGAGCGGAAGAGGGCGTCCGCCTACGCGGACCTGACTGTCACCGACGTCGTCCAGGGGATCAGTGCGATGGAGGGGATCCACCAGCAACTCGTCGACGACTATCGGACCTCGGGCCGGACCGACATCCGTTGGGTCGATGGACATGCTGGCCTGCACTGGGACCTGGCAGCCCCGCGCGTAGGCATGGTCCTCAGCGACACGGGAAGGATCTTCCTGAGGCCGCACGGTGAAGTGCAAGCCTCGCAAGAACGGATGAGCCTGGTCTTGGGCTTCGCCGAGTCAGCTGACCTGAGCGTGAACGCAGCGAAATTCGCCGTGGAACACGGGGCGGCCGGACGCGTCGTGATACCCCGAGCTGAGCCGATTCTTGTCGGGGGCGGCGCATATCTGATCTGCGACACCGAAGACGGGGCGTCGAGTCCGTCTCGATTCGAGTGTATCGACCCTCGCGAAATCGCCGGGCGCACTGACATTGACGCTGAGAGCAAGGAGATCATCGAGGCGCTCGTTCCGATGCTGCGCGCTATGCAGAAGGAGTAGCCGGCATCGTCAGACCCTCTTCCTGATGATCCAGCTACGGGAGCGTACATGAATTCATCTGTACCGATCTTCGTTGTCGGCAGCCCACGGTCCGGCACTTCCATGATGGGTGCATTGCTCGGCAGCGCATCGAACGTTCACCATCTGGGTGAGCTGGCCGGTGTCTATCTGGTGTGGAACAAATTGAGGTGGGGTCGTTCACTCGCACCGGCGAAAGCGGACTATCAGCGGTTCCTAGCGCAATCCACGGCAGAGTTCTATCGAACGACGAGCCCGGCCCAATTCTGCTGCGACTCAGACCCCTGGAATCTTCTTGCGGTCGATGATATCTTGGAGGTGCTGCCCGAGGCGCGCTTTCTTCTGTGTTTCAGGGAATTGCCTGGAGTGTGTGCGAGTTTGGAGCGCTCCTATGGCCAGGGGTTTGCGTGGGCAGGTCCCAATACTTCGGACCGTGTCGATTTGTGGATCCGCTTCTACCGCAACCTCGAGAAGCTGCCGGCTGAGAGCACCCGTGTTTTCCGCTACGACGAATTTGCCGCCGACCCAGCAGGGGGCTGGCCAGCCCTGAGATCCTCGCTCACATCGTTGGGCGTCTCTGGTGTGGACCCGACCGTCCTGACCGTCTCGCATGCCACCGGGGAAGCAACGCGCCCGACGTTCGCGGAGCGGAGCGCTTCGGGCAGTGTTGAGTTCCGATCCGACTCGCGGGAGTCCGTGCCAGCACTGACTCTGCGCGAAGATCGGGAGGAAGCCGTCGCCGAAGTCCATGCTGCGCTTGCCCTACTCGACGCAGACGACGGTGGGAATGGACGCCGCGGTGGCCGGTGGCGGTGAGGCAAGGCGGGCGGGTCTGTTCAGTCCTCTCTTACTGGGCCACCTACCGGACAGAACCTCTGCGGGCGGGTCGCGCCTCCCTCGTCCGGGTGCTTGGCCGCCTGCAGTCCGTGCCTGGGCCCTCCGCGGAAGTTAGTGGCATCCGGGTGTGGGTCGGCCGACAAGAGGCGCTCAACAGGGCCGTGGCCGTATCCTGCCTACTGTGACCTGTGGTGACGCGCGAGAATTGAACTCCTGGGGCTGCCCTCTACGAGCGCGGCGAATGCTGGCGGAACAGGTATGAGGCTGATGTGGCGGCGTTTCAACTTGCCGTGGGAAGGATCCGACTTCGCACCAGAGCGCCCCGAGCTGGACGGCACCTCACTGATGAGTGTCCGTTGGCCTGAACTCCTCAAGGCGGCGATCACGGTCGGGCGGGAAGCGAACTACCTGCACCATCCGCGGACGTTGTCGATAGCGGACATGGTGCATCGCGTGTCGTGCATGATCGCGTACTTCGAGACCGACAATGACCGGCTCACACCGACAGTTGCGTTCAGGAATCTCGACTCAACCGAGCAGGGCAACGTGTCCTACTACTTGGGCATGGCACTGACGAGCGTTTGGGCGAAAAAGATCGTTCGGGTGCCGTGGTTGACCCACGTCAGCAAAATGCAAAAGGTGCACGACGTCACTTTCGCCAGCAAGAAGAGGCCGGATCTCCTGGGGCTTCGCCTGAACGGACCAAAACGTGGGGCGGCCGCCGGAACAGATTGGCTCGTTGCGGAAGCGAAAGGACGGAAGGACGTAAAGCAGGCACTTCTAAATAATGTTCGATCTCAGAAGTCTGCTGTCACGGCGATCGACGGGCACCCGCCGTGGCTTACCGTTGGCTGCATCAGCCACTATCGCAGCGACGGCGTACATCTCAATGTCGTCGACCCCGAACCGGATGCAGAGGGCCTGCGGTGGGAAGTCGGTGCATTGCCGTTCCTCGCCGCCTACTACGCCCCGATCGTGAACCTCTTCGAGCGGTTCCCGCGCGGAACCGATCAGGAGGGTGCCCTCCAGATCGCGGAGCTACCCGGCACGGGGGTACACGTCACGGCCCGCGACGACTTGCTGGGCAAGGCGGTGGAGATACGCGAGCTCACGCGCGGTACTCCGGTAGCTTCCTGGTCCGAGCACGTTGAATGGTTCACCGGCGAGGCTCGTCTCGGCTACCGAGAGCGGACCTCACCCGACGGCATCGACGTCGACTTCGATGCACTTGGGTAAGCGAGACCAGGGCCACGCTCTGCGTATGGAATATCACGACCTTCGTTCGTTAGCGAATCGAGGAGCCTTACTACGTCTATCGCTCGGTGATTCTCATCGATGTTCCTTCTCACGACTCGGTCGGCGAATGCTTCGACGACACGTGCAAGTGGTTCTCGCTCTTCTGCACGCCAGGCGATCCGGGAGCCACGATTGGTGACTGCGATGGTCCGTGCGATGTAGTCGACCACGATCGATCCGCTCTCACCTTCAAGCCTGAGGTCGCGCACACGTTCGGGTGAATTGCAGCTCACGTGGAACTCGCCAACCAGATCGGTGTCGTGGGTGATGGTTCCGCGGAACTCGACAGCGTTGCCTTCTCCCTGTATGAAGGATGGTTCTCCCTGGACTGTCCGGGCTTTCCCCCTTCCCAAGTTCAGGATTAGTGCGATGTCGTGTGGAGCGAGATTCCAGAGCGCGTCGATGTCCGGACGGCGCTTTCCTGGAGCCAAGCGGCGGGAAGTGATCCGTCGTATCTTTCCGACCGCTCCGGACCGTGAAAGGTTCCTTGCGATCGACGTCAGATCACTGTGGAGAAACGTGTGGTCGACCATGACGACCCGGCCGAGGCGCTCCGCTCGATCGATGACGTCGCGAGCCTCCGCCAGGCTCAGAGCGAGTGGCTTCTCGACCAGTACGTCGAGCCCCAGTTCCATGGCTGCGATGGCAAGATTGCCATGGGTCGCGGGTGGGGATGCGATGGCAACCGCGTCGATGGTGTCTCTGGCTCGACCAAGTTCGGAGATATTCTCCAGCACGGCGGTGCCAGGATATGCTCTTCGGGCTGCATCTCTGTGATTGCCATCGGGTTCAATGATCGCGGACAACGTCGTGCGGTCGCCCTGGTCGATAGTGCGAGCGAGGTTGCGCCCCCAGTATCCGAATCCGATCAGCGAGATTGATATATTTCTCACGCGGGAACCAATCGTTGGCCGATCTTTTCAAGTGTCGCACCTGTCAGAACTTCTGTTGCGCTGGCCATGGCATTGAGAACCCCGAAGCTGTTGTAGCCACCGTTTGCCTGGCAACGCGGGATGACATCGCGCGAGGCATGCATCACCAACGCGCTGAGGGCGGCAACGATCCGGTTCGGGGCGCCATTTTGAAGCTCCTCGTCAACGCGAAGTACGTGCTCACCCATCATGGTTCCGACATCGATTACTCCCGGAGGGCGGTGTCGCCTCAGATAGTTGTCGACGTGGCTGAGCTTGATGATCAGTCTCCGTGCCTCCGCGATACGGAGCGCTGCTTGGTCCGTGTCACGAGCCTCGGGAGCCCCCAAGAGTGCCCATCGCATCGCTGCGATCTCGATCGGATCGGTCACTGTCGGCCGCTGCGCGCCTGCGCGGCGGGACACCTTGCGCCCGTGCGTCAAGATCAGGCCGTGAGCGAACACGCGGTCGATCGGAGACCTCCCCGTCGTCATCGCCCACAGGGTGAGATGGAGCTTTCGGAGGATGTCGACTCCGCTGACGAGTGTGATGGGAGCGTCAATCCCTAGCTGGCTGAGCGCCAGGGGATGGCCCGCTGCGACGACACGTGCATCGAGCCTTTCGTTCGGGTCGAGAGGCGACGTCGGTCCGACTGTCAGCCCTGCCTGGGAGATGCGCAGCCACTCATAGCCGTCTCTCAGTGCAAGGAATCGGGATCGTGCACTGGTCGACGACCACTGCCACTCGTCGATGCGCTCCATGATTGCGCGCCGGTCGATGTGGAGATACCAGGCCGGCGTGTTGTCAGCCAGGATCTGTCCGCCACACTGGAAGCACGTCTCGTGCTTGGTCAGTGGCATCGTCAGGTCGCATCGGGAGCAGCGGTGCTGTGGCCGGGCGAGGAGCTGGATTCGGCCCTGTTCGGCCAGCTCCGAGACCTGGGTCCGCAGTGCGGCTGACACGCGTGGTTCGTCGTGGCGGAGTGTCGGTAGCGGCGTCGGTGCGATTTCCCATGACTCAGTGCTGGCGCGACCGCTCTGGATTGCCTGCTGGATGAATTCATCCTCCGAGAGGCCGGATGTCGCGTATAGGGCCTCAAATTTGCGGCCTGCCAGACTCCACGCCTCCGCTCGGAGCCCGTGACCGCCGGCTGCCGTGTGCGCGCGGGCCAGGGCATCGACCACGACCATCGAGCGGATCGTGCCGATGTGCAATGCCGTAGGCGCCGTGGCCGGGCTCATGAATATGCGGGTGCCGTTGCTCACTGTCACTTGCCGGCGCCCATTCGTTGGCCCGCGTAGTTCTCAAGGACGAGGCGTGCTTCGGGCGTCAGGGCCATCTGAAGTGCGTCACGTAGAGGCACGAGCGAGTACGCGGAGTGCTCTGAAATGCGTACGTCGTCTGTTTCACTGATGCGGCTGACGAACGGGAAGGCGGCCAGGCGATCGGAAAGGATCGGCCGACCGTCGCCCATCGCGCGGATCTCCCGTGAAGTTCCGGTCTCCTCCAAGACTTCTCTCGGTGCTGCGTCTTCGGGTCGCTCGCCCACCTCGAGGTATCCACCCGGGATGGTCCACAACCCGGGGTACAGGTAGTCGGAGGCAGGGCGGCGGAGCAGCAGGATCCGTTCACCGACCTCGGTAATGGTCATCGCGGAGGACTGCGGGAGGCTCAGGTCCCAGCTCGGCGTGTTGGCAGTTCCGTTCCAGCGCACCTCACCGATGCCCCGGCGAGCGTAGGTCGTAGCCGCCCGCTCCCATATGCCAGCTACGACGGCTGCAGTATGTGCTGCGCTGACACCGAGCCCAGGTTCTTCACCGGCTGCCAGGGCGCGGAGACAGGCACCCTCTTCCGGGGAGAGCTGATTGAGGTCGCGCAGTACGCCCAGAGCATCCTCCACGCTCGCTGACAGAACTCCGTGGAACAGGGAAAGCCTTCGGATGGCAGCGACCGACTGCTCCGTGAGGTCGGAAGCGACGCCGGATCCGGTCAATGCCAGGCCGCTGGTCATCGCTGTGAGCTGTCGCCCGACCGATATCGCCTCTGCTCTGGAGGCGCGGCTGCCCGGCGCCGGAAGGTTCGCAAACGGCAACTCGCCTATCACTGAGACCGCAGTCTTCGACAGCCAAAGATCCTCCAGTGCAGACCCGTCAGGCCGTGCGACGAGTGATCGGGTCGCAGTGCGGTGTGCTGCTCCTTCCCCCTGCACTACAAGAGTGCCGACGGCTCGTCCGGTCTCGCTGGACAGCGACTCGACGGCTTCCCGAATAGTGCGTCGCGCGTCCTCGCTCAGGATGGCTCCCGCGGCCACGCTCAAGATCAGCCATCCTCGGATCTTGCTTTCGGTGCCGCCGAACGCCGGCAGCCAGCCGACAGCATCGACGTAGGGAACCGAGGCGAGGAGCTCGGGCCCAAATGGCGGTTGTCTCAGATCCTGCAGCGCCGTGCTGAGCGTAGGGCCGGCCGTCGGGATGGGGGATGGTGTCACTGCGTTGCGACCTCGATCATCGAGCTCAAGCGTAGAGCGAATTTTTGGGACAGTACGGCTTATTTTTCCTACATGCGAACTCGCGAAGCGTATTTCGAATACAGCAAGGGTGCGGAGTACCGCGCTGGGCTCAGAGCGATCGCGACGTGAAGGGCCGTCCGTCGACTACGTCGAGTGGCGCTGGGGCGTCACGACGCAGCACTGGGTGCTTCAGGGTGTGGTGATCGGTGTGAACTCCCGATCGCACCAGAGGGTTGCCTCGGCGGGCTACAGCACGCCGGCATCCTCCGCGAGGCGTTGCACTTCCTGTCGTCGCCCCTTCGGGGGCTTGGCGAGCATTTCTCGTAGTGTTTCGCGGATCAGTACGTGGTACCGCAGTTCCTCGGGCGACTCCTGCTCGATCGTCAACAACGACTCCAGTGCTGCGTCCCAGTCACGGGTGAGCCGCGCTGCCTGCGTCTGTTCGACGCGGTACCGGGTCAGGCGCTCCAGCGGCACGCCGTCCAGCAAGGTCACGTCTCGTGCGGCCCGGAACGCCTCAGCAGCCTCGCCGCACTCGACGTAAAGGTGTACCGCGTGCATGGCCACGTTCGTGGTGTTGAAGTACGCCTTGGTGTGGTTCGCCCCGTCGGGTAGGGCTTGAGCAATCTTGGCAGCACCGTGGAGAAGGTTCCAGGCACGCGACTCCTGACCGACCCGTGCGGCTGCGATGAGCGCTGTCAGGTGTAGCGCTCCATATGCGGACAACGCCACCGGCGTCGGTTCGTCCTGGACGTGCGCGCGCAGACGCTCCATGGTCTGCAGGTTCATCTCGAGTGCTTGCCCGACATGCGGCGAGCCGAGCAGGGGCCCGGAGACGTTCCAGGCCGCGGTTGCGATCAGCAGCGGGTCTCCGACGTCCTCCGCGGTCAACATGGAGCGGTCGGCCGCGACGCGGGCGAGGTTCCGTTCTCCGAGGCGTCGGACGAACATCTGGATCAGGTGATAAGTGGACACGAGTTGGCGTAGGGCAGCCTTCTGCTCCAGCTCGTCCGAGACAGTGCGGGATGTGCGGATGGCGTCGGCCAGGAGCCCGGGTAGCTCCGGCCCGAGGATGGCGTACCGCCTGCGAGCCGTCTCGTACATCGTCCAAGCGCGGGCCACGCGGTCGGTCAGCTCGCTGACGGACAACGGCGCGCCAGGAGCTGTGGACGCAAGCAGAGACGGCGGCCTCGACAGGGCGAGCCTGATCCCGGCTACGGCGTCATGCTCGGGGAGCCCGTCGGGCGCGAGGCTGAACGACTTGCCTGTGAGATCACTGAGGTCCCTGAGATGCAGTGCTCGGGCGAGGTCGATCAGGACTGACAACCGGTCGACCGGGATCTCGTCACGCTCGACCTTGGACAGCCAGTTCGGGGTACGTCCCACGAGACCGGCAAGAACGGCCTGAGACCGGCCAGATCCCTGGCGGTACCAGCGGATACGTTCGCCGATCGTCGCTTCTGGAGCGATCCCGGTGCTCATGGTGTCCCTCTCTCGCGGGTGCCGAGGAATTCAGCCTGTCTGAATCGTCCTCCAGAAACAAGGATCACAGAACCCGACGCGACGAGTTGGAAAGAAATTCCAACTGGAAGGAATTTCCATCGTCCGGTGAGCGGCCTCGGTCAGTCTCGATGGGCGCCGTAACTCGGCGTCTTCGAGCATCAGCGGCACGGCCATGTGCCGGCCGCACCGAGCATCTGGGGAGACCGGTCGATGAAGAACACCACCAACCTGACCGACCGAGTGAGCGGCCGGTCCGCGTGAACGGCCCGACGTTCCCACCCCAGCGCGCGGGCACTCATGCATCCCGCCAACCGAGCCTCGCATCGTGGCTCGGCCCTGAACCTCTCCCGGTCCGGGTGGTCCCAGACGAGGCCCGGGCCGGGAGAGCCCCACACTCGAGTGCCTCGACCCCGGTGGTTGTGGCGCGGGCGATGGACGTGGCCCGCAGGATCGTGGTCGATATCGCTCCCGGGCTCCTGGTAGAGCATCTGACGACGATCGTCAGTGAGACGGGCGTGGTGCGTATCCGTCCCCGTGTGCTGGACGACGGCGTGAGGCTGGCGGGCCATCTGGGCCTGACCGGATCATTGCTCCACCTGCACGTGATCCCACCCGAGCAGGAACTGACCGGCCTGGTCGACGGCGTCGAGGTCCACGTCCATGCCACTGCCTGCTCCGTCGGCGTGGACACCCGATGAACTCGCGCGGGGAGAACCCCGCGAATCGCGGAGAGGGTCCGTGAACCGGGCCGTCAACACGTTTGAACCGTTCACGAGAAGCCAGTCACGACGAAGGGACCTGAGTAATGCAGCCGACAGCTCTGCCTGAGGCGCCATCCCTGGCGCTGACGGACCTGTGCGACGCCGTCGAGGTGATCACGCGCGCCGGAATCGACCTGGCCGGGCTGGGCGTGACGCCTACGTCGACCATCGGCACCGACGGACTCACTGTCCCTGCTGTGCGATTCATGGTGGCGGCTACGGACATCATCTCGGCGCAGGTTCTGGCCGACGATCTGGGCCTGGAGCGGCGCGCGGGGAGCTTGTGGACCTGGGCCGGATGGATCCGCCCGCGCAACGGTGTGCTGCCGATCGAGTGCATCGTGTACCTCCAGTTGACCGCGGAGTTCCGAGACGTGCTGGCAGGACCGGACCCGACGGAGGACGCATCATGAGCATCGACACGGGAGACACGCCGTTGACGGCCACGGCTCGTCTGGCGGGTTCCGATTCGTGGATGGTCGGTATGGACATCGACAACACGCTCGTCCACGAGGGTGCGATAGAGATCCCGGAGAAGGTGGTCGACGCCGTGGCCCGGGTGCGCGCGGCCGGACATCACGCCGTGCTTGCCTCGGGCCGGTCCGTGGCCGGGATCTTGCCGGTCGCGGCACGGCTCGGACTCCACCAGGAGTGGGTGATCGCATCCAACGGCGCGGTGATCGCCCGCCTGGACCCCGACGCTACGGGCGGGTTCCAGGTTGTCGAGCAGCACACGCTGGACGTGGGGCTGGTGGCGCACGCGGTGATGCCCGGCGTGCAGATCGCCGTGGAGCGAGTCGGCTGGGGTTACTGGGTCACGGAGAGGTTTCCAGCGGGCACCCTCAACGGTGACCAGGAGGTCGTCATGCTCGACACGCTGGCCGCGCGCCGGAGTCCCCGGATGATCCTGCGCGGCCCAGACGTCGCCCTCCGGCTCACCGACCGGGTGCGAGCACTCGGGGTCACGGTCAGCCAGGCCAGCCCTGGTCAGATCGACATCACACCCGCTGCGGTCACGAAAGCTACCGCAGCGCAGATCGTCGCCGACCGGCTCGGGATACTCCGGGACCATGCCGTGTTCGTGGGCGACGCCGCTAACGACATCGAAGCCCTGCTCTGGGCCGGGAGAGGCGTGGCTATGGGGCAGGCCGGACCCCGAGTGAAGGCAGCGGCCGACGAAGTCACCGGCAGCATCGCCGACCTTGGCGTCGTCGACGTCCTGAACTCCTTGCCCTCGGTCCAAGACGCGGCGGCAGCCCGGCCGGACGCAGGCAGGCCTCACGCGCCGCTCCCACAGGAAACGGTGGCGCTGGCACGCATGCTGGCGGTGGCGGTGGAGCGGTGGCACACCTCGGGCTCGTCGACGGCCGTAAGGGTCAGGTTCGCCGGGACCGGCCCTGCGCTGGCGGACTGTCAGGTCTGGGCCGAAACTCCAGGGACCGACTGGGCCCGCCGCGCGAGCATCGACCTGCCCGACGGAATCACGATGCCGGACCTCGCAAACGCCGGGTACGCGTTCCCCCGCACCGCCGGCAACGAGCCTCGATGGCGTGTGGATGCCAACGGCGCCATGACGTACACCCTGGACGTACGACGAGCAGCGCGCGAGGACGTTTCATGACCTGGCTGCTGGTGGGGTACATCGTCGTGCTCGCCGCGCTACTGGGCGTGCGGCGCACGGCACGAACACGGCGATGAGAGCGGCATGACGAGCGAGACCCGACTTGACCGCCACCGTCATGGCTCCGCGACAGCGGTGCCCCGCTTCGCCGCCCCACTTCCAGCACGACCCTGGCAGGAGGACAGCCCATGCCCAAGCTTTCTCTGATCCCCGATGGCGGTGCGGCACCCGACGTGCCGGGGCCCCCGATCGCCGTCGGCTACGCTCGCGACGACTCACAACGCCGCCACGTCCAGGGCTACGCCGCCGACCGCGGCTACGTACTCGTCCACATGGTCAATGACCAGCGCGACGGCACCACCATCAGTCAGCTCACCCAGCACGCCGCCGCTGCGCACGCCGATGCCGTGATCCTGCCCGGCGACGCGCTCCTGTCGGCCGCGCGCGCTCGGCTGGAGAAGGAACTCGCCCGCGTCGATGCGAGATGCATCGTGGTCGGCGCCCCGAGCGCTCCCGCACGGGGAGTGCTCGAGCGCCTGATGCCGCGTCGAGACTTCGGCGCGGTCTCCCGAGGGAGGCACTCGACGAAAGAGCACTCCGCCGGGCCGGACTCTTCATGACACCCAGCTCACGTCGTCGTCCACCGCCGATGCCAGGCGCTTCAGGCCCCGTCGAGCACGCTCTCGTCGCACCCGTCGGTCTCGACCGGACCCGAGATCCCCACGATCGGCGGATAGGCCGCGACCGTGAGCTCCCAGCCCGCCGGGTCCGTGGCCGTGACGTACACGTCGCCGCCGTTCTCCGGATAGATCACCTCGGACACGGGCTCGAACCCGTGCTCGTCCAGGACGGGGTCGAGCACGGCGGCGAGCTCGGTGAGTCCGCCGCTGGGCTCGTACAGGTCGCCCTCGCCCAGGCTCTCGGCCAGGAAGAGTACGCACCCGCCGTCGGCCTGCTCCCCGAGGTGCGGGAAGCGGTCCTTGGGGGCCCACTCCACCTCGGGAATGTTCTGCGCGAGCGCGCCGACGGCGTCGTCGTACGCCGCCGCGTACTCCGTCGTCGCGGAGTCGAGCACGGGCGGCGGCTCGGCGGGGCCGTCGTCGTCACCGGCGGTGCAGGAAGCGAGCGCGCCGACGGCGAGCAGCGCCGCGCCGGTCCGGCGTAGGTGGGACATGGACCGCATCGGTCTCCTTGGTCGCGTTCACCGGTCATCGGGCCGACGTCGTTTCCGGCCCTCAGGCCCGGGACGCTACCAGCGCGAACGCTACTTTGTCGTCGCTCGCCGCGGTATGCGCGGTGGGGACCTTTCCCCATGCCCCGCGCTCGCCCGGCAGGACGGGGACGCGAGCACGGCCCGTGTCGCGCCCGGCGCCACGACCCGGGTCCCGGGGAAACTCACCGCGCCGCCGAGGCGCGCCGCTAACGTCCTGGTATGGAGTTCATCCTCACCCTGATCCTGATCGTTCTCTTCGTCATCCTGGTCGTCAACGTCACCGGCAACCTCGGGCCCTCGGCGAGGAGCCTCCGCAGGCTGGAACGCCGGTTCGACCTGCTGCTCGACCACCTCGGCGCCGCGGCACCCGGCACTGCCGCCCTCCCGGCGAAGATCCTCGCCGAGATCGACGAGCTCATCGCCAGCGGCATGACGCAGGAGGCGGCTCGGAAGTACGCCATGGCGTCCGGGACGGACGGAACCGAGGCCACAGCCTGGGTCCGGCAGCGTGCCAAGCCCCGCCCCGGCCGCGCGTAGGTGATGCGGTCGGCCGCCCGAGAGCCGACGCCGGGCGGCGCCGGCTCAGGCTAGGGTCGGCGTCGTGGCGACGATCGGACTGGCGGCGATGCTCGAGGCGCTGCATCCGCGGGACGCGGTGGAACTGGCGGTGTACGCGGAGGAGCGCGGCTTCGGCGGCGTGATGGCGACCGACCGGTTCCAGCCGTGGACGGCCCGGCAGGGGCAGGCGGGATTCGTCTGGGACGTGCTCGGCGCGCTGGGGGAGCGGACCGCGGGAGACCTCGGCCCGGTCGCCGTGCCCGGGAACCGGATGCATCCCGCGGTGCTCGCGCAGGCCTCGGCGACGCTGGCGGCGATGAACCCCGGACGTCACTGGCTGGGCGTGGCGAGCGGGGACGCCGTCGACGAGCACGTCACGGGCGACTACTGGCCCGAGGCGCCGGGCCGCATCGCGCGCCTGTTCGAGGCCGTCGACCTCGTCAAGAAGCTCTTCACGGCCGCGCCCGGCCGCGACGTCCGGTTCGCCGGGCAGCACTTCCGGCTGGAGGCCACCCGGCTGTGGACCACCCCGGAGACCGTCCCGGAGATCCTGGTCGCCACCGGTGGTCCGGTCACGGCGCGCCGCGCCGGCCGCCAGGCGGACGGCCTGATCACGATGGCCGCGCCGCCCGAACGACTCCAGGTGCTGCTGGACCGGTTCGCGGCGGGAGCGCGGGAGGCCGGCAAGGATCCGGACGCGATGCCGAAGGTGGTGCAGGTCCCCGTCTCCTGGGCGCCCGACGCGGCGCGGGCGGAGGAGAACCTGCTGGCGAACCCGCCGATCGGAGCCGCCCGGCTGCCCCGCTCCGACCTGCGGTCCCCGCACGACATCGCGGCCGTGGCTCGCCTGCTCCGGCCCGAGGACTTCGCCGGCCGGGTGCTCGTCTCGCACGACCTCGCGGAGCACCGCAAGCACCTGCAACGCCTCCTCGACCTGGGCTTCGACCGCCTCTACGTGCACGACACCGGCCCGGACCCGCGCGCCTGGCTGGACGCCTACGCGGCCGAGGTGCTCCCCGACCTCACGCAGTAACGCACCCGGAACCGCCGTCGGCCACCTGTCGGGCGGCGGCTGCTGTGGTCGGCGCCATGTCTGATAGTCGGCCGGATGTCGGGTGGTCGGCTGCCCGGGGAGCCGATCATGCGACATCCGGCCGACCACCCGACATCCGGCCGACTATGCGACAGCCCAGCCCAGCCGAGCCAGACGCCGGGAGACAATGCCGCCATGCACCGCCTCACCGTGTGGGCGCCCGACGGGCTGCCCGAGATCACCCCCGGCACCGACCTCGGCACCGCGATCGGCGACCTGCTCGCCGCGCAGGATCCTCGGGACCGGCCCGCCGAGGGTGACGTCGTCGCCGTGACCTCGAAGATCGTGTCCAAGGCGGAAGGGCGGGCGATCGCCGCCACGGACCGGGAGCAGGCCATCACCGACGAGACCGTCCGCGTCGTCGCGGTGCGCGAGCGCCCCGACGGCGCGCCCCTGCGGATCGTGGAGAACCGGCTGGGACTTGTGATGGCGGCCGCGGGCGTGGACGCGTCCAACACCCCCGAGGGGACGGTCCTGCTCCTGCCGCAGGACCCGGACGCGTCCGCGCGCCGGATCCGCGCCGCACTGCGGGACCGGTTCGGGCTGGCCCGGCTCGGCGTCGTCGTCACGGATACCGCCGGCCGGCCGTGGCGCGACGCGCTCGTCGACATCGCGATCGGCGCCGCCGGCATCTCGCCCACCGACGACCTGCGCGGCGGCACCGACAGCCACGGCCGCCCGCTGAACGTCACGGTCACGGCCGTGGCCGACGAGGTCGCCTCCGCCACCGAACTCGTCCGGGGCAAGGCGACGGGACGCGCGGTAGCGGTCGTGCGCGGCCTCACCCGGTACGTGTCCGACGACGACGGCCCGGGCGCGCGGACCCTCGTGCGCCCCAGCGCCGACGACCTGTTCCGGGAGGGCTCCCAGGAGGCCTACGAACGAGGCATCAAGGACGCCCGCGCCGCCACCACCTGACGTCGGCCACCGGTCGGTCGTATGTCGGATGGTCGGTCGGCTGTCGGATGGTCGGCCGCCCGAGTGACCGACCATCCGACAGCCGACCGACCACACGACATCCGACCGACCATGAACTCGCCGCGGCGAGAGCCCCTTGCGCCTACGCCGCCGACGTGCGCTCCGCCACCGGGGCCGGGTCGAGGGTCACCACGTCGATCCTCGAGTCCCGGCCGTCCGGGCAGGTCGCCAGGCCCACACCGCCGACGTACTCCTCGAGCGTCTGCAACAGCTTGAGCGGCGTCGCCAGGATCATGTGGAACCCGAAGTCCCGGAACGTATCCATCGCGGTCCGGGTGAACTCGGTGTCGGCCTTGTCGAACGCCTCGTCCAGGATCACCGAACCGTAGGCCGGCGTGCCGTCGTCCAGGGTCGAGAGACGGTAGCGCAGGGCCGCGGCCAGGCAGAACACGACCAGCTTCTGGCGCTGCCCGCCCGACAGCCCGGCCGACGACTCGTGCACGTCCAGCGTCAGCCCCGCCCCGTCCAGCTCGACGCCCGTGAACCGCACATGCCGCCGCGTGTCCAGGCACAGCGCACGCCACGCCCGGTCGGCCGGGTCCGCCGACGCCAGCCGCCGCATCAGGCGCTCCAGCCGGGGCATCGCCGTGCGACGGTCCGTCGCGAGGCCGTCCAGCGCGTCCAGGAACTCGCGCACCGCCGCGGGCTGCTGCTCCTTGACGCGGATCTCCAGGAACCGCCCGGGCGCGTACTCCGACCGGCGCAACGACTCGTTCACCGGCACGATCCGCTCCCGGATCACCGACGGCGCCTGCCGGATCTCGGCGGCCAGCCGGTCCAGCGCCCGCTGCGCCCCGCCGGACAGCATCTGTTCCAGCTCGTCCTCCAGCTCGGGCAGCCGCCGCGTGCGGATCTCCTCACCGAGCTCGAGATAACGCCCCCGGTCGCCGACGCCGGCCCCGATGTCCCTCGTGAGGGCCGGCCAGCTCCGCCGGAACTCCCCGAGCAGCTCGGTGATCTCCCGCTCCGCCGCGCCCGAACCACGCAGTCCCGCCTCCCGCTCGCCGTCGAGCGCGCGCGACACCACGAGCGACACCTCGTCGACCACGTCGTGCGTCACCGTCGGCCGCACCTCCGCGTAACGTCGCTCCAGCTCGGCCCGGTGCTCCTCCGGGATCGTGCCGGACACCGTCCCGCGCAGCTCGTCCACCACCCGCTCGATCGCCCGCCGGGCCGCCCGCGCCTCGGCGAGCACGTCCGCCGCGACGGACGCGGCCTCGCGCGCCGTGGCCAGCCGCCGCTCCGCGCCCGTGACGTCGTGCTCGGCGGCCGCCAGGTCCTGCGTCCCGGACAGGAGCGAGTCGAACGTCCGCTGCGCCTCCGCCAGATCCTGCTCGGCGGACTCGATGTCGACGTCGTGCCACTCACGGCGCCGCACCTGCCGCAGGGCGAAGACCCGCTGCAGGCGCTCACGCTCCGCGGCCGTCGCGGCGGCGACGGCGTCCTCGGCCGCCGTGAGGCGCGACTGCACGTCACGGGCCTTGCCGAGCAGGTGGTCGAGCTTGTCGGTGACGTCCCCGCCGAGGACCCACGTGGCCGGATCGGCCGCGCTGTCGTCCTTCGTCACATGATCGCCCGCATGCTTGACCTGACCCGCCAGGGTGACGGCGCGCTCCGCGTCGTCCAGGCCGGACGCGTCGGCCACGCACAGGTAGTCGTAGTCCGACAGGTGACGCTGCAGCCAGCCCGACGCCGGACCGTCCGCCACCTCCACCTTGTGGATCACGGAGTCCGGGCTCGACGCCGCACGCGGCGCGTCCTGGCGCACCCCCACCACCCGGTACTCCAGACGGGTCCCCAGATCCGCCGAGTCGACCGCGCGCCGCACCGCGTCCCGGTGCGCCGACGGCACCAGCAGCGTCGTGGCCAGCGGGCGCAGCACCCGCTCGATCGCGCCCGTCCAGCGCTCCTCGCCCGGACGGACCCGCAGCAGCTCCGCCGCGAACCGCAGCGCGGACTCGCTGATCCCCGTCACGTCGCACAACGCACGGCGCGCCGCCAGCAGGTCGGCCGGCAGATTGCTCCCCGACGTGCGCAGCGCCTGCACCTGCGCCGAGATCGCCGCGTGCTCCGCGGCGACCGCCGCGCGCGCCTCGTGCGCCTTGCGCATCTGCGCCGCCGCACCCGTCAGCACCGGCATCGACCCGGTCACGGCGCCGGACCCGGCACCGTCGCCCGCCGACAGCTCAGACCGCGCCAGTTCCCGCAGCGCGGAGAACTCCCCGAACGACTCCGGCGCCGCCAGCCCCACCGACTCCAGGTCCGCCGCCAGCTCACCACGCCGCGTACGGGTCAACGCAGTGATCTCACCCGCCCGCTGGAGCCGGTCACCCTGCGTCGCCAACGCCTGGCCGCCGCGCACCTGCAGCACGCTCACGGCCTGCCGGTGGGCGCTCGCGGCCTGCTCCACCTCGGCGTCCGCCGCGTCACGGTCGTGCGCCGCCGCGTCCTCGTAGCGCTGCGCGTCGCCCAGAGCGGCTGAGGCGAGCTCCAGCTTGAGCGCGTCCCGGTACGGCTCCAGCGAACCGTGCAGCGTCGCCGCCTGGACGGCCGTCCTCGCGCCGTCGTCGAACCGGCGGCACAGCGGCGCGAGCCGGTCCAGCGCCTCCACCTGCCGCCGCGCGTCCGCGATCCGGGAGTGGGCCCGCGACACCTCGGCGAACTGCTGCGCCGCTGCCTCGGCGAGACCGAACGTGATCGGCTCGTCCAGCATGTAGTCGCGGAACAGGTCGTCCAGACTGCCCAGGTTCTTGGCCGACTGCGTGCGGTGCAGCAGCACCAGAGCGCTCGGGTCGCCCACGCCGAGGCGCTCGCTGAACGCGGCCGCGAACCCGGCGTGCCGGTCCGACACCGTCGCCTCCGGCAGATGCGCGCGCAGGCCGGGGGCGTCGAGGCCCGTGCGGACGAAGGGCTCCAGCTCGAGGAGGTCCGCCTCGCCCGGCTGGTACACGTACAGGTCCGCGGCCTGCGCCGCGGCACGGCGCAGGAGCAGCAGGCGGACGAGCGTCGCGACCTGGCCGGAGCCGTTCTCGTACCGCAGCAGGACGCCGCTCCAGGTCGTGGCCGGGCGCAGCGTCTCGGCGACGGCCTCGCCCGTGGCGCCGTCGGTACGGTGCCGCCACGCGCCCCGGACGTAGCTCGTCACGGACCGGTCCTCGCGCCCGCCCGCCACGGCCGCGGCCGCCGCCGCGTTGAACCGCAGCTCCGACGGCGGCGTGAGGACGGCGGCCACGGCGTCGACCAGGGACGACTTGCCCGAGCCGGAGTGCCCGGTGAGCAGGAAGCCCTTGCGCGCGACGTCGACGCGGTGGTGTCCCGTGAACGTGCCCCAGTTGACCACCTCGATGCGGGCGAGGCGCCATTGTCCGGGTCGTGTGCTGTGCTGCAGGCTCACAGGCCCTCCCTGCTGAGTCGTGCGTACTCGGCCTGGACGGCCTGGATCTCGTCCGCCCCGAACAGGGTGCGCAGGACCGGGGACACCACGCAACGCCGTCCCGGGCCCACGTGGCGCAGGATCCCGGCCTCGACCAGCCGGTCCCACGCGGTCGCGATGCCGACGTCGAACCCGGTGCCGTACCCGGTCGCCCCGGTGCCGCTGCGGCGCCGGAAGGGGTGCAGGTGCTCGACGACGTCGTCGTGCTCGACCACCACCTCCTGCCCGGGCGACTCCAGCAGGCGCGTGCGCAGGTGCAGCAGGAGCACCGTGTCGAGGAAGGACAGCGGGACCTCCTGGACGACAGCCGGCGCGTCGGGCGCGGAGATGGCGTCGCGGACGAACGCGATCTGCTCCTCGTGGTCCACCACCACGTCCAGGTACATGTCGGCGAGCCGCCCGCGGACCGCGTCGAGGTGCGTGAGGAGGTCGCCCCAGGTCTCGTCGTCGGCGGCGGACAGGTACGGGCCACGGACCAGGGCCGCCAGCGACCGCCGGGCGGCGGCCGGCAGCGTCCCCGGATCGCCCGGCCAGAGGCGGGCGGTCGGCTCCGCCGGGATCGCGTCGGGGTCCGACGACGGCGCGCCGTGCGCGCTCTCGGGCGCGGTGGCGTGCTGCCCGGTGTCGTCGGGCCGCGCCGGCCGGACACCGCGTGCCGGTCCGCTTCCGCCCGGGCGGGAGTTGCTCAGATGTTCCATGGGTCCGGTCACGGGACGGGCTCCTCGAAGCGGTGGCGGGGTACTCGGGCGCGACGCAGGTTGCCCCGGGCTCCGGACCAGGTGATGTCCTCGCTGTCACCCTCGCGTCGCCCGTGCCGCTCCGCGAGCGACAGCAGCCCCACGACGCTCGCCAGGCCCTGCGTCGCGGGGTGGGCCCGGAGCACGTCGCCGACCGTGGCGCTGCCCCGGCGTGCCACGACGTCGTTCACGTTGCCGCGCAGCTCGTCCTCGTCGATCTCGGCGGACCGGGCGAGCGCGCGCAGGGCGGCCAGGTCGGTGGGGGCGTCGGCGGACGGCGGCCGGGGCCGCACGAGCGGAGCCGGGCGGTCGTCGGCAGGGTCGTGCGGGCGGATGCCGGCGGGGGAAGCCGGGGAGACGGCTCCGAGCTTCAGGGTCAGGCGGGTCGGGGTGTGCAGCGGTACCTCGTCGGCCAGTTCCAGCGCGGTGGCCTCGGCCTCGCGGAGCTGTCCGGCCAGCGCCTGCTCCTGGGGGAGGTCGCCGGAGCGTGCCGCCCGCTGGAGCGCGCGGCGCAGCGCCGTCATCGTGCCGGTGGTGTCGTCCGTCGCCGCGCGCAGGTCCCCGACGAGCCCACGCAGGGCCGCCACCTCGGCCGGGGTGAGCTCCGCCGCGGCGCCCGGCGCCTTCAGCAGCTGGGTGACGTGCGCGACGGCGTCGTGCTCGCCCGCGTCGAGCACCGCGCCGAGGTCGGTGAGGCTCCGGCCGGCAGGGGTCTCGGCGAGGTGGTCGACGCCGCGGAACACGTCGTCCACGAACGCGTCCCGGGCGGGGCCGGATTCCGTGAGCCCGCGGCGCAGCTCGGCGTCGGCCGTGGTCAGGGCGGTGCGCACGCGCAGCAGGTCGGCGGGGATGCCGGCCGTGAGGGCGAGGATCTCGCGGGCACGCTCTGCGGCGCTCGCGGGGCCCAGGGGCGTCGCGCCGCCGCGCCGGACGCTCTCGATCTCGGCGTCGAGCCGCGCCCGTTCGGCCCGGAGCGCGGAGAGCCGCGCCTCGGGGTCCGGCTCGACGGCGACGGCGAGGTCGCGCAGTGCGTCCAGGACGATGGACAGGCGGGTCGGCGTGGCGACGGGGTGCGGGCCGGCGAGGCCGGCGACGAAGGTGATCGCGGCGAGGGCGCCGTCGGACAGCTCGAGCTGCTCGGGGCCCGTTCCGCCGTCGGCCCGTGCGCCCGGGCGGCGCACGAGGACGCCGTCGCGCAGCCACTCGGACACCTGCGGCCCCGCGGAGTGCGGGAGCGTGAATCCCTGGCGCCGCAGCTCGGCGATGTCGTCCTCGAGTCGCTCGACGAGGTCGGCCTCGGGCAGGCGGCGGGTGTCCTGGCCGAGGTGCTGTCCGAGCAGGGTGATGGCAGCCGCTGCGTCTCCCGACCGCAGCAGCATCCACGCGGGATGCTCGGCGGCGAGGCGTCGCGCGGTGCGCGCGATCGAGACGGTGCTCATGAGCGCAGAGAGTACTGGGTTTGGCTGACCGGCATATGACGGGCCAATACCGGACGCCGGTGGTAGGCGCAACCGTTCGCCGTTCGCCGACTGATCGGACGTGACAATGGAAAACTAGATGAATAGGCTCGGGGCAGGGCAAGGCCTGCTGGCGGATCGCCGACCGGCGGGCCTTGTCGTGCGTCCAGCCAGGCATCACAGTGCGGAGGAACCGTGAGCACAGCAGCCGAGATCGTCGCCCGCGTCCGGAGGGAGCGGGATCTGAGCATGAGCGTGCTGGCCGAGCTGGCCGGTGTCTCGCGGTCCACCGTCAGCCGGATCGAGTCGGGAAAGTTCGAGCCCACATTCGCGCTTCTGCGACGCGTCGTCGAGGCTGCCGGTTTCGACATCGACGCGCGGCCCGACGGCAGGAGGACGTGCAGGTAGGGCCCGGATTCTCAGAGGTCGCGGACGCGCGGGCGGGCGCGTGCGCCGCGGCATGATCCCAGTGATCGCGCCGATCCGGGATCACGGACGCAGGGTCGTGAAATGGGTGAAACTTCCGCTACGTTGTCTGCGCATGCCGCTGGTAATCGACCGGAAGCGCGTGGGCGACATGAACGAAGAGGCCCGTCAGGGGACACCGACGGGAGGGGGCGAGACGCCCGCTCGTGCCGTGCGGCGCTCTGGGACGTATGGTCCGGATATGCCGAACGTCAGGATCCCTGCGGGGGTGCGGGAAGACGTCGAGACGCTGTGGAACTATCACGACCTGCGGCAGGATCCACGTGAGGTCGATGTGTGCATCGGCCTGGGCGGGCACGATACCGGGGTCGCCGACTACACCGCCGACCTCTACCACCAGGGGTACTTCCCCCAGATCGTCTTCACGGGCGCGAACGCGACGACCACGCTCGAGGCGTTCCCGCGCGGTGAGGCCGTGGGATACCGCGACCGCGCCGTCGCGCAGGGCGTCCCGGACGAGGCCGTCCTGGTGGAACCGCTCGCCCGGAACACCGCCGAGAACGTCGAGTACAGCCGCAGGATGCTCGACCAGCGTTCGATCGAGGCCAGATCGGTCATGTTCGTCACGAAGCCGTACCACCAGCGCCGCGTCTTCGCGACGTGTCAGGTCGTGTGGCCGGAGGTGGAGGCGTACTGCGTCTCCCCGCCGCTGCCGCTCGACGAGTACGTGTCGAGCATCGGCGACGTGGACCGGGTGATCGACATGCTCGTCGGCGACACGCAGCGGCTGACCGTGTACGCGGAGAAGGGCTTCATCGCGACGGACCAGGAGGTCCCGCCAGGCGTACAGGTCGCGTTCGATCGGCTCGTCGCCGCCGGGTACACGAGCCGTCTTGTCCCCGAGGAGCCGGTCCACGTCTGACGGCCGGTGTCCGGTGCCGGAGTGCTCCGGCATCACGGTCTTTGGGGACAAGTCTGGCGAGTCGCGAAGAATTCCGTTACGTTCGAAGGCATGAACTGGAAGCAGATCATCGCGCTCGTTGCGTCGATCGGCACGATCGCGAGCCCGATCGATCTGATCCCGGATGCCATTCCGATCCTCGGGCTGTCGGACGACGCGGTCGCCGTCGTCGTCGCCGGCTACACGCTCTACAAGGCGGTCACGGCCTTCCGTGCCGCCCGGGCCGCGAAGGCGGCCGGTGGAGCCGCCAAGGGGGCGGCGGACGCGGCGCGGGACGCCGCGAAGCCGACCGGAACGCCGCCGCCCGCTGGCAACGGCGCGAAGATCATCGTCGACCCGGGCGAGCAGCCCGGCGGGCGCCGGAAGTAGCGCACCGTCGCCCTGACTTCGGGGACATTTATTGACCTCGGTTGTTTGCCCGGTTCTGGTAGCTTCACTTCCATCATGAACGATGGGAGTCAGACGGTGCGCGAGCCGGGTGCGGAGCAGAACGTCGTGGAGGCCGCGGGGCCGGTTGCCGGGGATGCGGTGGCGCGCGAGGCGTCGGGTGCGGGCGAGGCGATCGAGGAGCAGGGGCACGGCGTCGGGCCGGTGCAGGACGCTGAGCAGACGGCCGGCGGCGACGAGGCGGCCGGCGGCGACGAGGCCGCCGGTATCGAACCGGTGGGTGCCGAGACTGCCGATGCCGGTCGCGTCGGAACAGAGGTCGCCGACGCACAGTCTGCCGGCACCGCAGCTGTCGGTGCCGAGCCCGCCGAAGCCGCGCCCGCCGGCGCCCAGTCCGCTGCGACCGAGCTTGCCGATGCCGATGCCGAGCCCGCCGAAGCCGAGCGGCGTGGGGGTGGCCTCGAGGAGAAGGCGGCCGAGGCGCTGCATGCCCTCGTCGAGCGCGGCGCCGAGAAGATCCCGGGCGACCAGGGCAGCACGGTCTCGCGCTTCGCTGTCGCGCTCCTCTCGTTCGGCAGCGCGATGGCCGAGCGCGGGCGGGACAAGGAGGAGAAGGGGGCGTCGGCCCTGGTGCGGGACGCGGTCCAGGTCTTCAAGAGTCTCGACGACGACCCGGCCAAGCAGCGCGAGGCGATGGGGCGTGCGCTCACCGACCTCAGCTCGAACGTCGTCGGCGACGAGGAGCGGGGCAAGGCGCTCGACGTCGCTCAGCAGGCCATGGGCTTGTGGCGCAGCGCGCGCGGTGCGACGTCGGGTCTGGCCAAGTCGGACGACGCGCTCTCGTTGCGCTCGCTCGCCGGGATGCTGCGCAAGAGCGGCGACGAGGACGGCGCCGCGCAGACCGAGGAAGAAGCGCGCAAGCTGGAGAAGTAGGGGCGCGGCGGGCGTGCCGCGTTCGCGGCGCTCGCCGGGGCGGCGGGTGGCCTCGCGTCAGCGCACCATGCGGAGTTCCGTGATGTTCGCGAAGTTGTCGTCGGTGATCCGGGCGCCCTCGACGACGAAGCCGTTGCGCTCGTAGAAGCGCCTGGCCCGGGGGTTGTCCTCGGCGACCCAGAGCTGGCACGGTGCGCCTGGTGGGACGACGGCGTCGAGCAGCGCCTGGCCGACCCCCGTCCCGTGGTGGTCGCCCAGGACGTACAGCATCCAGAGCTGCGTGTCGCGGACGGGCTCCACGCCGTGCTGTTCCCGTGCCGGTGACGCGTGCGCGAGGCCGACGATCTCGCCGTCGACCTCCGCCAGCGTCGGCGCGAAGCCGCGCATCAGTGATCGCTGCCAGCTCTTGGTCCGCTCGGCGAGGGTATGGGTCCGCCAGAAGTCCGCGGGAAGCAGGTCGCCGTAGGCGGTGACCCAGGTGGTGTGATGCACCCGGGCGCCGGCGGCGGCGTCGATCAGCTTGGCGGTCCGCAGTTTCATGGCCAGGAGCTTACTGACTCGCGTTCATCAGGGTCGCGGACTCACTTATCCGGTCCAGAAGGGTCTGCGGGGCCCTGCTGAACGTCCCTCAACAGCCGGGTTGGCTGAGCCGGCCCGGCCCGGCCCGGTCTGAGCCGGCCCGATCCGGCCCGATCCGCTGGACCGGCCCGGCGGTCACGCCGCGGCCTGGTCCTCGCCCGGGTCGTCCTCCGCGCGGAGGCGGGGTTCGACGCGGTTCTCCGGGCGGACACCCGACTTATCCGCGTAGAACGCGCGGATGCGATCCATGTCCGCCCGCACGTCGCCCGTCATGCGCAGCGACGGGCCCAGGCCCGCGACCCGCCGGTCACCGTCCACGTAGCCCAGGGTCACCGGCATCGCGGCCGCACGCGCGAGCCGGTAGAAGCCCGATTTCCAGTATCCGGAGCCGCCGCCCCGCGTGCCCTCCGGGGTGACGACCAGGTGCGAGACCGTGCCCGATCGCACGCCGCGCAGCAGCTGGTCGACCAGCCCGGCCGGGTCGTTCCGGTCGACCGCGACTCCGCCGAGTGCCCGGATCAGCCCGGCGAAGGGGCCGCGCAGCCACGAGTCCTTGATGAGGAACTTGATGTGCAGGTCCAGCTCCCACGCGATCGCGAGCATGAGGAAGAAGTCGGTGTTGGAGGTGTGCGGTGCCCCGACGAAGATCGTGGGCCGGTCCGGCGCCTTGCTGGGGGCGAATCGGTACCCGGTACAGAGCCAGACGAGTCGCGCTCCTGCACGCCGGACGGCGCGGGTGACAGCGGACGGGCGGGTGCGAGACATGGGCTTCCTTGAACTCGGGGAGATGTGATTCCCAGTCTTGCAGACCTGCGCGATCGTCGGGTTCCCGCAGCCTCACCCCACAGCGGTGCCGCCGGGCGCCGCCGCTACTACGTGGCTGCGCCGTACGCCTTGTCGATCTGTTTCATCCGCCGGTGCTTGCGCACGCCGCGCACGATCATCCACAGCCCGATCACGAACAGGATCAGCACGGGAATCATGAGGAACGGCAGCGTGATGCCGAGGAACGAGATACCGACGGCGGCCACGTCCTCCACCGTGCTCATCACCGGGGCGGCCGTCCCGCCGCTCACCGTGTTCGTGATGACCCGGCCGCCCGCCTTGGCCGCGTGCACCACGAGCGCCAGCACGATGCCGATGACCACGGTGATCCACTCGCCGCCCGCCATGAACGCCTCGGGATCCTGGACCGTGACCGTCTCGGACGACGCTCCGGCCCCGAAGGCGATACCTCCCGCTGTGGGCCGGATGATCGTCTGGACGACGTCGTTGACCGAGTCCAGGGCCGGGATCTTGTCCGCGGTCATCTCCAGCACCAGGAGTACCGCGAGGATGGCCATCACCCACGGGTTCTCCAGCCAGCCCCAGCCGGAGGGCAGCGTGAGGAGATCGCTGAAGCGGGACAACAGTCCGAGCAGGAGCAACGGGATCCAGGCGTTGACGCCGGCTGCCATGGCCAGGCCGCTACCGGTGGCGAGTTCGAGCATGCGACGAGTGTTCCACGGGACACCGACACCGCACCACGAAATGCCGTCCTTGTCCGATCCGTAATTTTCCGGAGCGCCGTGCGGGCAGCACCGTGCGCGCGGCACCGGTCCTGTGGGAATCCCTCATTCGTGGCGACCAGGGGCCTTGCTAAGGTCCCGAACAAATAAGCCGTCGGGGTCCTTGACGAGTGCGGTCGGCGTCTCCGGCGGCCCAGGACACGAAACGAGGTGGTTTACGTGAGGTCACGTCGAAAGCCCTTCCTTGTCGCAGTTCTCACCGCCGCGCTCCTGACGGCGGGGGCGACGATCATCCCCGGCACCGCGGCCCAGGCCGAGCCGGTCGAGTGCAGCTCGTCCGCGTGGAACAGCGGAGCGGTCTACGTCGGCGGCAACTCGGTCACGCACGCCGGCAGCGCCTGGCGCGCCAAGTGGTGGACCCAGGGTGAGGAGCCCGGCACCACCGGCCAGTGGGGAGTGTGGGAGTCGCTCGGAGCCTGCGACGGCGGCGGGGAGCCGCCGGTCGATCCCGGCGACGGGTTCGTCGTGAGTGAGGCCCAGTTCAACCAGTTCTTCCCGAGCCGGAACCCGTTCTACACGTACGCCGGACTCGTCGACGCGCTCGACGCGTTCCCGGCCTTCGCCACGACCGGCAGCGACGCCGTGCAGCGGCGGGAGGCGGCCGCGTTCCTCGCCAACGTCTCGCACGAGACCGGCGGCCTGGTCCACATCGTCGAGCAGAACACGGCGAACTACCCGCACTACTGCGACACCTCCCAGCCCTACGGGTGCCCGGCCGGCCACGACCAGTACTACGGCCGCGGACCCATCCAGCTCAGCTGGAACTTCAACTACAAGGCCGCGGGCGACGCGCTGGGCATCGACCTGCTGCACAACCCGAGCCTCGTGCAGAACAACTCGTCTGTCGCCTGGCAGACCGCGCTGTGGTACTGGAACACCCAGAGCGGCCCGGGCACCATGACCGGCCACGCGGCCATGGTGAACGGCGCCGGGTTCGGCGAGAGCATCCGGAGCATCAACGGCGCCATCGAGTGCAACGGCGGGAATCCGGCCCAGGTGCAGAGCCGCGTCGACAAGTACCTGAACTTCACCGGTCAGCTCGGGGTGGACCCCGGCGGCAACCTGTACTGCTGATCCGGACCCCGGCGAGGTCGGCAGTCCGTCGCGGCATTGGTGGCTCGACCAACCGATGCCACGACGGACTGCCGAACTCGCCGGGTGGCCCGGCGGCCGCGGCGCCCCGCCGGCCGCGCAGAAGGGACCGAGGCCAGGGGCTCCGCGGGCTCTCGGTCCCGCGGGTACGGTGGTGATATCGAGGGGATCTGCGACGAGGAGGTCCCATGTCCGACCGTACCGATGCTCCCCGTGCTCCCCGCTGCCCCCATGACCGCACGTCCTACGCTGCCCGCCGTTTCGTCCAGGACTTCGCCGAGGGCGGCAAGGAGCAGAAGAGGCTCCTGGGTGGCAAGGGCGCCAACCTCGCGGAGATGACCAACCTGGGCCTGCCCGTGCCGCCGGGCTTCACCATCTCCACCGGGGCCTGCCGGTACTACCTCGCCGAGGGCCGCGAACCGCCGGGGCTGGCGGAGGAGGTGGACCGGCACCTCGCCCGGCTCGAGGCCGAGCGCGGCAAGCGGCTCGGCGCGAGCGAGGACCCGCTTCTCGTGTCCGTCCGCTCGGGCGCGATGTACTCGATGCCGGGCATGATGGACACCGTCCTCGACATCGGGCTGCACGACGCCTCGGTCGCGGGGCTCGCGGCCGAGTCCGGCGACGAGCGGTTCGCCTGGGACTCGTACCGCCGGCTGATCCAGATGTTCGGCAAGACCGTGCTCGGCGTCGACGGCCGCCTGTTCGACGACACGCTGGAACGGATGAAGCGTGCCCGGGGCGCGGCGAGCGATCTCGATCTCGGGGTCGCCGACCTCCGGGATCTGGTCGCCGAGTACAAGGCGATCGTGCGCGGCCGGACCGGGCGCGACTTCCCGCAGGACGCCCGCGAGCAGGTCGGCATGGCGATCCGCGCCGTCTTCGAGTCCTGGAACACCGACCGCGCCCGGGCGTACCGGCGCCAGGAGCGGATACCGCACGACCTGGGCACCGCCGTGAACGTCATGGCGATGGTCTACGGCAACCTCGGCCGCGACTCCGGCACCGGCGTGGCCTTCACCCGCGACCCCGCCACAGGCCGGCCGGGCGTGTACGGCGACTACCTCCGGGACGCCCAGGGCGAGGACGTCGTCGCGGGCATCCGGAACACCGTCCCGCTGCAGGAGCTCGAGCACATCGACCGGCGCTCCTACGACGAGCTGATGCGCATCATGGCGAGGCTCGAGCGGCACTACAAGGATCTGTGCGACATCGAGTTCACCATCGAGCGCGGCACGTTGTGGATGCTGCAGACCCGCGTGGGCAAGCGCACCGCGGCGGCGGCGTTCCGCATGGCGGTCCAGCTCGCCGACGACGGCGTCATCGACCTGGACGAGGCGCTGCGGAGGGTGACCGGCGACCAGCTCGCGCAGCTCATGTTCCCGCGCTTCGACCGGGATTCCGGCATCACCGCGTTCGCGCGGGGCGTGCCCGCCTCGCCCGGCGCGGCGGTCGGGGCCGCGGTGTTCGACTCCGCGGAGGCGGCGGCCCGGCGGGCCGGCGGTGACCGGGTGATCCTCGTGCGGCGGGAGACCAGTCCCGACGACCTGCCCGGCATGGTCGCCGCGGAAGGGATCCTCACCAGCCGCGGCGGGAAGACGTCGCACGCGGCCGTGGTCGCCCGTGGCATGGGCAAGACCTGCGTGGTGGGCGTCGAGGGCATCGAGATCGACATGGAGCGGCGGCGGTTCACCGGCCCCGGGGGAGTCGAGGTGGCCGAGGGCGACGTCATCTCGGTCGACGGCACGACCGGTGCGGTGTACCAGGGCGAGATCGCCGCCGTGCCGTCGCCCGTCCTGCGGGATCTGGAAGGCGGCCAGGATCGGGAGACCGGCCAGGATCGGGAGGGCGGGCGCGGTGCCCAGGTCCCGGGCCGGGCAGGCGGCGCCGTCGTCGGCGACGAGGGCGGGGACGGCGACGCGGAGGGCGACGCCACGGCCGGCGTCGTGCGCGCCGTCCGCCGCCTGATGCGGCACGCCGACGACGTCCGGCGCCTGGGCGTGCACGCCAACGCCGACACCCCGGAGGACGCCGCGCGGGCACGCCGGTTCGGGGCGAGCGGCATCGGGCTGTGCCGCACGGAGCACATGTTCCTGGGGGAGCGCCGCCACTACGTCGAGGACCTCGTTCTCGCCGAGTCGCAGGAGCAGCGGGACAAGGCGCTCGACACGCTCCTCCCGCTCCAGCGCGACGACTTCGCCGGGATCCTCGAGGCGATGGACGGCCTTCCGGTCACCATCCGCCTGATCGACCCGCCGCTGCACGAGTTCCTGCCGGACCTCACCGAGCTCGCGGTCAGGGTCGCGGTCGCCCGGGAACGCGGCGAGCCGGAGCGCGACGACGTGCGCCTGCTGCAGGCGGTGCGCAAGCAGCACGAGCAGAACCCCATGCTGGGACTGCGCGGGGTCCGGCTCGGCCTGGTGGTCCCCGGGCTGGTCGCCATGCAGGTGCGGGCGATCGCCGAGGCGGCGGCCGCCCGGAGGCGCGCGGGCGGGACGCCTCGCCCCGAGATCATGGTGCCGCTGGTCGGCGGCGTCGAGGAGCTGGACCTCCTGCGCGCGGAGATCGACGCGGTCCTGGCCGACGTGCGCGCCGCCACCGGGGTGGACCTCCAGGTCCCTGTCGGCACGATGATCGAGCTGCCGCGCGCGGCGCTCACCGCCGGCCGGATCGCCGCCGCCGCCGAGTTCTTTTCCTTCGGCACGAACGACCTGACCCAGACGACGTGGGGGTTCTCGCGCGACGACGTGGAGGGCGCGTTCTTCCCGGCCTACCTGGACAAGGGCGTCTTCGCCGTCTCGCCGTTCGAGTCGATCGACGAGGAGGGGGTGGGACGCCTGATCGACATCGCGGTGGCCGAGGGGAGGGCCGCGCGCCCAGGACTCGTGATCGGCGTCTGCGGCGAGCACGGCGGCGACCCGGCGTCGATCCGCTTCTTCGACCAGGCCGGCCTGGACTACGTGTCCTGCTCGCCGTACCGGGTCCCGGTCGCCCGCCTCGAGGCGGGGCGCGCCGCGGTGACGGCGCAGGACGGTGACGGCGACACCAGCTGAGCTACTTCGTCCGGCTGCCGGCCAGGTCGCGCGCCTGAGCCGGCGGGCGTGACGCCGCGGCGGGCTCCGACGGGACGATCCGCCAGCACACGACCGCGGCGGCCAGGGTCAGGGCCGCGGCCACCAGGCAGCTGACCTGCAGCGCCCCCACGAAGGCCTCCCGGGCGGCGTCGACGACGTCGGGCCGGTCGCCCGCCGCGGCCACGGCGGAGGCGAGCGAGTCGGACACGCGCGCACCGACGTCGTCGGGCAGGTCCTGCGGGAGGGCGATGCGGGCGCGGTAGCCGAGCGTCACGAGCGATCCGAGGACCGCGACGCCGAGCCCGGCGCCCAGCTCGTAGGCGGTCTCCGAGATCGCGGACGCGGCACCCGCCCTGGCCGGCGGTACGGACGAGACGACGGCGTCCGTGGTCAGCGTCATCGCCAGCCCGACACCCAGCCCCGTGGGCACGAGGGCGAGGGCGAGCCACACGTAGTGGCCGGTGCCCTCGGCCGCGGCGATCGCGGTCATGCCGAGGGCCATGGCGGCCAGGCCGGCGGCGATCGCGCGCCCGCGTCCCAGGCGCGCCACGGCCACGCCCACCAGGGCCACGACGACGATCGACGCGAGCGTCGCGGGAAGCTCCGCGACTCCGGCCACCAGCGGGCTGAACCCGCGCACGAGCTGGAGGTACTGCGAGAAGAAGAACAGCAGCCCGGTGAGGGCGAAGATCGCGATGAAGTTGGCGAGCACCGCGCCGCTGAAGGCGGGAACGCGGAAGAGGTCGATGTCCAGCAGCGGGGACAGCGAGCGGTTCCGCAGGCTCCGCTGGCGGCGGGCGAACGCGATGCCGGCGCCGGCGGCCAGCGCGAGGGCGGCGGCCGTCGTGGCGTCGAGGCCGTCGCTCACCGCGTGCTTGATCCCGAAGACGAGCGGCACCAGCGCGGCGAACGACAGCGCGGCCGAGAGCAGGTCGAGCCGGCCCGGCGCGGGGTCCCGCGACTCGGGGAGCAGGACGATCCCGGCGCCGACGAGGACCAGGACCACCGGGAGGTTGACGAGGAACACCGATCCCCACCAGAAGTGCTCCAGCAGTGCGCCGCCCACCAGCGGCCCGGCGGCGGCGCCCGCGCCGGCGGCCGCGGACCAGACCGCGATCGCCCGCGTGCGCTCGCGCGCGTCGGGGAAGATCGTGCGGATCAGGGACAGGGTCGAGGGCATGAGCGTCGCCCCCGCGATGCCGAGCAGCAGCCGGGCGGCGATGAGCACCTCGGCGCTGGGCGCGAACGCGGCGAGCGCCGAGGCGGCGCCGAAGGCGGTGGCCCCGATCAGTAGCAGCCGCTTGCGTCCGATCCGGTCGGCGACGGTGCCCATGGTGACCAGGAGGCCCGCGATGGCGAGCGAGTACACGTCGCCGATCCAGAGCACCTCGGTAGCGGTCGCGTCGAGGTCGCGGGTGAGCGAGGGCACGGCCAGGTACAGGACGGTGCCGTCGATGGCGAGCAGCCCGACCGCCAGGACGAGGACGGCGAGCGCGGCCCACCGGCGGCCGGTGGACATCTCGGTGGCGTGAGCGGTCGTGGTCATGGCGCTTACTATACCGTCTGGTCGGTACAGTAAACGCGTGACGTCGCTTACTGTGGCAAGGTAGGGCGGCCGGACCGGGAGGGGTGCACGAGGTGAGCAGGGTTGCGGGACGTGACAAGGAGGCGACGCGGCGCGCGCTGCTGGACGCGGCGGCGCGGGTGGTGCGCGAACGCGGTGTGTCCGGGTCGCTGGACGACGTCGCACGCCGCGCCGGGGTCTCCAAGGGCGGCCTGCTGTACCACTTCGCCGGCAAGGACGAACTCCTGCGGGCCCTGGTCGTCGACCGCCTGGGACGGTTCCGGGCCGCGGTCCTGGCCGCCGTCGCCGACGACGACGAAGCGCCGGGCCGTCTCGTGCGGGCCTACGTGCGCGTGACCATCGACGCCGCGAAGGACGCCGCCGCGGCCCGCGAGGAACTGGCGCTCATCGCGCACCTGTCCACCATCGAGTCGGTGGGCGAGCTGGCCCAGCAGGACTCACGCCGGTGGCGGCAGGACCTCCGGGAGGACGGGCTGCCCGAGGAGCTGTGCGCCCTGGTGGTCGCCGCCGCGGACGGCGCCAGCGCCCAGCCCATCTGGGGCGACGACTCGACCGCGGACGAACTGGAGGCCCTGCGCGACCGCCTGCTGGAGATGACGTACGTGTAGGGGGTAGGCCCGCGCCCGGTCGAGCGTGATCTACCGCCCCGCGCGGACCAGGCCCGACTCGTAGGCCCGGACCACCATCTGGGTCCGGTCGCGCAGGCCGAGCTTGTTCAGGATGCGCGACACGTGAGTCTTGACGGTCTGCTCGGCGAGGACCAGCGCGTCCGCGATCTCGGCGTTCGACAGGCCGGCCGCGACCTGGCGCATCACGTCCAGCTCGCGGTCGGTCAGCGCGGACAGTGTGGCGTCGGGCCGGGCCCGCGCGTCCGGCCGTGCGGCGTAGTCGGCGATGAGTGCCCGCGTGATCTTGGGGGAGAGGAGCGCCTCGCCGTCGGCCACCACCCGGACCGCGTGCGTCAGCTCCTCCGGCGGGGAGTCCTTCAGCAGGAACCCGCTGGCCCCCGCGCGCAGCGCGGCGAACACGTAGTCGTCGGCGTCGAACGTGGTCAGCATGATCACCTTCGGTGGTGTGCCGGGCGACGCGAGGATCGCGCGGGTCGCGTCCAGGCCGTTCACCTTCGGCATGCGGATGTCCATCAGCACGACGTCGGGCCGCGTGCGCCGCACGACCTCGGTGATGCCCGCGCCGTCCTCGGCGGTACCGGCCACGGTGATGCCCTCGTGGGCGTCCAGGAGCGCGGCGAACCCCGCTCGGATCATCGACTGGTCGTCGACGATCAGGACGCGGATGTCCCGCTCGTGGGGGTCGGGGGAGGACATCATGAATTCAACCTATCCCGATCCCGGCGCCCGGCCCGCACCCGAGATTGGCTCTGGAGAGTGACGCCGCGCCCCGTACCGACCTCTTAGTCTGACAGTGATGGACCGCCACCGTGAACCCCGCCTCCCGGCCGTCATGCGCGCCCTGACCCGGACCGACACGGCCCCCGTCTCACCCGCGCGCCGCGCCGTCGTGTGGCTGTGGACGGTCGTCTCGGTCGGCACCGTCGTGCTCGTCGCTGTCGGGTGGCCCGTCACCGCGTCCGGCTACGGCACCCACCCGTCGGCGGCCATGGCCGGCATCCTCCTGCACTGCTCCGCCGCGGCCCTGGCGGTCCGGTGGCCCTGGGCGGGCCTGGGCGCGTCGGTCGCCGGGGCGCTGGTCCTGATCCTGATCACCGCCGGAGCCGCGCCCGAGTGGCCCTGGCCGTGGCCGGTCACCGTCCTGCTCACCCACTGCCTCACCGTGTTCGTCCTCGCCCTGCGCCACCCTTGGTACTGGGCCGCGTCCCTCTGGCTGGCCGGGGCCATGCTCACGGTCCTGGCGCCCGCTCTCACCGTCCTGGTGCCCGTGGCCTCCGACCGCGAGGCCGACGACGCCGTGATGGCCAACGGCGTCGTGCTGCTCTCACTGAGCGGTGCGTTCGCCCTGGTCGGGCTCCTGGTCAGGCTGTGGATCGCCAGCGTGGGCCGCGTCGAGGAGGCCCAGCGGCTCAGCGCCGCCGAGGTCGCTCGCCGTCGCGAGCTCGAGGAACGCAATCGCATCGCCCGTGAGCTGCACGACGTCGTCGCCCACTCCATGTCCGTCATCACCGTCCAGGCCACGACGGCCGCCTACCGCCTGCCCGGTCTCGACGACGCCGTTCAGCGGGAGTTCGGGGAGATCGCGGCCTCCTCCCGGCGCGCGCTGGGGGAGATGCGTGGCCTGCTCGGCATCCTGCGCGGCCAGGACACCGCGCCCACCGCACCGCTGCCCAGCCTTCCCCACGTCGCCGGCCTCATCGACTCCACCCGCGCCTCGGGCGTCGAGATCGCCTATTCGGGGACCGACGCCGAGGTGCCCGACGCCGTCGGGCTCACCGCCTACCGCGTCGTCCAGGAGGCCCTGAGCAACGCACTGCGGCATGCCCCGGGCTCGTCGGTCGCGGTCGCCTTCTCCTACGACGGCCACGATCTCACCCTCCGCATCACCAACTCCGCCCCCGAGCGGGCCGCCGAGCCGGCCCCGGGCGCCCGGCTCGGCCTGGCCGGGATCCGCGAGCGTGTCGGTGCCCTCCGCGGCACGGTGACGGCGGGCGCGCGGTCCGACGGCGGCTTCGAACTCGCCGCCGTCATCCCCGTCGTCGAGGACGAGGACCCACTACTCACGTAGGGGGTGAAGTTGGCTCCCGCGAGGGACGCGCCCGGTACGACCGCGTTCCTACCGTGGCGCCCATGACGATCGACACCCCGGTTCGCCCGGCCCGGTCAGCCCGGCCACGCACCGCACGCACCGCCCGCAACCCGCAGACCAACGACTACTTCGACCTCATGCGCCGTGTCGACGACGCCGGGCTCATGGAGCGACGGTTCCGCTGGTACGTATGGCGCACGGTAGCCCTGGCGGCGGAGCTGGCACTCGCGATCGTGCTGCTGCTGACGCTGGGCCAGACGTGGTGGCAGCTGCTGGTGGCGGCGGGTTTCGCCGTCGTCTTCACCCAGGGTGCGTTCCTCGCGCACGACGGCGCCCACCAGCAGGTGTTCACCAGCGGGTCGCGCAACGCATGGTTCTCCCGGATCATCGGCAACCTCGTGGTCGGGCTCAGCTACGGGTGGTGGACCCGCAAGCACAACAAGCACCACGGCAACCCCAACGTGATCGGCAAGGACGGCGACATCGCCACGGGAGCGCTCGTGTTCGTCCCGGGCGAGGCGGAGGGGCGGACCGGCCTGCTCGGCTGGGTGACCCGGCGTCAGGGCTGGCTGTTCTTCCCGCTGCTCACGTTGTTCGGCCCGGTGTTCCACGCGACCGCAATCCACGCCCTGGCCACCACGCCGGCGATCAAGCACCGGGCCGCCGAGTGGTCGCTGCTCGGGATCCGGCTCATCGGGTTCCCGGTGCTCGTCATCGCGTCCCTCGGGCCGTGGCTCGGTGCAGCGTTCCTCGTGGTCCAGATGATGGCGTTCGGTGTGTACATGGGGGCCGCGTTCGCGCCCAACCACAAGGGCATGCCGCTCATCCCGAAGGACGCCGAGGTGGACTTCCTGCGTCGCCAGGTGCTCACGTCCCGCAACATCCGCGGCGGCTGGTTCGTCGACTGGGCGATGGGCGGCCTGAACCTCCAGGTCGAGCACCACGTGTTCCCGCGGATGGCCTCGGGCAACCTGCGGCGGGCGCAGCCGATCGTGCGCGAGTTCTGCGCCGAGCGGGGGATCCCGTACACGGAGACCGGGCTGCTGGAGTCCTACGGGATCGTGATCCGCTACCTCAACCGCGTGGGGCTCGGGCACATCGATCCGATGGAGTGCCCGATCACGGCGCAGTACCGGTGACGTCCGGCCGCAGCGGTTCGAGGACGTTCGGCGAGGCCTGACCGTGAGGATCGCGACCGTTCAGCCCTGGACCGATGCGGCGACCAGCCAGGCTGTGAGCAGCACGATCACGACCATCAGCGCGGTCTCCCGGCCGGCACTGCGCTGCAGCGTGCCGCTCGCCGTGCGGGAGCGTCCCGCATGGCGCACCACCCCGCGACGTCGTGCCGTGAGCCGCGGCACGACGCCGAAGTGGTTGTACGCGCCGATCGCCCCGACGACCGCAACCACACCCATCTTGGCCAGCAGGAGCAGCCCCCAGCTGGTTTCCCAGAGCTGACCCGGGCGGTCGAGGATGCTGACCGCCAGCACCGCACCGGTCACACCGACCACCGCCACGGACAGGGCCGCGACGACGGAGAAGCGAGCTCCCATCAGCGCGGCGTCGAGGTCGCGCCCGTCCCGGCGCCGGTCGCGCAGCAGGAGCCCCATCGCGACGACGCCACCCACCCACGTGGCCGCGGCGGCGAGGTGTGCGACGTCGGCGGTCACGACGAGCCATCGCGGTTCGACGGTGTTGCTGTGGCCGCCGACGACGTGTCCGGCGCCCATCAGCACGGCGCCGAGGATCGCGAGCCACGACCCCGGCAGGGTGCGCCGGGCACCCGCCACCACCGCGACGGCGCCGGCCGCCTGGAGGCCGACGTCCCAGATCGTCGTGGGGGTGAGTGAGACTCGGATCGCGGATGGCGAGACGGCCGCCGCGAGATCGCCGTGCGCCACGAGCACCGACCTGGCGAGCACACGGACAGTGAGGCCGATGAGGACCAGCACGCCCGCCCACCGTACGAGCCGTAGCACGGACGGCACGTCGGCCTCGTCCCGGCCGCGCAGCACGAGGCCCGCGAACGCCAGACCGCCGGCGGCGACCAGGCCGCCCCAGAGCGCGGCAGCGCTGCCCAGCCTGGCCACCGTTCCCGCGGCACCGGTCACGGGGCTGTCCATCGCCGAGGGGTCGTGTCCCATGTCGTGGCCGTCGTCGGAGCCCGCACCGGAGTGTGACCCGGTGCTGCTGTCGTCGGCGCCGGTGTCGCCGGTGGTCTCTCCCGGGGCCGGCGTCGCGCCGGCCGACGGCTCGCCGGTGCTTCCGGAGGTCTCTCCTCCCGGGGCCGGGCCGGCGACCGTGAAGCTGAAGCTGCCTTCGAGGGGATGGCCGTCCTGGGCCGCCGCGGTCCAGGACACCGTGTAGTCGCCGGCGGTCAACTCGTCGGACGGGGTCGCCACCAGGACGAGGCCGTCCTCGGTGGCGACGTCGGCCGCGACGGTGCCGTCCGGGCCTTCGATCACCACCCCGTCGCCGAGCGGGCTCACCGGCAGCGTGAACCGCAGGGCGACCTCGGCGACCGGGGTGGTCGACGTCGACCCCGCGGCCGGTGCCGAGGAATCGAGCCGGGTGTGTGCGGTGGCGGACGGTGCGCACCACAGCCCGAGCAGGAGCGCCGCGAGCACCGCGGCGGCTGCCCGGGTCGCCACGGCGCCGGGATGCGGGCGGGCAAGGGTCTGGCGCATGCGCGGGCTCCTTCATGCAGGGGTGGTGCGCCGGCCCCGTGCCGGCACACCACCTGTCGGTCACATCGAGGCGAGGAGCTCTTCCATCGCCTGGATCTCGGCGTCCTGCGTGTCGACGATCGCCTGCGCCATCTCGATCGCGCCGGCGTCCTGGCCGGACTCGATCTCGGTCCGCGCCATCTCGATCGCCCCCTGGTGGTGCACGATCATCTGCTCCAGGAACAGGCGGCCGGCCTCGGGGCCGGCGGCCTCGCTCAGCATCTGCATGTCCTCCTCCGACATCATTCCCTCCATCCCCGCGTGGCCGGAGTGCTCGGAGACGCGCTCGGCGCCCCAGGTGTCGAGCCACTGGCCGAGCTGCTCGATCTCGGGGGCCTGCGCCGCCTTGATCTGCGTGGCGAGCTCGGTGATCTGCGGGTCGATGCCCGGCTCGGCCAGGACGACGTCGGCCATCTCGATCGCCTGCTCGTGGTGGGGGATCATCATCTGCGCGAACATGACGTCCGCATCGTTGTGCTCCGTGTGCTCGCCCGCCATGGTCGTCGTGTCCTGCGCGGGCTCCTCGGAACCCGAGCAGCCCGTGAGGGCGAGTGCGCCGGTCAGGGCGATGACGGACAAAAGAGTGCGCTTCATGAGGTCTTCCTCTAACTCGTCTCGGGGTAGCACTTGTCGGCACGGCCGTGCCGGGGCACGGTCGCGCTCTCCGGTCGGCGCGATGTGCGGCGCGGCCGGGTCTACGTCCGGGAGATGCAGAGCTCGTGCAAGGAAGGAGCGGCGACGGCGCCGACACCGGCGGGTGCCGGCATCAGCGGCATCGACCACTCGAGCGGGGCCCGCCACAGGAGCCGTCGTGCGGGCACGGCGAGGGCCAGGAGCGCGATGAGGATCATGAGACACATCGCCGTGGCCAGGTCGTGGCCGCCGCACCCGTCATGGCAGGCGCCCGTGCTCCGTTCGCCGACGGTGGGGACGTTCACGTTCTGTGCCGCCGTGCCGATGGCAGCCACAAGCTGTGCCGCCGTGACCTGCGCCCCCGAGGCGGGAGCGGCGACGGCGGAGGAGCCGTGCGGCACGTGGTGCGCGTGCGACGCCGGCGACCCGCTCATCGAGTGCATCACGACCACGCCGAGGATCACCGTCAGGATCACCAGCGCGCCGATCGGCCGTCGCCGAGGCCGGGCGACGGCCGGACGAAGGAGCGAGATCACGCGCACGGCACGGAGGCTATCCCACCGGCGGCGCCGATGAAAACGTCGTGCGGGTGCCGGCCGGGGGCCGGAGGTCCAGGCGGCGCAGGAGCTGGGCGTTGGCGGCCACGACGATCGTGGACAGCGACATGAGGATCGCGCCGACGGACATCGGCAGGACGAACCCGATCGGTGCGAGCACGCCGGCGGCCAGCGGCACGGAGACGAGGTTGTACCCGGCCGCCCACCACAGGTTCTGCTTCATCTTGCGGTAGCTCGCGCGGGACAGCTCGATCACCGAGAGCACCGAGCGCGGGTCGTCGCCGGCCAGGATCACCCCGGCCGACGCGATCGCGACGTCGGTGCCCGCGCCGATCGCGATCCCGACGTCCGCCTGGGCGAGCGCCGGGGCGTCGTTGACGCCGTCGCCGACCATCGCGACCTTGTGCCCCTCGTCCTGCAGCCGGCGCACGGTGGCCGACTTGTCCTCGGGGCGGACGCCGGCGAAGTACCTGTCGATGCCGAGTTCGTCGGCCACGGACCTGGCCACGGCCTCGGCGTCGCCGGTGATCATCACGACCTGCACGCCCAGGGCGTGCAGCGCACCGACGGCGTCGCGGGACTCAGGGCGGATCTCGTCGGCCAGCTTGAGCGCGCCGGCGACCCGGCCGTCGACGAGTACGTGCAGGATGATCGCGCCGTCCGCGCGCCACCGGTCGGCGACGTCGAGCTCACCGGTGCCGTGCTGTTCGAGCAGGTGCGGACCGCCGACGGCGACCTGCCGGCCCTCCGCGGTGGCGCTCACCCCTACCGCCGGGGACGACGTGAACTCCGAGGCGCCGGGTACCCGCAGATCACGAGAGCGTGCGGCGCGCACGACCGCGCGAGCCAGAGGGTGCTCGGAGTCGGACTCGGCGGCCGCGGCCAGCGCCAGGACGGTGTCCTCGTCGTCGCCGCCCGCGACGTGGACGTCGGTGACGGTGGGCTCGCCCTTGGTGAGGGTGCCGGTCTTGTCGAACAGCACCGAGGTGACGGTGCGCATGCTCTCGAGCGCGAGCCGGTCCTTGACCAGCACCCCGCCGCGCGCCGCGCGCTCGGTCGCGATGGACACCACCAGCGGGATCGCCAGACCGAGGGCGTGGGGGCAGGCGATGACCAGCACGGTGATCGTGCGCACGACCGAGGCGTCCGGCATACCGGCCGCGGACCAGAAGATCGCGGTGATCATCGCGGCGCCCAGGGCGAACCAGAACAGCCACCCGGCGGCGGTGTCGGCCAGTCGCTGGGCCCGGGAGCTGGAGTTCTGGGCATCGTTGACCAGGCGCTGGATGCCGGCCAGGGCGGTGTCCTGGCCGACGGCGGTGATCCGGATCCGGACCCCGGAATCGGTCGCCACGGTGCCGGCCACCACCGGGTCGCCCTCGGTGCGAGACACCGGACGCGACTCTCCGGTGATCATGGACTCGTCCATGCCGGCCGAGCCCTGCACGACCTGACCGTCGGCGGGTACCCGACCGCCCGGGCGAACGACGACGACGTCATCCACGCGCAGATCGGACGGTGTCACGGTGACGACGTGGTCGCCCTCGACGCGTTCGGCCTCGTCCGGCAGCAGCGCGGCCAGGGAGTCCAGCGCCGACGTCGTCCGGGCCAGCGACCGCATCTCGATCCAGTGCCCGAGCAGCATGATCACGATCAGCAGCGCCAGCTCCCACCAGAAGTCGAGCTGGTGGTCCAGCAGTCCGAGGCTCGCGCCCCAGGACGCGAGGAAGGCGACAGTGATCGCCAGCCCGATCAGCAGCATCATCCCGGGCCTGCGGGCGCCGATCTCGCTGACCGCGCCGGTCAGGAACGGCCGCCCGCCCCATAGGTACATCACGGTGCCGAGCACCGGCGAGACCCACGCCAGGCCCGGGACGGCGGGCAACGAGTAGCCGAGGAGCGTCGCGAACATTCCCGAGGCGGCCACGACCGGCACGGACAGGGCGAGCATGATCCAGAACAGGCGCCGGAACTGGCCGACGTGATCGCCATGGCCGCTGTGGTCGGTATGGCCCGCGTGGCCGCCGTGGTCCGTGTGGCCGACGTGCGCGTCGGCTCCGCCGTGCTGGTCGTGGTCGTGGTGGTCCTGGCTCATGGTGATCAGCCTTCGCTGGGTGGGACGGACGGGCAAGACGGCGGCGTGTGGGCCACTCATATATACCCTGAGGGGGTATCTACTCGGGGAATGTACCCACGCCAAGGGCCTCAGGGCAAGGCCGCATGACCGATGTTCCGATGAGCGTTGCCTGGCACCGTGTCCGTTCCGTTACTCTTGGGCTCGCCATGACCCTGACCCGTCGCATTCGACCGTTCCTCGCCGGTTCCCGGCGAGACCTCGCGCGCGTCCTGACGGTCATGTGCCTCGTGCTCGCTGTCATCGGCGTGCAGGCCGTATGCAGCGTCCACCTGGACGAGTCCGGCCACGGCGGCGGCGCGCACGCGGACGCCGTCGTCGTCGTGCCGGATTCCGGACACCACGGCGAGGGCAGGTACGACTGCCACGAGGGCGGCCCGGTGACGGCGCGGTCCGACCGGGCCCCGGCGTCGTCCCCGGACCTCGCCGCGGCGCCGGAGTGTATCGAGCCGTGGCGTGCCGCCGCCGGCACGCGCGACGCGCGCCAGGTTCCGACGGGCGTGGCCGTAGCCGCCGCGCCGTCGCTGCATGCCCTGGGGATCTCCCGGACGTAGACCACCCTCCGCCGGCGCGACCCCGTACGGGAGTCGACGTCGACGGGTTCAGCGCGCCCCGACGCGGGGCAGCGCGTGTGGTTCTCCTCCGATCAGAGAGGTCCCAGTTTCATGGAGCCCAGTTTCATCCTGACCCCGGCCGTGCGCCGCCGAGGTCGTCACCGGGCGGCGCGCCGCCCCGTCCTGGCCGACGTCGCCCGCGCCGCCACCGAGCAGGCCGGCGCCTTCGCCGGTCGTGCCGCCGTGGCGGCCGCGGCCGGCTCGGGCGTACTGCTGTCCCTGGTCGCCGTCCCCGCCCAGGCCGCACCGGCCGCCGGGTCGGTCGACACGTCGGTGGCGGGCAAGCCCCTCAATGGCGTGCTGGACGCGACCGGCCTCAACGCCGTGATCACGGAGGCGCGCCAGGCAGTGGCCGCGGCCCCCGTGGTGACCGTCGCTCCGGACACGGAGCTGAAGGTCGAGCAGTCGGCCGTCTCCGTCGTGCCGGCCTCGGAGAACGAGGCGTACCAGGCGGAGCTTGCCGCCGAGGCCGCGGCGCAGGCTGAGGCTGAGGCCGCCGCAGCCGCAGCAGCCGCAGCGGCCGCGGCAGCCTCGGCTGCCTCGGCTGCCTCGGCTGCCGCAGCGGACATTCCCGCCTCGGCGGCGAGTTCCGAGGTCGTGTCGGTCGCCATGCGGTACCTCGGGGTGCCGTACCTGTGGGGTGGGTCGACCCCGGCGGGGTTCGACTGCTCCGGGTTCACCTCGTACGTGTACGCGCAGGTCGGCATCAACCTGCCCCGCACGTCCTCCGAGCAGCGCTACGCCGGGACCGAGATCCCGTTCAGCGAGGCGCGACCTGGCGACCTGCTGTGGTCGCCCGGGCACATCGCGATCTACGCCGGTGACGGCATGCAGATCGAGGCGCCGGTCCCCGGCAAGACCGTCCGGTACACCGGGATCTGGCAGTCGGCACCGATCGTCCTGCGCGTCGGCTGACCTGACCGGCGTGAGGGGGCGGCACCTGCCCGCCCCCTCACGCCACCCGGATGCGGACGCTAGCCTGCGCCGACTACGGCGCGGGCGATCTTGCCGATGTCGGCCGGGCACACCCTGCAGCATCCGCCCACGATCCGCGCGCCGTCGGCGACCCACTGCTGTGCTTGCTGCCCGGAGTGCTGCGACGTACCCGTCCACGTGCGTCCCTGAGCATCCCAGCCCTCGCCGCTGTTGGGGTAGACGATCACCGGCTTTCCCGTGATCTCGCCTGCGACGGCGATCGCCGCTGACACGTCGGACGGAGCGCAGCAGTTGACGCCCACCGCCACGACCTCGGGCACGTCCCGTGCGAGGGCGAACGCCTCGGCCAGCGGTTGCCCGGCGCGTGTGCGATCGCCGTCGATGCTGTACGTCAGCCACGCGGGGATGCCGATCCCGGAGATCACGGTCATCAGCGCTTCGGCCTCGTCCGTGTCGGGGATGGTCTCGAGTGCCAGCACATCCGGTCCCGCGCCGGCCAGCACTTCGAGGCGGGGTCGGTGCCACGCCGCCAGTTCGGCCACGCTCAACCCGTACCCGCCCCGGTACTCCGATCCGTCGGCCAGCGCCGCACCGTAGGGGCCGACCGATGCAGCCACCCAGCGTTCCCGCCCGTCGTCGGCCACCTCGTCGCGGGCGGCTTGGCCCAGCTCGACGCTGCGCCGCAGCAGCCGCGCGGCGTCGTCCCGGCCGATGCCACGTGCCTCGAACCCGTCGAACGAGGCCTGGTAGCTCGCCGTCGTCGCGATCACCGCTCCGGCCCGGAAGAACGCCAGGTGAGCGGCCTTGATCTCGTCGGGGGCGTCGGCCAGCATCCGCGCCGACCACAAGTGGTCCGAGAGGTCGTGCCCGCGCGCCTCGAGCTCGGTCGCCAGGCCGCCATCGGTGATCAGGACGAGACCGTCCGGTTCGAGGAACACCACGACGCGACTCTATGCCCCGCGCGTTCGCGCTCTCGGAATGGCCACCAGCAGCGCGACCGCCCCGGGCGCCCGACGCCGGGGCGGGCCTGCCGCTCCTGCGGGAGGCAATACCCGCGAGGGGCACCGCCACGACCGACCAGGTCACGGGAACCTACGCCGTGCTCAGCGCGCTGATGACCGGAGACGACGCCGCGGCCTGCGAGCTGGCGGCGGCCCGGGTCGACATGTGCCGCGAGAAGGGCCTCATCGGGGCGTTGCCGCACGCGCTGCAGTTGCTCACCCAGGCGCACATCCTGCGCGGCGGCTACGCCGAGGCGGCCGAGTCGGGTGCCGAGGCGCGGCGGATCGCGCACGATACCGGGCAGGCGGGGCGGCTGCGGCATCTGCACGGCATCCTGGCACGCCTGGCCGCCCTTCGCGGTGACGACGAGGAATGCCTGCGCCTCGCCCGCCACGCTCAGGGCACGCTCCAGGAGCGTCACGGCTCCGGCTGGGGCGGCAGCGCACTGACCCTGCTCGACCTCGTGCGGGCCCGGTATGCCCCGGCGGCCGAGCGCATGGCGCAGACTCTGGACGGTCCGGTGGGCCACACCGTGATGGTCACGTTCGCGATCGCCGACTTCGTCGAGGCGTGCGCCCGGCTCAGCGAACCTGAACGCGCGATGGCGGCATTCCCCCGTTTCGAGGCCTGGGCCACGGCGAGCGGCCAGCCCTGGGCAGCCGCCGTCGCGCACCGCTGCCGCGCCCTGCTGGCCGTACCCGGCGAGGCCGAGGCGCACTACCGAGCGGCGCTCACGCTGCACGCCCGCGGTGGTCGCCCCTTCGAGCATGCCAGGACCCACCTGCTCTACGGCGAATGGCTGCGACGGGAACGACGTCGCGCCGACGCGGCCGGTCAGCTCCGCTCCGCCATGGACCTCTTCTCCACGCTGGGTGCCGTCCCCTGGGCCGAGCGGGCCGGGCGGGAGCTGGTCGCGGCCGGCGGGCGCGCTGCCCGGAAGGACCCGAACGGCGCCGGCGCCGCGCTCGACACGCTGACCCCGCAAGAGCTCCAGGTGGTGCGGCTGGCCGCGACCGGAGCCACGAACCGGGAGATCGGCGCCCAGCTCTTCCTCAGCCCCAGAACCGTGGGCTCCCACCTGTACCGGGCCTACCCCAAGCTCGGCGTCTCGTCACGCGCCGAGCTGGCGGACCTCGTCGCCCGGGCACGCCCGGCGTGACGGCCTCGGGGCGCCCGGCCGGCCCGCCTGAGGCAGCTCGAACGTGGTGAGGATGACTATGCGCACTGATCGGAAGGACGTCGACGAACCGTCCGCTCAGGACGGCACGAGCGTCGTCCGGCGCACCGGAAAGGGGCGCGGTACGCACGTCAAGGCCTCCTCGTGGTGCGTCTCGGCCGAAGAAGTAGCGATGAGCCGCGAGGTGGGTCCCGGGATGGGAGTCGACGCCAACGGCTGCGTCGCCGAATCTACCTCTTGGGGCGGAAACGAGGTCATGGCGGAGTACCACCGGGCGTACGTCTGACTCCCACATCGCTCAAGAAACGGCTGGTTCGATGCCGGGCCAGCCCTTTGTCAATCGCTTCTGTGATATGCGCCCATTTGTGCATCGTGTCAATCGCGCTGGTGATCGGGGTTCCGGGCCGCTCTGCTGTTCGATGCATCTCGCGCTGCCTCAGCGTTCACGACCGCCGCTCCCAACATGAGGAGGAAGTCGATGACGATCGAGACGAGCAGTTCCCGCGAGACCCAGGACCGCGCTGACACGGGCTTGTCGTTCGTGTGGCTGGAGATCACCGGAAAGTGCCAGTTGGAGTGCATCCACTGCTACGCCGAGTCCGGCCCGGCCGGCACCCACGGCGTGATGGACACCGCCGACTGGCGGCGCGTGATCGACGAGTGCGCCGAGCTGGGCGTGCAGATGATGCAGTTCATCGGCGGCGAGCCGACTCTCCACCCGGACCTGCCCGACCTTGTCGAGCACGCCTTGACGCGCGGGCTGGAGGTCGAGATCTTCTCCAACCTGGTACATGTCTCGGACCGCATGTGGGACACGTTCACCCGCCCCGGCGTCCGGCTCGCCTGCTCCTGGTACTCCACGGACCCGAAGCAGCACCTCCTGGTCACGAAGCGCAACACCCACGCCCGCACGCGGGAGAACATCGCCGAAGCGATCCGCCGCGAGATCCCGTTGCGCGCGGGCGTGATCGGGATGCTCGACGACCAGAACGTCGAGGCAGCCACGGCGGAGCTGAAAGCGCTGGGCGTGACCGAGGTCGGGGTGGACCGCCTGCGGCAGGTCGGGCGCGGCATCCGGGACCGTGAGGCGACGACGGCGGAGCTGTGCGGCAACTGTGGTGACGGCGTCGTGGCGGTCAGCCCGACCGGCGAGGTCTGGCCGTGCGTCTTCACGCGGTGGATGCCGGTCGGGAACGTCCGGGACGGCGCCCTGGCGGACATCCTGGCCGGGGAGGCGCACTCGGAGGCGACGGCGGAGCTACAGGCGGCGTTTGCGTCGCGACTCCCGGACTGCGGCCCGAAGTGTGGTCCCAACCGCTGCGACCCCGCGTGTGCGCCGTCATGCGATCCGGCGTGCAAGCCGACGTGTCCGCCGAGTTGCGGACCGTCATGCGGTCCGTGTGCGCCGAAGAAGCGCTGCTGGCCGTACTACCGGTAGCCCACTCCTTCCCCGGGTCAGTCTTGGAGCCGGTTCAGGAACCGTTCTGGGTCGGCAAGGAATGAACGGGTGAGCGTTACCGGCAGTGCGTCGTCGTATTCAACCTGCTCGATGCCGTGTTCGTCGAGTTGGTAGATGACCGCGGTGGGTGCGGCGAGCAGGATCGGTGAGTGCGTCGCGACGATGAGCTGGGCACCGTTCTGTACAAGTTCGCCGATCCGTGCCAGCAGCGTCAGGCATCCGGTCACCGACAAGGCGGCCTCGGGCTCGTCGAGTACGTACAGGCCGTCCGGTCCGAAACGATGGATCACGAGATCCAGGAAGGATTCACCATGAGAACGCTCGTGCGGGGAGACGCCGCCGTATGCGGGTAGCAGCGGAGGAGAGCCAGGGTCCCGGTCGAGGCGTTCGATCTCGGTCGACACGTTGAAATACGACTCGGCTCGCAGAAAGAACCCGTCACGTGGTCGCTTGCCCGCGTGACGCGCTATCCGTAGCAGGTCGGCGAGCGTGTGTTCGGCGGCGCGGGTGCTGAACGCGAAGTTTCGGGAGCCGCCCTCGGGGTTGAGCCCGCACGCGACGGCGATTGATTCGACGATTGTGGACTTGCCCGAGCCGTTGTCTCCGCACAGCATGACGACCGGATGATCAAGACTCAGCCCGTTCGTGAGTGCTTGGATTGCCGGCAGGTCAAAGGGCCAGCCGGCCGAGGGCAGGTCGATGGCACGCACGTCCCGCAGGAAGGCACCATGTTCTCGCGCATCCAGCTTGACCATGGCATTCATCCTGCCCTACCGCTGGGAGGCGGCGCATGGCCGAATTCACCGAGGAGACGTTGAGTGCACGGCGCAACCGCCTCGATGAAGCCCTGAGAGCCGGAGCACGAGACCTGGGGTGTGTGCTGGACGGGCAGATCACGCGGGGTTGGGGCGACCGCACAGCGGGTGTGTCCGGGACCCGAGGCGGTGAGCCGTGCTGGGTGCGTGTCGTGGGTGAAGACCCCGCCTGGATCCGCGACGACCCGACGTTCTGGACCGGGAACCTCGATGCGAACGTGATCTCGGGAGTACCCAAGCCCGCCCTGCTGGCCTGGACGGAACTGCGCGCCGAGGACCGCTGGTTCCGCATCGAGGTCCAGACCCTGATCACCGCGACCCCAGTTTCGCCTACCCCAGAACTCATCACAGATCCCAGGCTCAACTCCGCATGGTTCACGCGGCTCGCCGCCGCGCTCGACATGTTGGCCGATACGCCGACTGAGCGAGTCGTGCGCAGCCAGGATGAGGTCGCCCAGCAGTTGCGGCAGTACTTCGGCGACAAGATCGACCCCACGGTCGAATCGTGGACAACGACGCACGCCGACCTGCACTGGGCGAACCTCACCGCGCCCGACCTGACGATCCTGGACTGGGAAGGATGGGGGCGTGCGCCCGCTGGCTACGACGCCGCGACCTTGTACTGCCACAGCCTTCTTGTTCCCGAGGTCGCTCAGACCGTCCGCGCGCAGTTCGCGGACATTCTGGATTCACCGGACGGCCGCCGCTCCCAACTTCTGGCGGCGGTCCGCATGCTCCGCCGCAGTGAGATCGGTGACTACCTCGACCTGGTGGTTCCGCTGCACCACCTCGCGGATCGGATTCTCGGATGCTGAGATCTTGGTCCAGCCACGCATCTGAGGGGAACCGCGCTCGTGAATGACCATCTGCTGACCTACCGCGATCTCTTGCCACGCCACCTGGTGCAAGCCGTTGAAGAACTCGACTGCTCACCAGCAGGTGAGCCGGTGTACGGCTGGCATGACCGCACCCTGGGCATCAAGGTCCGCACCGCTGACGGCGGTGACGCCTGGCTCCGCATCGCTTCGGCCAGCGCCGACTGGGCTGACGAACCCGACTGGGTCGGCAACGCCGAGGCTGTTGGCCCGCAGTTCGCGGCCATCCCGAAGCCGCACCTGCTTGGGAGCCTCGACTGGGCCGACGGTGTCCGCATCGCGCGAGCCGACCTGATGACCTACGTTCCTGACCAGGCACTCGCAACCGGACTCGTACTCGATCACCCAGTTGACCTGCCCGATGTGTGGTGGCAGAGGCTGCGTGCAGGTCTCGGTTCCCTGTCAACGATCGACACCGAGCGCGTCATGGCGGATGAAGAGTCGATGTGGTTGCGCATCCTCGCGCTGTTCGGCGTCGAGGTCGATCCCTCGCGTGTCGATTGGACCGTCGCACACGGCGATCTCCACTTCGCCAACCTCACCGCTCTGACGCTGACGATCCTCGACTGGGAGGACTGGGGCTGGGCACCTGCCGGCTACGACGCCGCGACACTCGCGTGCGCCGCCGTCCTCCAGCCCGACGTCGCGGCCACGGTCCGCAATGTGTTCGCCGATCAGCTTACCGGGTACACAGGAGGGGTCGCCCAGCTCGCCGCCGCGTCCAAGTACCTCGCTTCCGTCGAACTCGGCGACGACACCGAGATCGCCATCCCTATCCGACGTCACGCGGAGAACATCATCCGCAAGCAGCTCGCTTCGTGACCTACGCGACCGGGAGGCGAGGCGCGGACCGCGCGAACACCGAGGCAGCGTGCCGAGGACCGGCCGCGTCGGGGAGGGCCAGCTCGAGGTCGAACCACGATCCGGGCACGTCGCTGCCCAAGGGCGGTTGCGTGCGACGCCAGCGTGACCGGACTCCATGAGCGGGCTGCGGGAGGACGAAGCCCGCGTTCTCGGCCGCCTTCTCGATCAAGTCCGTCCGGAGTTCGATTCCGGCCGACAGACCGCACACTCGGCGCAGGTTGGGATTCTGGCCGATCACGGCCCACAGCTCGCACAGGTCCTGCTGGACGCCCTCGCTGAGGCGCTGCACACTCCTGCTGCCGGCGCGGTGCACCCGGATGGTCGGTCGAGCGCCTACCAGGTTCAGCCCGGTCGTCGCGACCCGCAGTTGTTCGTGCAGGTCCGCCACTCGGCGGGCCTCACGTCGGCTCATCCCCATCAGCGCATCACATCCAGCGTGTACGTCGTGCCCCCATTGAGGTCCACGCGCCACTTCGGACGGTGCTCCTTGGTCAAGGGGAAGTGGAACCCGGCCGCGTTCACCGCCTGCGTGAGCTCCTCCATCGACATGCCGGCGACGTCGATGGCTGCCCGTGATGTCCACGCCGTCGACGGCGTCGCCGCCCAGACCTGACAAGAAGCCAAGCCCGAGGATGAGCCGTCCAGCCGGACGCGCACCGCGACGACCCCGGAGACCTCGATCCACCTGCCGGCGACTGCCCGCAGGGCCTCCACCAGCCGCGTCCACCGATCAGATGTCGCAGTCGACCCGCGATCCGCGGACTCGGCCGCGAAGTCCTCCCCGTCCTCGAAGATGGTCATCGCGTGCCCACCTCCACCTCAGCCACCCGGGACGCGCGGGTCGACAGGGTCAGGGAGTTCAGGGCCTCCACGACGCCGTGGTGGTCGATCGATCCGACGACGTAATCGGCGGCGTCCTTCACGGCCTGCGCCGCATTCCCCATGGCGAAGGCGTGATGCACCTGGTGCAACAGCGGAATATCATTCACGCCATCGCCGATCGCCGCAGTGTCATCAGGGTGAATCCCCCACCGCAGACGCAACGCATCCGCCTCTGTCGCCTTCGAAAGCCCACGTTTCGTAATATCCAACCAGTTCGGGCCGTTCGGAGTCGCGGTGCAGCCGGTGCCTTCGATCTGCGGCACGTATTCGGCGATGCCGGGTGCGTGCACGACGGCGCGGGTCACGTGCTCGGACCACAGCACCTTCTCGTGCACGACATGCTGGAGGCCGTTCAGGCGATGGGCCGGGAAGGGCTTGTTCACGCGCCATCCCACCCCGACCCGCTCCACCGCCATGGCCACCTGCGGTTCCACGGCCATCGAGACGGTGAACGCGGCCCACGGGTCGAACACCTGCTCGCGCAGGATCTCGAACGGACGACGCCGGTTCCCGGTCAAGGCCCCGGTGACCGCGCCGTTGGAGGCGATGAAGAAACTGCCCTTGACCAGTCGCAACTGCTCCGCGATCGGGAGGATGCCGACGACGGAGCGTCCCGTGCACGGCACCACCAAGATGCCCTTGGCCACTGCTGCGGCCACCGCGCGGCGCGCCGGCTCCGGCACGACATCGCCGCCCGCCGGGAGAAGTGTGTCGTCGGCATCGACGAAGGCCACCTTCACCGGGCGGCTGGCTGCCATCGTGGGTTGGGTTGTCATGTGTCGACCTGCTTCCGTCAGGTTGACCACGTTCCCGAACCGTCCACATCGGGTCGCGGGGGTTCTGCGTGGTCAGGTGTCGTCTGACGGTATGGCCGCTGGAAAACGCCGAGGGGTAGAACTTCTACCCCCTCGCGGAGGGGTACAGGTTGTACCCGTTACGCGTCGGCGAGAATGCCCATCTTGGCCGACAAGTACCGCACGTCATCACGGACGATGGCACTTGCCGACTCTGCGAGATCCATGACCGCTGAGCGCGCGAACAGATTGAAACGCGCCGTTTCCGGTGAGATATCGAGCGCCTTCTTCAGGAGGTGAACGACGGCGACCTGCTCGCCTTGCATGCTGTAGGCCCGAGCCGACTCGATCATGTGGAACGAGCGGCGGGTCGCTGACGGCATGGGGTTCAGGTCAACGTGTCCAGCTACGTCGACAGCCTCACTACCTCGCACCAGGTCGGCGTTCATCGTGATGGCGTAGGCATCGACCATGCCCCGACCAAAGATCAGGTACGGGTGTGTGTAGTCGTCCCCGAGCCGACGGGCCGCGTTGTCGGCGTGATCCCAGAACCGTTCCGCGTTCCCGCGCTGACCGATCTTGGCATACGACAGGGAAGCTGCCAGGTGCAGAAGGCCCCATCGGGCGAGGTCTTCCTGTCCGCTGTCCGGGCGCAGTAGATCCGCCGCTTTCATCGCGAGATCCACCCGCGCGTCGTGCCGCTCCCCGGCGTCACGGAAGACATGGTTCATGTACCAAGAGGCCGCGGCAATGGCCTGAGGGCTGTCCGCGTCCTGCGCGGCCGACATGGAACGGTCACCTGTGAGCATCACAAGTTCCGGCACCGGCTGAAAGGACAGGTAGAGCTGCGCGAGGTGATAGGTCTCGGCCAGGGCGACAAGAACTCGCCGCCGCTCGCTGCCTTCCCAAGCACGTGCCGCGTACTGCAAGTCCGCCAGGAGATCCGGGATCACCATGGCGACTCGTGTCCGATGGCCACCAGAGCCGTGCCACATCCGCCACGCTTCCTGGACGCGCCCGAGGAGAGCTCCGGCACTCTCTGGTTCCTCATCCCGGCGACCCAGAGCGTACGTCGTGAGAGCCTCTCGAACGGCCGGCAAGGCATCGTGCGCGGCCTTGGTGTAGCTGGAAGCCGAGATGCGTTCATCTCCCGTAAGCTCCGCGAGATCCTCAACCCCGAGCACCTCGGCGAGGCGGAAGAGCAAAGGGAGCCGAGGAACCTGAAGACGCCCGTTCTCAATCGCCTTGACCCACTCCGACGAGCGCCCGACGAGACCGCCCACGACGGCCCGCGTCTGTCCGTTACGCTCGCGGACTCGGCGCACTCGCCGGCCGAAGGGAAGTGCGTCGGGGGAAGTTCCATGGGGTGTGGACATCGTGGTCTCCGTTCCGAGTCCGTCACCCCGCACGGTACTCCGGTTCTCACACGAGGAGAACGGCCCCACCATAGGTGCCGCCGCTGTTCGAGGAGCCGCACAATCCCGCAGTAGACGGCTCCGGCCGATGTTCTGCCGTTCCCGGTCCAGCAACGTGTCGCGCAGTTCCTTCAGGCTGCATGCCCGTGGCAGGCTTTACCCGAGGCCCGAGAGGTGCGTGAGCTTGTCACGGACCGTTCCCGCAACCAGAGGGAGGGCATGGATGGCGTCGCAGGAACTGGCGAGCTTCGAGGAGCGGTGGGCCGAGTTCGGCCGGCTTGAGCGGCTGGTAAACCACTGGTGGTGGCGGCCTGGATGGCGGTTAGGCCGTAGCTTCTACACCTGGCACATCACCTTCGACAACGAAGGATCCGAGCCGCTGCACGACCTGGTCTCGCGTCTGCACGACGGGCTTGACGGCGTCGTCGGCCTCGACCCGATTCCGCGACGCTGGCTGCACCTGACGATGCAGGGCCTGGGGTTCACCGACGACGTCCCGGATACTGACGTCCGGGACATCGTCCAGGAAGCGACTGCTCGGCTGTCCAAGGTGCCGGTCTTCGACATGACCCTCGGCCCGGTTGAGGGCGACGACGAAGCAACCGGACTGCTCGTGCGCCCACGGGACGCCGTGCATGCGGTGCGGGATGCTATCCGCGAAACGATCGGCACCGTCTGGGACACCGTCCCCGAGGCCCCTGAATTCCGCCCGCACGTTTCCATCGCGTACTCCAACTCCGATGTGCCTACCGGGCCTCTGCGCGAACGCCTGGCCGTACTCCGCGAGCTGGAACCAGTGACCATCCCGATCCGCTCGGTCCAGCTCATCCGCCTCAACCGCGACCACCGGATGTACCAATGGGACACCATCACCGACGCGCCACTGGGTAGCTGACGATGGAAGGAGACTGATGGAACCGATCGAGATGATCCCCGTTGCGCGCGTGGTCGGCGGGCGGGCGGAGCCGACCGACGACTTCTGGGGTGGGACCCGGTCGATCATCCGGGTCGACGGCGACCGGTTCCCGGTCGAGGCGACCAAGGGACTGGAGGATTTCTCCCATCTGGAGATCGCGTTCTTCTTCCATCTGACCGACAAGGCCGACCTGAATCCTGGCGCGCGTCGTCCGCGTGACAACCCTGACTGGCCGGAGGTCGGGATCTTCGGGCATCGGAACATGCGCCGTCTCAACTGGCTCGGCGTGAGCCGATGCCGGCTCATCGCCGTCGACGGCCTCGATCTGCACGTCGAGGACCTGGACGCGGTCGACGGGACCCCGGTGCTGGACATCAAGCCGTGGTTCACCACGTTCGGCCCCCGAGGTGAGGTCCACGAACCGGCGTGGCCGGCAGAGATGCTCCGCGACTACTTCGCGCCCCACCGTGATGCGGACGTCCTGACAGATCGCCCCTGATGGCCTGATCAGGGCGAAGAGACGTCAGCGGAGAGCCAGGGAAGCAACCGAGACGACGGCGGCGAGCGCCAGGAGGCCCAGCACGATGTGTTCGTATCGTGCGTGGCCGAATCGCTGGAATGCCTGGGTGCCCAGGAACTGCCCGAGGAGTGCCGCGACGATGAGCGCGGGCCAGAACTCGTAGGTCTCCCAGACGCCAGCGATGAGCAGCGACACGACGCTCAGGGGAAGCCGGATCAGCGACAGGGCGACGAGCGTGTCGCGCATCGTGTGGGGCTTCAGGCCTCGGTGGACGAGGTAGTAGACCGTAGGCGGGCCGCCGAGCGACGTCGAGGTGCTCAGCGCTCCCGACAGCACACCTGCGGGGGCGGCCCACCGGCTGCTGACGGCGACCAGGCGTTCGCGCGACCGCAGCCGCAGGAGGACGGCGGCGATGGCGATGCCCGCGACGAAGAGTTGCAGGCCGGTGGCGGGGAGGGCGGCGAGCAGCCATGCGCCGGCGAGCATGCCCGGGGCCGACCACCCGGCGAGGGTGAGGGCTTCGCGAGGTTCCGGTCGGGGAATGCTGCGGCGCATCGCAAGGATGGCGACGTCGCAGACGGTTCCGGTGATCAGGATCGTCGAGACGGCTGCGGGGCCGCCGATGGTCGCGGTCAGCAGGGGAGCGCTGAACAGGGCGAAGCCGAATCCCGACAGCGACTGCACGATGCCGGAGACCAGGACGAGCGCGAACAGTGCGACGAGGAGTGCGGTGCTGCCCAGGTCGATCACGGCGGCTCCGCCCCGTCGCGTCCAATCATCAGCACGGCCGGTTCACTCGAGCGCCCGGTATTCGGCAGGAGGCTGCGCCAGTTCGGGGTGTTGCCGCCAGTACTGGTCACCGTGAAGACCCAGCATCGCCCAGTGCCAGGCCTCATCATGGAAGACCAGCTCGCGGAACGGGACGTCGTCCGACTCGTACGGATAGCACGCCAGGGCCGCCGCGTCAGCCTCGGCCTGTCCGAGCCCGCCGTAGCGGCGCATCACCCACGCGTAGCGGTGCCGCTCGCCGTCCAGGTAATCGGCATACTCGGCCTTGCCCCACGCCATGTGTCCGTGCGAAGACGAGGAGTGCATCGGGCGAGACCTCCGCGTGGGTACCCGGGGCGGCTGAGCGGCCAAGATATCCGACCCGAACAGGTTGCCGCCACCTGGTGAGCCCGCTTCTGGTCGGTCTGCCGTTGACGGCCCGCAGAGCCCGCCGTACGGTCCGAGCATGTTTCGCAAGAGCCCCGGCACCAGGAGCGCACGGTGAGTCGCGGAGGTGAGGTCTGGACTCTCCACCACTCCGGCGAGGCCATCGGCACGATCACCATCGACGGGGGTGATTTCCCCTGGCTGGAGGGCGCCTTCGAGCCGCATCCTGGGTTCGCGCAGTTCCAGCCTCTGTTCGATCGTGAGCTGGAACTGATCCACGCAGACCTGCCCGAGCAGGTGCCCACCTGGGAGTCGCTCTACGACCAGATCACGCGCCAGCTCTCCTTGCACGACCCGGACGGCCCGGTCGCCGAGTACCTGCTGCACATCGAAGGAGACCGGGCCTGGTTCCGGTGGAGCGACACCCCCTTCGAATGATCCGAGCGCTCGTCAGTCCTCCCGGTCGCCCGTCCAGGTGCGGACTGCGCCGATGGTTTGCGTGACGTCGTCGGGCAGAGGGTAGGGCAGGGCGTCTTCCTGGGCGCCCATCAGGCGTCGAAACTTTCGATGCTTGAAGGCGTCATCTATGTGGGCGAAACTTGGCCCTGGGGCGTCGATCGGTCCGACCGTATCGAAAGTTTCGGGGGGTCGCCGGGAGAAACAGTTCGAGTCCCTGGCCTGCACGACATGGATCAACAACGGAGTGACACCATGCGCAACAGGAAGACCCGCACGAACCTCGCCCGACCGCCGGCGCTCGTCATGCTCGTGGCGACGGCTCTCGCCGCCGGCGGAGCAGCTGCCGTCGGCGAAACGGCCGCGGCCGCGGCCGGTCAGCCGGTGGTGTTCTCCAGCGACTTCGAGAACGGCACGATCGAAAGCTGGGTGAGTCGTGGCGGCGTCACGCTCGAGGCCAGCGACGCGCAGGCCGCCTCGGGTGAGTACAGCCTGCTCACCACCGGACGCACCTCGGCCTGGAACGGGCCGGCGCACAACATGCTGGACGTCGTCGAGGCGCTGGGCGTGTACGAGTTCTCGGTGAGCGTCCGGCTCGCCGAGGGTGAGGATCCCGCCGACATCAAGCTCTCCATGGAGACCACCTCCGAGGAGACCGGCGAGACCAGCTACCCGGGCATCGCGACCGCCGCCGTCGTGACCGACGGGGCGTGGGTCGAGGTGACGGGGACGTACGAACCCGCCGAACGCGCGACGAAGCGCCAGTTCTACGTCGAGAGCAGCGACCCGACCCTGTCCTACTACATCGACGCGATCTCGGTCACCCAGCTCGAGGCTCCTCCGGTGATCGACCTGCCCACCGAGGAGTCGGCCACCGTCGACTTCACGGCCCACGAACAGGAGATCGACGGCTTCGGCTTCTCCCAGACGTTCGGCCGCGCGCAGAACCTGCGCGACCTTCCCGCCGACGCGCGCCGCGAGGTGCTCGACCTCCTGCTCGACCCCAAGGCGGGCATGGGCATGACCATCCTTCGCCTCGGGATCTTCGGGATCCAGCCCCGGGACCCGGGCGGTCCGGACGCCGATCCGCAATATGTGTGGGACGGCGACGACGGCGGTCAGCTGTGGCTCGCCACGGAGGCGGCCGACTACGGCGTGCAGCGTTTCTACGCCGACGCGTGGAGTGCCCCCGGGTACATGAAGACCAACGGCTCGGACACCGACGGCGGTGAGCTGTGCGGCAGCCCGGGCACGGACTGCGGCGAGGACTGGCGGCAGGCGTATGCGGACTACCTCGTGCAGTACGCGAAGTTCTACGCCGAGGAGGGCATCGACGTCACCGACCTCGGATTCACGAACGAGCCGGACTTCACGACGTCGTACGAGTCCATGCGGTTCGACGACGCGCAGATCACGGACTTCCTCCGCGTCTTCGGTCCTACGGTCGAGCGGTCCGGCCTGGACATCGATATCGCGTGCTGCGACGCCGCCGGCTGGGACCGGCAGGTGCAGTACTCGCAGGCGATCGAGGCCGACCCCGAGGCCGACCGGTGGGTGGACGTCCACACCGGCCACAGCTACGTCACCTCGGCCCGCGGCCCCCTGCCGACGGACGCGAAGACCTGGATGTCGGAATACGCCCTTCCGGCCACCGCCTGGAACGAGCTCTGGGACGGCGGGGGTGCCAACTCCGGGCTGGCGCTGGCCAACGACATCCACGACACGCTGACCGCTGCGCAGGTCAACGCCTACGTGTCGTGGTTCGGGGCGTCCCTGAACAACACGGCTGCTCCGATCCAGATCGACGGCGACACCTACCACGTCTCCAAACGCCTGTGGGCGACCGCCGCCTACAGCCGGTTCGTCCGCCCGGGAGCCCACCGCGTGACCGCCGGGACGGAGGGGCAGCAGCTCAAGATCTCCGGCTTCCGCAACGCGGACGGACGCCGCGTCGTGAACGTGATCAACAACCGCGACACCGCGCTCACCCTGGACCTCGAGCTCCAGGGCGCGGAGGCGGGCGATTCGCTGACCACCTACCGCACCGACGAGGGCCACGACCTCGCGGCGACGTCGAACACCGAGCTCACCGGCGCGTCCACGCGCGTCGACCTGGAGCCACGGTCGCTCACGACGCTCGTCATCGACGACGACGACGGCAACGGTGACGGCGAGGGCGACGTCTGCACCGCCACGGTCGAGACCGTCGGCTCCTGGCCCGGGGGCTGGCAGGGCCGGGCCACAGTCACCGCCGGCGACGCCGCGCTCGACGGCTGGGACGTCGCGTGGCAGATCCCCGACGGCCAGGAGGTGAGCCATGCCTGGCAGGTGGAGTGGGATCAGGCCGGCGCGACCTTCACGGCATCGGACGCCGGCTACAACGCCGAGGTCCCGGCGCGGGCGAGCCGGACGTTCGGTTTCGTCGCCACGGGCGAACCGGCGTCGGACCTGGACGCTTCCTGCAGCGGATGACCGGCCGGCACGCCGGGCGGGTGGTGCGAAGGATGTCCTGCCGTTTCGTCGCCGGCTCGGGCGCGCGCGGTAAGGATCTCGGGGACGTGAGTCTCGGCCCACTGCCGCACGGCGCGCAGCGGGACCAGCAGGGAGAGGCCGAGGTCGGTGAGGGCGTACTCGACGTGGGGCGGGTTGCCACCCAGGTCGGTGCGCCGCACGAGCCCGTCGGCCTCCATCGCGCGCAAGGTCTCGGTCAGAGCCTTGGGCGTGATACCGCGGATGTGGTTCTTCAACTCCGTGAACCGCTTGGGTTCGTGCTCCAGGGCGTTCACGACGAACACCGTCCAGCGGGCGCCGATGCGGTGCAGCACGGTGCGGCTGGGGCAGGTGGCAGCCATGACGTTGTATGCCTTGCCCATCGACGCCTCCCGGTAGCGTTGTAGATACCGGTAGCGAATCTATACCGTCCAGGTCATGAGCGAAAACCTTGCTGGCAAGCGTGTCCTGGTCATCGGCGGCGGCCGAGACGCTGGGCGGCTTCGACCATGTGGTCTCGACCGCCTCGGCGCACCGCGACGTCCCGATCCCTGACCTGGAGCACGCCAGGGTCGTCGCCGCGTTCGGCGCGAAGGTCTTCGGGCCGCTTCTGCTGGCCAAGCACTTCGCGCCGACGATGCCCGACGGCGGCTCGTTCCTGTTCTTCTCCGGCATCGTGGGCTGGAAGCCCAAGGGGGGCACCGTGGTCAAGGGCGCCGCGAACGCCGCTCTGGCAGCGCTGGTCACCCATCTGGCCGTGGAGCTGGGCCCGCTGCGGGTCAACGCGATCGCCCCGGGGATCACCGATTCCGGCGCCTGGGACGCGTTGCCCGACGAGCGTCGCACGGCCCTCCTCGGCAACGCCGCCACCGGATCCCTTCTGGGACGGGTGGGAAGCCTGGACGACGTCGCGGACACGGCCCTATGGCTCCTGGGCGCCGGCTGGGTCACGGGCGAGACCATCCACGTCGACGGAGGCACCCGCCACCGCTGAGAGGGATCTGAGCACGTCGAACTCGCACCCCGGTTCATCCGGATCGAAGCCGTGCTCGATCAGCCAGCGCGACACCACCAGACTGCGCAGTGACCACCAGGCGCGGATCACCTCCCGGTCCGCGCCGGCGCCGTAGCCGGCAAGCAGGTCGTCCAGTCGTTCCTCGTGCCCGAGCGTCAAGGTGGCGAGGTCGAACATGGCGTCTCCGGGGGCGGCCCCCGACCAGTCGATGACGCCGGTGACCTCGTCGCCGTCGACGAACACGTGGGTGATCTGCAGGTCACCATGGATGAACACCGGCTTCCACGGCCGGAGCGCGGCCTCGGCGATCTCGCGGTTGCGCCGGACGACCTCGGCGGGCAGAACGCCGTTGGCGAGCAGCCACGCGCACTCGCGGTCGAGTTCCGCCGCCACATCCTCGAGCCTGCGCCCCGGCCACGGCGGCAACGGCGCGTCGTGCAGCCTCCGTATGGCGGCACCCGCCGCAGCCCACGCCGCCGGCGACGCGGCCGACGGTTCGCCGAGGACTCCGAGCGCCTTGCCGGGTACGGCGGCGATCGCGAGCACGGGCGGCTCGCGCCAGAGGATCGCCGGGGTCGGTACCGGCGCCATGGCCATCGCCCGCACCTCGACGTCGGCGTGCGCCGGGTCGCCGTCGACCTTCAGGAACACGTCACCGACGCGCAGCGTCGCACGCTGACTGTGCGCGACGACCACTTCGACATCTTTCATACCGGCCATCCTGGCGAGGACGGCCGCCCGTGTCACCGGAATTGACCTGGGTGGTGACGGAGGTCGAACAGGGGGGCCGTCGGCTGTGACGAAGCGATCCAGGACGTGCCCCGCCCGCCTGGCCGACGCGCTGGCCTGCGGCCTCGTGGTGCGGGCCGCGGCTCGCACCGATCAACGGGTGGCGCAGAAGTCGACTGCCTCCTTCTCGAACTCGGCTTTGGTCCGGATGACGTGGACGGACTCCTGGCGTGCTTCGCTCCAGCGGACACGCAGGAAGTCGCCCTCGTCGAGCTTCTCCAGGTCGTCGCGGGAGACGTCCGGAGCGTAGGCCAGTCCTGAGGCGTCAGAAGTCGCCGACACGGTGTAGACCGTGGCGGGGTCCATCGCGTCCAGGATCTCGGGACCGATCACGATCGACGCGGTGCTGGCGTGCGGCTTGTCGGCGGGCACGTTGAACAGCGGGGCACCTGGGGGCCGGGACTCGGACAAGGGGTCGTGGGTGTCGTCGGTCTGCCTGGCGGTGGAGTCGTCACTCGTGCCGCGCGCTTCATCGATCCTCAGAGCCAGCGCGGGATCTTCGCACATCCGGACCTCGGCCACGATCTCGCCGTCGTGACGCGTCAGCGCGACGATGCCGAGTGGATCGGGCGTGCAGCCGGTGAGCGTCGTGGCGACCAGAGCCGCGAGACCTGCACGCCGGACTGCTCGCCCGACACGCATCGTCCTGGACGGAGCATTCACGCGGGAAAGTATCGTAGAGGTCGAGAATGGCCTGCAAGGGTGTGCTGACCGATCCGGGTCCGACGCGCTCGACGCCCGGAGGAGGACCCCATGGTCGACGTCACCCGCGACACGATCCGCGCCGCGGAGAGCCTGATCCGCCCGTACATCCGCCACACGCCGGTGCTGGACGCCGACCTGGCCGACTTCGGCCGCCCGGCCCACCCCGTCGCGCTCAAGCTCGAATGCCTGCAGCACTCCGGCTCGTTCAAGGCGCGCGGTGCCTTCACCAACCTCCTGACCCGCGACGTGCCCGACGCCGGCGTGGTCGCGGCCTCCGGCGGCAACCACGGGGCCGCCGTCGCCTACGCCGCGGCCCGGCTCGGGATCCCCGCGACGATCTTCGTGCCCAGCGTGACCTCACCGGCCAAGGCGGACCGCATCCGCGGATACGGAGCCAAGCTCGTCGTGGGCGGCGAGCGGTACGCCGACGCGCTCGCCGCGAGCGAGGAGTTCGTCGCGAGCACCGATGCCCTGACCGTTCACGCCTACGACCAACCGGAGACGCTGATCGGGCAGGGCACGCTCGGGCTGGAGATCGCCCGGGACCTGCCGGACATCGACACGCTGCTCGTCGCCGTAGGCGGGGGTGGGCTGATCGGCGGCATCGCGGCCTGGTTCCGCGGCGACGTGCGCATCGTGGCCGTCGAGCCGGAGGGCGCCCCGACCCTGCACCGCGCGCTCGCGGCCGGTGCCCCGGTGGACGCGCCGACCGAGGGGATCGCCGCTGACTCACTCGCACCGCAGCAGGTGGGCCGACTCATGTTCCCGCTGGCCCAGCAGTTCGTGGCCGGGTCCGTGCTGGTCACCGACGACGCGATCGCGTCGGCCCAGGTCTCCCTATGGGAAGCGGTACGGGTCGTAGCCGAGCCCGGCGGTGCGGCGGCGCTCGCGGCCCTGCTGTCCGGGGCCTACGTCCCCGAGCCGGGGGAGCGGGTGGCGGTGCTGGTGTGCGGGGCGAACACGACCGCTGTCGCGTTCTGACCGACGACGGCGCCGGCTCCCCGGGTCGTCAGGGCCTCTCTCGATTCAGCGTCCGAGCGGCTCGACCGTGGTCAGAGACCGGGCGACGCGGTCGAGGGAGCCGGGGATGGTCGCGTAGTAGGCCCACTTGCCGCGCTGGGTGCGGGTGAGGATTCCGGCGCCAACGAGGCCAGCAGGCGCCGCACTCGACCAACCCGGGCCGCGGCCTCGATCCGCTCCGTCGTGAGTGGCACCGGTGGCGCCCAACCGTGTCGGCCCGCCGTCGGCGCCGGGGTCGGTCCAGATGCGCGAGGCGTCGCCGTCGTACTCGTCGACGACGGCCTGGGCGAGGGCCTGGACGCGTCCGGCCATGGATCGTCCGTAGCGGTGGATGGCCGGGGGAGTGGTGGACAGCTCGACGAACCGGTCCGGGTCGGTCTCGGCGATCACCTGCGGATCCATCGACCCGAGCCGGTCGAGGATCTTCCGCGGTCCCGCGAACGCGTGCTCCATCGGATACTGCTGGTCCCGGGTGATTCCGACACGGGCGATGTGTCATCTGTAGGGTTCATCGGGCTGGCAACCTATGGTGTGTCTCCCAAGAGGCCTTCTGCGGCTCTGGGATGATCTGCGTATGGCTGACCACCGCTGGGGCATGCTCGTTACGGCACGTGCTGAGATTCTCGATGCTTTCGCCTCGGACGCGGTGGGTCGGGTCGAGTACGTCTCAGCGTTTCCGGACCAGGTGGAGTTTTCCGTCTGGCTCGGAACGTCTACGGATGCCGAAGCCGACAGGCTTCGGTCGCAGTCAGGCGTTGTGGTACGGGTGGCTGAGGTGTTGCGACGCGTCGGCTTTCGTGATGCCGAGTTGGCTGGCCTCGGCGTCGTTGTGCAGTCGCAGGAGACCGTGGAGCGTGACTGTGCAGGAAACTGGTTCTATGCGTTGCGCTGAGCGCAGTCATCCGAGATCTTGAACGGTTCAGCTCTCGTTCGCTGGTTCCTTCGAAGGCGGAGGCCTGTTGCCGAGCGTGCGCTGCCAGTCGGCGAAAAAGTCCCGCAGCTTGTTGACCTCGCCCGGCGGTACGGGGATCTCGTCGTCGGTGAACCGCTGGTGGCTGCCGATCATCTGGGCCAGGATCGTCCGGTCAAACCCAGGGTCCTCGGCTTCCGCTTGGGCCAGCAGTGCGTCGGTTCCGAATCGCTGTGCCAGGACGTAGACGTCGGCGAAGTCGCGTGCCTCGGCGCGGCCGAAGAGTGCGAGCAGCTTGCGCCCGGCCAGGTCCAGCGGCGCGAGGGTGGGGCCGAGGACGGTCATCGTCGGCGGAGCGGCCGGGGGTGTGTCGACCGCTAGGTCGACGAGGACGTCGTCCATGCCGTTACCGACGATCAGGCGGCAGAAGGTCGCGCCGTCTTGCACGGACGTCGCATCCCAGCCTCGGGCATCGAGCGCTGCGAAGAACGCTTCTCGTGCGGGCGCGATCGTTGTCTGGCGTCCGTGGGTGAACAGGTCGAGGTCCTCGGTGGGGCGGTCGATGAGTTCCGAGGCGATCAGCGCTGCCCCGCCGGCGACGGTGTATCCGGCCGAGGCGGGCAGGCTGAAGAACAGCCGCGCCACCTCGACCTGGAACGGCGTCAGGGCAACGTCCATCACGCCGCCTTCTCGGCCCTCGTGCGCGTCACCAGCGGTTCCCACGCCGCGTGCACCGGCCGAGGCAGGACCAGCTCGTCCCACAGGTCGGCGAGCAGTACCCCGTCGATGTAGGTGAGTACGTCTTCCGGTCCGCCCTCGCGTAGCACGATCTCGTAGACCCGAGCGCGCTGGCGGCGGTCGCGCAGGTCGAACGCCCGGCCGCGATCGGACCAGTTCAGGTGCAGCGGCAGGCATACGGTCGCCAGTGCCGTATCGGCACTCAGCCGCGGCAGGACCGTCGGCACCAGGACTGGGCGTCCCCGCCCGCCGGGATGCTCGACGAACTCGACGCGCGGTTGCAAGGCCAGGTCAAACCCTGCCTCGGCGACGATCCGCTCCGCCGTGGACAGTGCCGGTGATTTCCGGCCGTGCTCGTATGCCGACAGGGTGGTCCGAGACGTCCCCGCCCGCACCGCGAGGGCAGCCTGGGACAGACCCGCCGCCACACGGGCTTCCTGAAGCAGATTTCCACGAGTCATGGAGACGATTGTATCCGATCGGATACCTAGCGCCTATGCTGCCGCATCGGCATCTGCACCAGGCTGGGTGACCAGGGTCGATGAGTCGAACCAGGTGAACGGGTGATGTTCTTGGATGGCTACGGGCAGGAAGGTCGCTGGAGGGTCGAGGAAGTCTCCGATCGGGTAGCGGCTCGATGCGAGGAGCCACTCCTCCAGGTTCTCCCAGATGTCTCGGTCGTTGAGTTCGAAGAGTCCGCTGGCGTCGGCGGAGACCGAGGTGGCGTCTGTCTCCTACCGTCGCCAGGTCGCGAGGCTGACCCCGCCTTCCGTGCCGCGTCTGACTGAGTCAGTCCGGCTGCCTTCCGCTGCTCTCGTTGAGTGCTCACTGAGTGATCATGGCTCAGCTCGCAGCCCTCGCGGCTGCTTTCTTGGCTTTCTTGAAGTCGCGGACTTTCTGGAGGGTTTGCTGCTGGTCCAGCAGCACCGCGACCACCACCGCGAACGGATGCTCGTCCAGCACGACATCGGCCTCGGGCAGTCCTGTGACCTGGAAAGACATGCGGTCACTCCTCCTTTCGCTGTTAAGGGCTAGCGGAGGTTCTGGTCCCGGGTGATTCCGACACGAGGGATGTGTCCGGAGCGGCTCGCGTGTCGGTGCGTTCTGCTCACTGTGTGTGGTTCGAAGAGGGCTGGAGGGCGAGGGGATGTTCACCAGAGCCGTGTCCACCACCGTTCGAGCCACCGTTCGTAGAAAGCGTCTTGCTCGGCCAGGGTGCCTACCTTGTTCAGCGGTGCGGGGGCGAAGATGTCGACCAGATCCCTGGTCCTGGGGTTGCGCCAGGCGCGCAGGAGGTAGGCGAGCCGCCCGCCGGACATCGATCCGCTCATGCCCGAGACGCGGGCGTCGATCCGGGCGCCCTGGCAGCACATCTGCACGCCGGCCGGTTCCACGACCGCTCGCAGTGCTCGAAGCGCGTGCCAGGCGTCGAAGTCTTCGACTTGCCAGGACTGGCCGTCAGGTGCCGTCAGCCGCAGTACGTGGTCCCGATCGTTTTCGGTCACCGTGAGGTTCCACGTCTCGGTGGTGCCGTTGCGTAGGACGGTGAGGGGTAGCGACGCGGCCTCGTTCTGGACGTCCGGCGGGCGATCGAGGGCGGCGACGGCCTGGTCGCGGACCCAAGAGTCGACCTCGTCACTAGCGCGACCCGTGTGCTCGAGAATGTCGTACTCGTCGTCGGCCTCCACGAATGGCTGGGCGGCGTCCAGCTCGTCGTGCCCGAACTCGGAGTGCGCCCACCTGGTCAGCTCTCGTGGACTGAGGTTCCCGGCGAGTAGCGCTTCGAGCTTGCGTCGCAGCTGGGCCGTTGCCACCTGCGGCATCGTCGGGAGCTGAAGATCCAGCTCATGTACGACGGCGTCGGCCGTCTGGCCCAGCTCGGACCAGGGATCGTCCGGGTATCGCCCGGCGAGTTCGGCCAGCGCGGGGGAGTCCAGTCCGGCGACCAAGGCGTCGACCGCAGCTGCGATGAGAGTTTCACGTGTGGCGGGGCGGACGTCGTCGTGAAACACGCGGATCGCCTCCGCCAGCCGAGTGCGGGCGTGATCAGGCTCCATGGCGGGCAACCTACCCGCCGCCGGCGCGACGGCGGAATATGTACTCGTCCGCTGCGGTGGCGATCGGTGACGTGCTCACCGGTGTCGGGTCAGTTCCAACCCGCCGTTAACAGCTGGATGTGCTTCAGCCCGCCTATATGATCCGGGCCCATGATGGAGAACCTCGTAGAAGACCGTGATGCGACGATCTTGGGCGCGCGGTGGCTGCAGTGGGCGGCTTCGATGGGTGTTTCTCGACACCCGATCGCGGACCAGTCAGGTCGAGATGCCGGTCGCAAGCAACCGAACGACGTCTGGTTCGTCGCTGGGACGTTCGGTGGACACGCACAACGTGAGTTCTCGCTTCCCGCTGGCCGCCGGTTGTTCCTGCCTGCGTTCTGCATGTGGTCGACCGGACCGCTCGATCCTGCGAACTTTGGTCGAGCGTTCGGGAGTGTGGACCTGGACGGACGCGCCGTCGAGCTCACGCCCGCCGGCACGGCCGCCGTAAGGATGCGCGGTTCGTTGGCGAACCCTGTCACAGGGTTCCAGCTGTGGTCGAAGCGCTACGTGTTCGGACTCTGGGCACTGGTGCCACCTTTCGCGCCTGGGCAGCACCAACTCGCGGTTCGTGGGGGAGACGGCTACGGCTTTGAGACCGAAGTCGACGCCGTCATCCATGTCGTCTGAGAGGCCTCGTGCACTTCCACGAATGGCTTGCGTTTGTCCGACATGCCGGATCTGTCACGCGTGATGGCCGCGCCATGCTGTCGCGATGCGTTCCTAACTGTATACAGGTACCCTTGGGGTGTAAGCAGTTAGGAGTTCCACATGGTGTCCTTTTCGGCGGTGCTGACTCTTGACGACGCGCGAGCTGCTGGGCTGCGCAAGGACCAGGTGTATCGCATGGTTGAGAGCGGTGAGTTGGAGCGGGTTGCGAGGGGTGTGTTCATCCGCCCTGACCTGATCGATCCGACGTTGGTTCCTCTCGCGGCGGCAACGGCGCTCCGGCCTCAGGCGACGATGTGTCTGACCAGTGCGCTGGTCCACCATGAGCTGAGCGACGCGATCCCGTTCGGTCCAGACATCGCGCTGCCGCGGGGAGTTCGTCATCCGGCGGGGTTCGACCACGTGACCTGGCACAGCTTCGATCCCGCGACGTTCAACGTCGGGCGGATCAGGCTGGATGACGAGGGGGATCTGGAGTTATGGGTCTACTCCGCCGAGCGCACCATAGTCGACAGCTTCCGCCTGGCCCATCACGAAGGCATCGATGCGGCCCATACGGCGCTACGTCGCTGGGTGCGCCGACGGGGGAACTCACCTGCCGCCCTGCTGGCGACGGCTGGCGCGTTCCCGCAGTCCCTGCCCCGCGTTCGACAAGCTCTGGAGATTCTGCTGTGACTCGACCTACTCGCGACACGCCGTCAGGTCGCGCCTACAACGACCTGCGGAACCTGGCCCGCCGCGACGGCCGTGACGTCGCCGAATACCTGACTCTCTACGCCCTCGAAGGTTTCCTGGCCCGCCTGGCCGTGTCGAAATACGTCGAGGACTTCGTGCTCAAGGGTGGTGTCCTGATGGCGGCCTTCGCCGCTCGTCGGCCCACGCGTGACGTCGATCTTGCCGCGTCGGGCTTCCCGAACGACATCGACGACGTCGCCGAGCGGGTGCGTCAGATCGTCGCTGTCGATCTGGACGACGGTCTGGGTCCGGGCATGGCCCGGACTCTCGCGAACCGGTCGTCACCGGAGGTGGCCTCGCGCCAGATGCGGGTGGCGTCGCCGTCGTACTCCTCGACCACGTGACGGGCCAGGTCTTGGACGCGGCCCGCCATGGAGCGTCCGTAGCGGTGGATCGCCGGGGGAGTGGTGGCCAGTTCGACGAACCGGTCGGGGTCGGTCTCGGCGATCACGGCCGGGTCGATCGACCCGAGCCGTGACTTGATCTTCCATGGCCCGCGGAACGCGTGCTCCATTCCGTACGGCTCACCCCAGACGATTCCGACACGGGCGACGTGCCGGGCGTGTGGGCAGGTTCGTTGGCTGCTCCCGCGGGGGCACCAGGTTGCCGTTCTGGACCTCTCGGGCCACACGATGTAGATTTCGTTTGTTGCGGTTAATGCGTCTGCTGCGATAGGAGGTCTTCATGTCTGCTGCAAAATCGCTTGTTCCCGAGCCCGCCGACGCGGAACTGGCCCAGTCGGCGCTTCCGGCGTTCGAGGCCGCATTGCGGGCGGATGGTCCTGTGCACCTGCGTTTCGGCGAGGGGGCCGATGTCGTGGTGCCCAGGTCTGCTCTGGCCGCGTTGACTGACGTGCTGGCGAGTATCGCGGACGGCGAGACGGTCACCGTGGTGCCGGCCAGGTCTGAGCTGACCACTCAGCAGGCGGCTGACGCGTTGAACGTGTCGCGCCCGTTCCTGATCGGACTGTTGGAGGCCGGGGAGATCGAGTATCGGACTGTCGGGACACACCGGCGGGTCGATGCGTCGTCGTTGGTCGCATACCAGCGTCAGGACGACGCGAAACGGCGTCGGGCTGCTGCGTCGCTGACCGCGGAGCTCGACGAGTTCGGGATCGGCTGATGCGCGAAGTCGTGGTGTATGACGCCTGTGTCCTGTACCCATCGACGTTGCGTGACGTGCTGATTCGGGCGGCAATCGCCGGCCTGGTCCAGGCGCGATGGTCCGAGCAGATCCTTGACGAGGTGTTCCGCAACCTGGCGGCCGATCGCCCTGACCTCGACTCTGCTCGTTTGGCGCGCACGCGTCGCCTCATGAACCAAGCGATCCGGGATGTGAACGTCACAGGCTACGAGCACCGTGTAGATTCGCTCGCTCTGCCCGATGCGGACGATCGGCATGTGCTCGCCGCAGCGATCGAGTCCCGCGCCGCATTGATCGTGACACGGAACCTCAAGGACTTCCCTGCTGAGGCGCTGGCTCCGCATGACGTGCAGGCGCGGCATCCTGACGCGTTCCTCCTGGGTCTGCACTGGCAGCGGCCTACGGCATTGCCGCGGATCGTCGCTGACATCGTGGCAGACCGTCGCGCCGGCGCGACGGTGGACGATGTGCTCAAGGCCCTTTCGACGGATGCCCCGTCCGCTGCGGTGGCGATCGGTGATGCGCTCGCCGGTGGCGGGTCAGCTCCAACCCGCCGTTGACAGCTGGATGTGTCGTGAGGTCAGGCCGGGGTTCGTCGGCCCCGGCCTGGCCGACAGAGCGTGGGTTCGAAATCGCTGGGCCGGGACGTAGGCGTCGGCAAAGTCGCGTGCCCACGGTCTCGTACCGTCGTGGCCAGGATCCATAACTCGGCACGTCGCGGCGCGCTACGGGCGGCTCTGCCGAGCAGGTGATCAGTTCGCGGCTTTGGCGGCTGCCTTTTTGGCCTTCTTGAAGTCGCGGACTTTTTGGAGGGTTTCGGGGCTGGTGACGTCGGCGACGGAGCGGTAGCCGTCCAGGGCGTAGTCTCCGGCGGCCTTCTCCCAGCCCTCCGGACGCACGTCCATCTGCTTGGCGAGCAAGGCGATGAAGACCTTGGTCTTCTGGTCGCCGTACCCGGGCAGGGCCCGCACCCTGGCGAACAGGTCCTCGCCGGTGGCGGCCTCGCGCCAGATGCGGGTGGCGTCGCCGTCGTACTCCTCGACCACGTGACGGGCCAGGTCTTGGACGCGGCCCGCCATGGAGCGTCCGTAGCGGTGGATCGCCGGGGGAGTGGTGGCCAGTTCGACGAACCGGTCGGGGTCGGTCTCGGCGATCACGGCCGGATCGATCGACCCGAGCCGGGACTTGATCTTCCACGGCCCCCGGAAGGCGTGCTCCATCCCGTACTGCTGGTCCAGCAGCATCGCGACCACCACCGCGAACGGGTGCTCATCGAGTACGGCGTCGGCCTCGGGTAGTCCTGTGACCTGGAAAGACATGCAGTCACCCTCCGGATGCTGTTAATGGCTAGCGAATTCTGTGGTCCAGCAGCATCCCCGTGAGCAGGGCAAACGGGTCATCGCTCAGGAGTTCGTCGGTTTCGGGGTCGCCGGTGATCCACAGTCCCATGCGGCCCATTATCACGCCGCGCTCAGCCGCCGTCCTTCGGAGCCGCGTCGGTCCTCGCCGCGCCGCCCCGCGCATCCAGGTCGACTCCGGAGAGCAGCGGCGGCACGGGCACGTCGTCGTTCTCGAGCGTCACCTCGGCCCATGCGTCGCCGACCTGCACGTCCACGCGGTGCGCCAGCCCGTCGTCGTCCACCCAGTACCGGATGCCGGAGGCATCGTCCTCGCGACCGCCGTCCGGTCGCGGCCCCGCGAACACCGTCACGGGCGTGCCCGCGGTCTCGTCCTCCCGCAGCCAGAGCGCGCCTCCGGTCCGGATGAGCGCCGCATCGTCGGACCGGTCCGCGCCGAGCCCGGCCAGGACGGCGAGCACCACGGCGAGCGACGACCCGCGTGGGTCGAGCGGCGCGGCGACCCACCCTTCGAGCGACGTCAGCGGCTCGCCCATGCGCTTCTCGCCCGACGTGGCGACATACTTGCGATTCCACGCCACGCGGTCCGAGGGCAGGCCGTCGGAAGAGACCATCCCGTACCCGGTGTGCGTCGTGTAGTCGAACCAGCCCGCGAGCCTCATCTCGCGTCCCTGGTCGGGGTAGGTCGCGGCGATCGCGCGGCTGCCGGCGTCGACGTTCCGCACGCGCACGTCCGCGAGGAGCCGCGACTCCGCGACCGTGACCGGGCGGGCGGAGCCCGAGGCCGGCCCGGAATCGCCGGCGCTCGCGGTGCATGCCCCGATCACGAGCGCCAGCGCCACCGCCGCTCCCGCCGCCTGCCTCGCCCTCCACGGGCCCGGAACACGGGGCCGCCTCATCGGCCGCCGCCCCGGCCGACGGAAGCCAGGACACTCATCGATGCCATGGGCAAAGTGTTATCAGGGATGTGTCGAGCGCGCCCGATGAATGACGCGGGTGCCGGCCGGGTTTCCTCGCGGACCGCTCAGCGCACCAGCCGGACCTCCAGGACGCCGTCCTCCCCGTTGCCGGTGGTGCCGTCGGGCAGGAAGCCGTTCTTCTGGAAGAACTTGCGCGCCCCCGTGTTCGCCGCCGCGATCCACAGCTCGGCGGACCGGGCGGGCGGGAGGGCGCCGTTCAGCAGCGCCCGGCTGATCCCGCTGCCGTGCATCTCGGGCATGACCCACAGGTCGTGCAGGGCGAGGTCGCGTTTCGGCTCGTGGCCGAGCCGCGGCGTCGCGCGTCCGACGACGGCGAATCCGACCACCAGCCCGTCCACCTCGGCCACGAGCGGCGTCTCGCCCGCGGTGAGACGCCGCTTCCAGGCCTCGATGCCGGCCGCCTGCGTGTCCGTGGTCCAGTGCTCCTCGGCCACGAGCGGCAGGTAGACGGCGCGGCGCCCGGTCCAGTGGACGGCGGCGATCGCGGCCGCGTCATCAGGGCGTGCGTCGCGCAGCGTGTACTCAGACATGGGCAGACGGTACCCGGCGGAGTCGCCCCACCAGGCATTCCTCCAGCGCGAAGGTCTGCAGCAGCTGGCGCGGCACGGGCGCGAGGATCGTCACGGCCTCCTCGGCGGGCAGGACGCGCAGCAGGTCCACGTGGAAGGTCGTCGTCCCGCGCGTGAGCTCGAACGTCCCGGCGCCGGTGATGTTCCGCATCCAGTCGGTCCGCGGGCCCCAGGGGAGCGGGATCACGGCGAGGATCTCGGCGGAGTCGGGGTCGCGGCCGGCGAACGCGACGACCGGCGTCGTGTACGCCTGGCCGGAGGTCCGGCCGACGTGGTGGACGACGGCGAACGGCGGGAGGCCGTTCGCGACCTTCTCGAAGGTGGGGTTGATGGTCTTGGCCAGGGCGGCAACGGGCTCAGGCAGGTCCATGCGTACATCATGGCGAGAAGGTGGCCGGGGAGCGAGCCGCCGTGCGGGGTCTCTCAGATTCGTGTCGGTCGTCAGGTTGGCGTTATGGTCGGTTGAGGAGGGGTGAAGTCGTGACGAAGATGACGGCAGGGGTACGGCCCCTGGAGGAAGGCATCCAGACGGATTTCCGGGAGGAGATGGACTACGCCTCCTACCTGGGCCTGGACCAGGTGCTCGCCGCACAGCATCCGGTGAGCGAGCCCGAGCACCACGACGAGCTGTTGTTCATCATCCAGCACCAGACCACGGAGCTGTGGCTGAAGCTGGTGCTCCACGAACTCGGCGCGGCCCGCGCGCGCCTGGACGCGGACGACCTGCTCCGCGCGCTCAAGGCACTCGCCCGGGTCAAGCACATCCTGCGCACCATCACCGAGCAGTGGTCGGTCCTGGCGACGCTGACCCCGAGCGAGTACGCGGAGTTCCGCGGTGTCCTCGGCTCGTCGTCGGGCTTCCAGTCCTACCAGTACCGGGCGGTCGAGTTCATCCTCGGCAACAAGAACGAGAAGATGCTGCCCGTCTTCCGCGGGAACACGGAGGCGTACGAGCTGCTCGACGGCCTCCTGCACGAGCCCACCGTCTACGACGCGTTCCTGCGCCTGCTGGCCCGGCGGGGCTACGCCGTGCCGGACGAGATCCTCGAGCGCGACGTGACCCGGGCCTGGGTCGAGCGTCCGGAGCTGATCCCGGTGCTCACCGGCATCTACCAGGATCCGACCGCCGCGTGGGACATCTACGAGGCGTGCGAGGACCTGGTCGACCTGGAGGACGCCTTCCAGTTCTGGCGGTTCCGCCACCTGCGTACCGTCCAGCGCACGATCGGGTTCAAGACGGGCACGGGAGGGTCCTCGGGCGTCGACTTCCTCAAGCGGGCCCTCGACCTGACGTTCTTCCCCGAACTCATCTCGGTGCGGACGGAGGTCGGTGCCTGATGACCCGGTCGTTCCTGCCCGCCGTCGTCGACCACCACGTGCACCTGGGTCTCGTGGACCCGGACCGGCTCGCCGGCTCGGTCGTGGCCGAGGTGCACGACCTCGGCTGGGACCCCGTGGTCATCGCCGCCATCGCGAAGGCGCCGCCGCCCGGGGTCAAGGTCCGCTTCGCCGGCCCGTTCCACACCGCGCCGGGCGGCTACCCGACCGGGCGTGCCTGGGTGCCGCGGGCCGCCGTCCGGCCCGTCGCCGGCCGCGCGGACGCGCAGCGCGCGGTCGCCGGCGTCGTCGCCACGGGCGGGTCGTTCGTCAAGATCGCCCTGCACGCCGGCATGCCGTTGCTCGACGACGTCACGCTGGTCGCTCTCGTGCGCGCCGCCCGCGCCGCCGGGCTCCCCGCCGTCGTGCACGCCGAAGGTGCCGGCCAGGCGGCCCGCGCGCTCGGCGCGGGTGCCGAGGTGCTCGTGCACGCGCCGTGGTCGGAACACCTGCCGGACAAGCTGCTGCGCGCCTCGGCCGGCCGCACCACCTGGATCTCCACGCTCTCGATCCACGAGGGTGACGCGCTCGGGATCGCGCTGGACAACGTGCGCCGGTTCTCCGCCGCCGGCGGCGCCATCGCGTACGGCACGGACATGGGCAACGGCAACACCCCCGTGGGCCTGAACACCCGGGAGATCGAGCTGCTCGGCGAGGCGGGCCTGACCGGCAAGGCGCTGCTGCGCGCCGTCGTCGGCGCCCCGGACCGCGTCGTGCCGGGGCGGGCGCTGATCTCGCCGCACCCCAGGCCGGAGAACGCCGACGAGCTGGTCGACTGGCTCGCCGACGCCCGCCGTCTGACCCCCGCCGACCTGGAGGCCCTGACATGACGATCGTGACGCCGCCCGACGTCGCCGAGCGGGCCGCCGCGCTCGACGCCGCCGATCCCCTCGCGCACTACCGGGACCGGTTCGTCCCGAGCCCGGAGCTCGTGGCGTACCTGGACGGCAACTCGCTCGGCCGCCCGCTGCGCGCCACGCGGGACCGTCTCGCCGGGTTCGTCGACGACGTCTGGGCCGGCCGCCTCATCCGTGCCTGGGACGAGGGCTGGATGGACGCGCCCACGGAACTCGGCGACACCGTCGGCCGGGTCGCGCTCGGCGCCGCGGCGGGGCAGACCGTCGTCGCCGACTCCACCACGGTCATGCTGTACAAGCTGGCGCGCGCCGCCGTCGCCGCACGCCCCGGGCGCGACGAGATCGTCGCCGACACCGAGAACTTCCCGACCGACCGCTTCGTCCTGGAAGGCATCGCCGCCGAGCGCGGCATGACGATCCGCTGGATCGCGCCGGACCCGGCGCTCGGCGTGACGGCGGACGACGTCGCCGGCCTCGTCTCGGAGCGCACCGCCCTGGTGCTGCTCAGCCACGTCGCGTTCAAGTCCGCCTTCATCGCGGACATGCCGGCGATCACGCGCCTCGTGCACGACGCCGGGGCCCTCGTCCTGTGGGACCTGTGCCACTCGGCGGGCGCCGTGCCCGTGGAACTCGACGCGTGCGGCGTGGACCTGGCCGTCGGGTGTACGTACAAGTACCTGAACGGCGGCCCAGGCGCGCCCGCGTTCGGCTACGTTGCGCGCCGCCTGCAGGACGAACTGCGCCAGCCCGTGCAGGGCTGGATGGGGGCGGCCGACCCCTTCGCGATGGGGCCCGCGTACGAGCCCGCGCCGGGGATCCGGCAGTTCGTCAGCGGGACGCCGCCGGTCGTGGGCATGCTGCCGATGCGCGACATGCTCGCCCTCCTTGACGAGGCGGGCATGGCCGCGGTCCGCGCGAAGTCGGTCGCCCTGACGGAGTTCGTGATCGAGGCCGCGGACCGGCACCTCGCCCCGCTCGGGGTGCGCGTGGCCTCGCCGCGCGACGCCGCCGTGCGTGGCAGCCACGTCACGCTGGAGCACCCCGGCTTCCGGGAGGCGACGGCGCTGCTGTGGCGGTGGGGAGTCGTGCCCGACTTCCGTCCGCCCGCCGGGATGCGGATCGGGCTGTCGCCCCTGAGCACGTCCTTCACGGAGGTCGCGCGCGGTCTGGCGCTGGTCGCCGAGGCGCTGCGCGATCCCGGGGCATGACCGTCCTCGACGACTTCGAGTCGCGTCCGGGCAGCGCCACCTCGCTGCTGCGGACCCTCGTCGGCGCCACCCTGCGGGACCAGGGCGGGTGGATGCCGGTGTCGGCCCTGGTCACACTGATGTCGGAGCTCGGCGTCCCGCCCGCGCGCACGCGCACGGCGCTCGGGCGGGTGAAGACGAAGGGGCTCCTGGTCGCCGAGGCCCGCGCCGGTGCCGCCGGCTATGCCGTCGCCTCGGCCGCCGCCGGCATGCTCGGCCGCGGCGACCGCCGGATCTTCGGCGTCCGGCGCGACGGGGACGACGCCGATCGGTGGTGCCTCGTCTCCTGGAGCGTGCCCGAGGACCAGCGGGACCTGCGACACCGGCTGAGGCGCCGGCTCGCGACGATCGGCTGCGGGTCCGTGTCGTCGGCGCTGTGGATCTGCCCGGAGCACCTCGCCGACGACGTCGCCGTCATCCTCGACGACCTCGAGCTGACCGGCCGTGCCACGGTCTTCCTCGCCTCCGAGATCCGGTACCCCGGCGGTCCCGCGGCCGCGATCGCGCGCTGGTGGGACCTGCCCGCGCTGCGGGAACTGCACGAGCGGTTCCTCGCGGGGCACGCGGAGCCGATCGCCCGGCTGCTCGACGGCGGGTCGCGCGCGGGCGGGCCGGAGCCGTCGGAGGCGTTCCGCACCTGGATCCGGGCGCTGGACGCCTACCGCCCCATCCCGTACCTGGACCCGGGACTCCCGCCGAAGTTCCTCCCCGACGACTGGCCCGGAACCCGCAGCGCGGAGGTCTTCGGCCGTCTAGCGACGGCGGCCCGTCTCCCCGCCGGTGCCTACGCCGCGGAGATCGCGGCGGAAACCGGCCGGTCGATCAGTGGGCCGGGGCGGGGGCGAAGGTGAGTACCGGGCGGCCCGTGCGGGGGTGGCGGAGCACATCGCAGGTCACGCCGTAGGTCGGCTCGATGATCTCCGGGACCAGGACCTGCGTCGTCGGGCCCGCCGCGACGACCCGTCCCCGGTCGATCAGCACCACCCGATCGCAGGACGCCGCCGCCAGGTTGAGGTCGTGCAGCGCTGCGAGCACGGTGACGCCGTCGTCGGCGAGGGTGCGCAACACCTCCATGGTGTGCAGCTGCGCGGCGATGTCCAGGTGGTTCGTCGGCTCGTCCAGCAGGAGCAGGCGCGGGGTCTGCGCGAGCGCGCGGGCCAGATGGACGCGCTGGCGCTCGCCCCCGGAGAGCGTGGCGATCTGGCGGTCCGCCAGGTCGCCGGCGCCGGCGCGCTCCAGGGCACGGTCGGCGGTCTCGCGGTCCGCGTCCGAGGGGCCCGCGAGCAGGGAGCGGTGCGGGATGCGGCCCAGCAGGACGGCGTCGTGCACGGTGATGGGCAGGTCGGTGCTCGCGTCCTGCTCGACGAGCGCGAGTGTCCGGGCGCGGGCGCGGCGTCCCAGGTGCATGAGGTCGTCGCCGTCGAACACGACGTCCCCGCCGTCCGGCGGCCGGACGCCGGCGATCGCCCGCAGCAGCGTCGACTTCCCGGACCCGTTCGGCCCGAGCAGGCCGGTCACGGCCGCGGCGGGCGCCGCGAGGCCTACTCCGTCGAGAATCAGCCTCCCGTCGACGCCCCACGACACCCGCTCGGCCGTCAGCCCTGGATCCGTCCCGTCCGTCCCGCGCAGGCCCGGGGTGATCGGGTCCAAGGCCGACGGCGGCGCCTGCCCCGTCATGCGCGGGCCCTGCCCTTCCAGAGGAGGAACGCGAAGACTGGCGCGCCCACGGCGGCCGTGACGATCCCGACGGGGAGCTCGCGCGGGGCGAACACGGTCCGGGCGAGCGTGTCGGCCCAGACCAGGAACGACGCCCCGGCCAGCGCCGACAGCGGCAGCAGGAGGCGGTGCCGGGCTCCGGTGACGAGCCGCACGGCGTGCGGCAGGATCAGCCCGACGAACCCGATCGACCCGCTCTGCGACACGAGCGCGCCGGTGAGCAGCGCGACCGCGACCAGCAGTCCCCAGCGGACCCGCTGCACGTCCACGCCGAGCGTGGCCGCCGCGGACTCGCCGAAGGTGAACGCGTCCAGGACCGATCCGGACAGCATCAGCCCGGTGCCCAGCACCAGCGTGGCCGCGCCCGTCACCGCGACGGACATCCAGGTCGCGGACCCGACCGAGCCCATGAGCCAGCTCATGACCTCGCGGAACGCGTCCCCCTTGACCGACCAGAAGATCACGAACGACACGGCCGCCGCGCACATCTGGCTGATCGCCAGCCCGGCAAGCACCGTCCGGGTCGGCGTGACCTGCCCGAGCGCGCCCGCCAGGCCGAGCGCCGCCGCCAGCGCGAGCACCGCGCCGCCGAACGCCGCGACCGGCAGCAGGGCCAGCGCGGCGCCGCCGCCCGCGACCAGCACCAGCACCGCCCCGAGCGACGCGCCGGAGCTGAGGCCGAGCAGGTATGGGTCGGCGAGCGGGTTCCGGGTCAGGGACTGCATCACGACACCGCACACGGCGAGGCCCGCTCCCACCGCGGCCGCGGTCAGCGCGCGGGGGGCGCGCAGGTGCCACACCATCCCGTCGCGGATCGGGGACAGCGGCTCCACGTGCAGCCCGAGCAGGTCCAGCCGGAGATGCGTGGCGAGCGCGCGCCCCACCTCGGCGGCGGACAGGTCGGCGGGACCGATCAGCACCGCGGCGAGCAGCGACACGAGAAGCACCACTGTCAGTGCCACCGCTGCGGGCAGTGCCCCGCCGGGACGCGGGCGCCCGACGACCGCCGTCGTACCCGTCACGCTCACAGGTCGAGTTCGCCGAGCTGCTCGACGACGTCGGCCACCGCGTCCACGTTCCGCACGCCGGCCTCGGTCGCGGGGAACGGCACGACGACGTAGTTCTCGTGGCGCACTGCCGTCATCTCGGCGGTCGCGGGGTTCTCCGCCAGCCGTTCCTTCTTGGCCTCGGCGGTGTTCCAGGCGGCGTCGACCAGGACGATCACGTCGGGGTCGGCGTCGACGGCCTCCTCCCAGGCGTACGACGTCCAGGTGTCGTGCACGTCGGCGGCGACGTTCTCCAGCCCGGCCGCGTCCATGATCATCTGCGGCGCGCCGATCCCCGCGCCGACGTACGGGACGTCGTCGCCCGACGAGTACCAGAGGGCCGTCAGCCCGCGGTCGTCGGCCTCGATGGCGTCCAGCGCGGACCGCTGCTCGGCGACGAGGTCCGCAGCGGCGTCGTCGGCCGCGAAGATGGCGCCGACCTCCTCGATCTCGCCGAACACGTCCTCGAACGAGAGCGGGTCCGGCATGTGGTCGGGGTCCTTGCAGGCGGCGGGGGAGACATAGGTGGCGACGCCGAGGTTGGCGAGGGTGTCCCGGTCGCCGGCGGTCTCCGCGGTGATGTTCGACTCCCAGCCCGCGTAGATCAGCTCGGGCTCCAGCTCCAGCACCGCCTCCGAGCCGGGCGCCTCGTCGGTCATGGGGTCGGGAACGCCATCGGGCACGGGTCCGTCGAGGAACGCGGTGCCGACGATCCGGTCCCCGAGGCCGAGCGCGAGCAGCATCTCCGTGGTGGACGACTTGATCGTCACCACGCGCTCCGGCGGCGCGAGGATCTCGGTGCCGAAGCCGCAGTTGTCGAGGAGGACCGGGAACATGTCCGGCGCCGGGCCGTCGTCGTCCCCCGCGGCGGTGGCCGAGCAGCCGGCGAGGCCGAGCAGCGCCAGCGTGACGGCGGCGGGACCGACGAGGGGGCGGATCAGGGCAGGAAGGGGGGTGCGCACGATGGCTCCTGTGCAGGGTCACGGAGGACACCCGCGCCGTACGGCGCCGGGTCTGGGTGACGCGCCATCTCGCGCCGGCGGACCAGCGGCCCACAGCTCGGGCCGCGACGACGGGGCAGACCTGGAGGGCCCCGCGATCCGGCCCACAGCATACGCCGGGACAGGTGTCACTTCACGCAGGTCCGGAAGTTCTTGCTCGGGAGGGACCACCTGCCGGCGGACCAGTCGCCCCTCTCACGGACGGCGATCGCGTAGGTGCCCGGCTTCAGCGTGATCGTCACGGTCTTCGCCGCGGAGCACGTCTTCCCGCCGGCCGGGATCGTGATCGAGTCCGTCTCCGTGCCCGTCCACGCGACATAGAGCTCGCGGCCCGTGGCGTTGCGGACGGTCAGGCGCGTCTCGCTCCCGCCGTCGCCCACCTTCCGGGGCGGCGCGAGGTCGTCACCGCCGCGCAGGGCGGCCTGGACCTGCTGCCGGATCGCGGCGACCCGCTGCCGTTCCTTCGCGACCTCGGCGGCGCGGGCCCGCGCTCCCGCGGCGGCGGCGGGCAGCGTGTCAAGCTGCCGCTCCGCGAGCCGGCCCGGCTTCGTGTCCGGATAGTCCTCGGCCGCCCGGGTCAGGACGGTCCGGGCCCCGTCGAACGTCTTCGGCTCGTAGCGGGCGTCCCGTGCCGCGGCCTGCCCGCGGGCGATCCGCGCCTCGCCGCAGCGCAGCAGGGACCAGGACAGGCTGTCGTGCGCGGCGGCCCGCACGGGTGCGAGCGCCTCGCCCTTCTGCTTCGCCCACCTGCGTGCGGGCTTCAGCGCCTGACAGGGCTTCGTGTTCCTGCCCCGCTCGACGTCGCTCTCGTAGAGCGCCCAGATGCGCTTGCTCGCCGCCTCGGCGGACGCGGTGCCGGGCGCGTCGGCCATGACGGCGGCGTACTGCCGCACCGCACGCAGCTCGTCGTCCCGGGCCTCCAGCTCGCGCCCGAGCGCGATCCGCGCCTCGGACTGCTCGCCGAGGGCGCCGGCGTAGCGTGCGACACCCGAGGCGAGGTAGTCGTCGAATCCCTCGATCGCCCTGCCGTACTTCTCCCGCCCCGCCAGGTGCCGCGCGAGCTCGAGGCCCTCGCACGCGGTGATCTCGGCACGCAGCGCGGACCGGTCGACCGGGGAGTCGAGGAAGGAGACGCTGCCCGAGTTCAGCGCGGACTTCAGGTGCCGGTCCGCCGCGTCGCAGTCACCCGCGGCGTGCGCGCTGTGTCCGAGAGCCGCCTCGCTCCGGGCCTCCGCCCGCGAGCCCTCCAGCAGGGTCACGAACAGCCAGACCACGGCGCCGACCACCAGCACCAGTGCCAAGGCGAGGACCACCGACCGGCCGCGTCGCGGCCCCGGATCGTCCCGCCCGTCCGGTGCGAGCAAGTGCAGATCGCTCACTGGGGCTCCCTGTCGTCATCCCTGCGCTCGGCATTCTGTAGCGTGGTATGTCGGAAATATTGCCACGATGTGCGGCCGCTGCGGCCAGAACCTCCGCGTACCCTCGTGCCTCATGAGCAACACTGGGAGAAGAGCACTCGTCACCGGAGCGTCGTCGGGCATTGGCGCGGCGACCGTGCGCCGCCTGACGGCCGACGGCTGGAAGGTGGTCGCCGCCGCCCGCCGCAAGGAGCGGCTCGAGGCGCTCGCCGCCGAGACCGGCGCTGAGCCGTACGCCGTCGACGTGACCGACGACGACGCCGTGGCCGCGCTCGCCGATCATCTGGCGGCGACCGGCGGGCTGGACGCCGTGATCAACAACGCCGGCGGCGCGCTCGGCCTGGACAAGGTCGAGAACGGCGACGTCGACGGCTGGCGCTGGATGTACGAGGTGAACGTGCTCGGCACGCTGCGCGTCACCAAGGCCATGCTGCCGCTGCTGCGCGAGGCCGGAGCGGCACGCGGCGTCGCCGACGTCGTGAACCTGACCTCCACGGCTGCGCTCGGCGCGTACGAGGGCGGCGCCGGGTACACGGCCGCCAAGCACGGCGAGCACATGCTGTCCCAGACACTGCGCTGGGAGATCGCCGGCGAGCCGGTGCGCGTCATCGAGATCGCGCCCGGCGCGGTCGCCACCGAGGAATTCTCCCTGGTGCGGTTCGACGGCGACGCCGAGAAGGCCGCGCAGGTCTACGCGGGCTTCACGCCGCTGACCGCCGAGGACGTCGCCGACACCGTCGCGTGGACGGTCTCCCGCCCGGACCACGTCAACATCGACCAGGTGACGATCCGCCCCCGCGCCCAGGCCCACAACAGCAAGATCGTCCGCGACACAGGCGTGTGAGCCGGCGTCGGTGGGACGCGCGGTCGGCTGGATGTCGGATGATCGGTTCCCCGGGCGACCGATCGTCCGACATCCGACGGACCACCCGGCAACGTGCCCTTACGGAGTTCTGACGATGTCCGCCGTCGCGTGGGATTCGCCGGGCGGCGGTGGCAGGCTGGCACACATGAACGCACGTGACAAGCGCGGTGTGCTCGCCGCAGTGGCCGGGGTCGTCGCCGGAGGTGTCGGCCTGGCGATGTCCGAGCTGCTGGCCGCCGTCATCGCGCCCGGCGCGAGCACGATCTTCGCCGGCGGCGCGGCGGTGGTCGACACCGTCCCGCCGTGGCTCAAGGACTTCGCCGTCGAGTGGTTCGGGACCGCTGACAAGGCGGTGCTGCTCGGCTCGATGGGCGTCGTGCTCGCCGTGGGCGCGGCCCTCGCCGGGTGGCTGGAGCGCCGCCGGGCCTGGACCGGTGTCGCCCTGCTGGCTCTGGTGGGGGTGGCGGGCGCTGTGCTCGCGGTCTCCCGTCCGGGCGCGACCCCGCTGTGGGCGGCGCCGAGCCTGATCGGCATCGGCGTCGCGGTCCCGGTGCTCCGCGCGGCCATCGGCTCGCTGGGCACTGCCCGCGTGGTCGGTCCGTCCGTGAGTGATCGGCAGAACGATGTGCCGATCACTCAAGGAGATGCCGACCACTCTGCCGGGGCCACCCACGCCGGGGCCGCGCCGGACGACGAGAACCCGCCCGCCGCTCCGCCGTCGTCGGCCCCCGACCGCCGTCGCTTCCTCCAGATCACCGGGATCGCCGCGGCCGGCGCGGTCGTGGCGCTCGTGGCGTCGCAGGCGATCAGCGCCGGCGGGCGCGCCGTGGAGGCGGTGCGCTCGACGTTCCGGCTCCCGGGCGCGGCCCACACCGCCGACCCCGTTCCGGCCGGCGCCGACCTGGCCGCCGCGGAACCGTCGTCGTCCCTGGACGGCCTGGCCCCGTACGTCACGCCGAACGAGGACTTCTACCGGATCGACACGGCCCTCCGCGTCCCGGAGGTGGACCCCGCGGGCTGGTCGCTGCGCGTGACGGGGATGGTGGACGAGCCGTTCGAGATCGGCTGGGACGAGCTGGTCGCGCTGCCGATGACGGAGCACTACGTGACGCTCGCGTGCGTGTCCAACTCCGTGGGCGGCGACCTCATCGACAACGCGCTCTGGCTCGGCTACCCGATCCGGGAGCTGCTGGCGCGTGCCCGGCCGCAGGCGGGCGCCGACATGGTGCTCTCGCGGTCCGTGGACGGCTTCACCGCCGGCACGCCGCTCGAGGTGCTCACTGACCCGGAGCGGACGTCGCTCCTGGCCATCGGCATGAACGGGGAGCCGCTGCCGACCCGGCACGGCTTCCCGGCCCGGCTCGTCGTGCCTGGCCTGTACGGATACGTGTCGGCGACGAAGTGGGTGTCCGAGCTCAAGGTCACCACGTTCGAGCAGGACCAGGGCTACTGGACGCCGCGCGGCTGGTCCGCGCTGGGGCCGGTCAAGACGCAGTCCCGCATCGACGTCCCGCGGGACGGCGCGTCGGTCGGCGGGGGCGAGGTCGTCGTGGCCGGGGTCGCGTGGGCGCAGCACGTCGGCATCGAGGCCGTCGAGGTCAGGGCCGACGACGGCGACTGGGTGCCCGCCGAGCTCGCCGAGACCGTCGGGCCGGACACCTGGCGGCAGTGGCGCGCGGTGCTGGACCTCTCCCCGGGCGACCACACGGTGGCGGTCCGCGCGACGGACGTCGCCGGCGAGACCCAGACGCCCGAAGAGGCCCCGCCGGCCCCGGACGGCGCGACGGGTCACCACACCGTGACGTTCAGCGTGGGATAGCGCGGCTCGCCCGTCGACGACGGCGTGGTCGCGGGCAGCGGTATTCCGGTTGCGACCTGGCGATAGGATTGCCCCACAGGCATCGACCCGGCCATCACCGGTGAGCCTCCGGAAGAACGGGAACCCGCACCAGGGTGCCTCAGTAGAACCGGACGGGCAGGCCCGTCACAGCCGTCAACGAGCGGCCGCTCGCGGAAGCGGGCGGCAAGCGGGGTGGTACCGCGGCACGCAGTCTGTTGTCGTCCTCGCAGCAGCGCTGCCGGACCGACCACCACCGCAGGAGCCACGAGACCATGGCTGACTCAGCCCGCTATCCCTTGCACCGCGACGACGACCACGTCGCTGCCTCCCCGGACCTGCCCGCGCTCGAGCGCGAGGTCCTCGACCACTGGGAGGTCGACGGGACCTTCCAGGCCTCCATCGACCAGCGTGACGCGGGCGAGAACGGGGAGAACGAGTTCGTCTTCTACGACGGCCCGCCCTTCGCGAACGGACTGCCCCACTACGGCCACCTGCTGACCGGGTACGCGAAGGACGTCGTGCCGCGGTACCGGACGATGCGCGGCGAGCGCGTCGAGCGCCGGTTCGGCTGGGACACGCACGGCCTGCCGGCCGAGCTCGAGGCGATGAACCAGCTCGGCATCAAGACGAAGGACGAGATCGTCGAGCTCGGCATCGACACGTTCAACGCGGCCTGTCGCAGCTCGGTCATGAAGTACACCGACGAGTGGCGCGCCTACGTCACGCGCCAGGCCCGCTGGGTCGACTTCGCAGGCGACTACAAGACCCTGGACCCGACCTTCATGGAGTCGGTGATCTGGGCGTTCAAGTCGCTGTACGACAAGGGCCTGATCTACGAGGACTTCCGCGTCCTGCCGTACTGCTGGAACGACCAGACGCCGCTGAGCAACCACGAGCTGCGCATGGACGACGACGTCTACCAGAACCGCCAGGACCCGGCGGTGACCGTGGGCTTCGACGTGACCACCGTTCCGGACGCGGCGGCGTCGGCGGGCCTGCGGCCCGGCGACAAGCTGCTGATCTGGACGACGACGCCGTGGACCCTGCCGTCGAACCTGCTGGTCATGGTGGGGCAGGACATCGATTACGCCGTCGTCGAGTCCGCCGCGGGCGCGGAGCCGGGTGCGACGCACCGGTACGTGATCGCCGAGGCGCGGGTGGCCGCGTACGCCCGGGAGCTGATCGACGAGGGAGCGGAGGAGCCGCGCGTCGTCGCCCGCCTCACCGGCCGCGACCTGCTCGGGGTCGCCTACACGCCGCCGTTCTCCTACTACGCGGGCCGCGAGCGCGCGCACCGTGTCGTCGAGGCGGACTTCGTCACGACCACCGACGGCACGGGCCTGGTGCACAGTGCCGGCGCGTTCGGCGAGGACGACAAGATCGTCTGCGACCGGGAGGGCGTGGAGTCCGTCATGCCCGTCGGGGCCGACGGCCGGTTCACGCATCCGGTGGACGAGTACGCCGGGTTGCAGGTCTTCGACGCGAACCCGCCGATCATCGACCACCTCAAGGTGCAAGAAGGCTCGGTCACGGCCGGCACGGTCCTGCTGCGCCGCGAGTCCTACGACCACTCCTACCCGCACTGCTGGCGCTGCAAGCAGCCGCTGATGTACATGGGCGTGTCGTCGTGGTTCGTCGAGGTGACGAAGTTCAAGGACCGGATGGTCGAGCTGAACAAGGACATCACCTGGGTCCCCGAGCACATCCAGGAGGGGCAGTTCGGCAAGTGGCTGTCCAATGCGCGTGACTGGTCGATCACGCGCAACCGGTTCTGGGGCTCGCCCGTGCCGGTGTGGAAGAGCGACGACCCGGCCTATCCGCGCATCGACGTGTACGGGTCGTTCGAGGAGCTGGAGCGTGACTTCGGGCGGCTGCCGCGCGATCCGGCCAACCCGGAGGAGCCAGACCTGCACCGCCCGTTCGTCGACGAGCTCACCCGGCCGAACCCGGACGACCTGACGGGGCGGTCGACCATGCGGCGCGTCGAGGACGTGCTGGACGTCTGGTTCGACTCCGGCTCCATGCCGTACGCCCAGGTGCACTACCCGTTCGACAACCGGGACTGGTTCGAGCACCACTACCCGGGCGACTTCATCGTGGAGTACATCGGGCAGACCCGCGGGTGGTTCTACACGCTGCACGTCCTCGCGACGGCGCTGTTCGACCGCCCGGCGTTCCAGACGGCCATGTCGCACGGCATCGTCCTCGGCTCCGACGGCCGCAAGATGTCCAAGTCGCTGCGCAACTACCCGGACGTCAACGAGGTCTTCGACCGCGACGGGTCCGACGCGATGCGCTGGTTCCTCATGTCCTCGCCGATCCTGCGCGGCGGCAACCTGGTCGTGACGGAGGACGGTATCCGCGACGCGGTGCGCCAGGTGCTGCTGCCGCTGTGGAGCACGTACTACTTCTTCACCCTGTACGCCAACAGCGTGAAGGGAGGAGGCCGGGTCGCGCGGAACCTCGACCCCGAGCGCGTGGCAGGGCTGGGCACGATGGACCGTTACCTGCTGGCGCGGACCCGGTCCCTGGTGGAGACGGTCACGGAGCAGCTCGACGGGTACGACATCGCGGGCGCGTGCGAGTCGGTGCGCCAGTACCTGGACGCGCTGACCAACTGGTACGTCCGCACGCAGCGGGACCGGTTCTGGGAGGAGGACGCCGACGCGTTCGACACCCTCTACACAGCGCTGGAGGTGCTGTGCCGGGTCATGGCGCCGCTCGCGCCGCTGACCACCGAGGAGGTGTGGCGCGGGCTCACGGGCGGCCGGTCGGTGCACCTGGCGGAGTGGCCCTCCGCGGAGGACGCGATCCTCGTGGCCGACGACGCGCTGGTGGCCGCCGTCGAGTCGGCGCGGGCCGTCGTGTCGCAGACCCTGGCGCTGCGCAAGGCGAACAAGCTGCGGGTGCGCCAGCCGCTGCGGTCGCTGGTGGTGGCCGTTCCGGACCCGGACGGGGTCGCCCCGTTCGCGGAGCTGCTCGCCTCCGAGCTGAACCTGAAGTCGGTCGAGCTGGTGGCTTTCTCGCCCGAGGTGGCGGCGTCGTACGGGATCACCGAACGCCTCGCCGTCAACGCGCGGGCCGCGGGCCCGCGCCTCGGGAAGGGCGTGCAGGCCGTCATCAAGGCGTCGAAGGCGGGCGCGTGGACGAAGTCGGTGGGCGGCGACGGCACCGAACGCGTCGTCGTGCGGACCGACGACGGCGACGTCGAACTGCTGGGGTCCGAGTACGAGCTGGCCACGGTCGTGGGCGCGGACGCGGGAGCCGACGTCGCGGCAGCGGTCCTGGCCGGGGGCGGGTTCGTGGTGCTCGACCTGGCGCTCGACGACGACCTGCGGGCCGAGGGGTACGCCCGTGACGTGATCCGCGACGTGCAGGAGGCGCGCAAGGCCGCGGGCCTGCACGTGACCGACCGGATCGCGCTCGCGCTCGCGGTGCCGGGCGAGTGGGTCGCCGCGGTGCGGGCGCACGAGCCGCTCGTGGCCGCGGAGACGCTGGCGGACTCGGTGGAGGTGTCGGCCGCGGATGGACCGGACCGGACAGTTTCGGTGCAAAAGTCCGCATAGTTGACCTGAATGGAGATAATTTGCCAGGATCGCCCGCGTGAGTGAGCTTCGCGCGGGCGGGCCCGGCCTGGCGCGCCGGGAGTGGTTGCTGCTGACGGGCGTGCTCCTGGCGGCCGTGGTGGCGTGGCTGGCGTTCGCCGTGGTTCCCGAAAGGCTGGCCGACCTCGTCGCGGCGGATCCGCCGGGAACCGGTGTGGTGGTCACCGGAGCGGTGGCGGGCGGCGCGGCCGCCGGGTGCGTGTCCGGGCTGGTCCGGGGCCGGGCCCGGACGGTGCGTCGGCTCGCGGTCGCGGCGGTCCTCGCCGGCGGCCTGGGGGCCGCCGCCGTGACGCTGCTGTGGGGGAGCGGTGCGCCCGGTGGAATCGCCGCCGCCGTCGTCGTCGTGGCTTCCACCGCCGGAGGACTGGCCCTGGGACTGCTCGCCACACACGGTCCCGGGTGGCTGCGCGCGTGCGCACTGGCGGTGCCCATCACCTTCGGCCAGGACGCGCTCGCCCCTGTCGTCCCGCGGATCTCTGCGCTGGGCCTGGACACCCACTGGCTCGTCGCCGTGCTCATCGGACTGGTGCTCGGCATCAGCATCGCGCGCGGGAGGCGATGGACCTGGCTGATGTGGATTCCCGCGCTCGTGCTCGTGTGGTTCGCGCAGTCGGCGGTGCTCGCCGTCGACGCGATGCTGCAGCAGCTGTACATGGGCGGCTACCTGCGGGAGTACCCCCTGGAGCCGCTGCTGACGCTCGGGGAGCACCTGTCGCAGACGCTGGTGACGCCGGGGGATCACGGAGTGGTGGCGATGTGGGCGATCGCGCTGCAGGTAGGGCTGGCGATCGCGGCGTGGCGGCTACGGGGGCCGCGCTGAGGTGTCCCGTCGGACCGTGCGATCGGCCACGCAGGCGAATGTCGTCGTGTCAGTCTCTCGTGAGAGGCTTGACCGCTGTGAACGACCCCGCTGATCAGAAGCCTGCGGACGCGACCGGCCAGCCCCCTTCCGCCTATGGCCCGTTCACGTACCTGAGCACGCCGAACGCCCCGCTGTACCGGCGGGTCATGCGCGCGCTTCTGGCGGAGAAGGAGCGCTTCACGGTGCACGTCCGCCCGGAGCAGGTGCTCGCCACCGTGCGGGCCGACGGTGGCGCCCCGGTCACTGAGGAAGCCGTCGCCGAGGCGCTGGAGAAGCTCAGCGGCGAGTCCTGGGGAAACCTTCTCGCGTTCCCCGACTCCAGCCGCGTCACGGCGCTGGAGGACTTCTACCGCCGTCGCATGCTTTACCAGATGTCCCGCCAGGGCGAGGCGGCGGAGCGCGCGCTCGCCCAGTACGACGCCGCGCTCGGCACCCGCGGTTCGCTCCAGTCGGTGGCGCTGGAGGACATCGTCGTGCTCCTCACCCACCTGCGCGACACGGTCCGCGCGCACGCGGCCGGCGAGCCCGTCGACGTCGCGCAGGCACATCAGGCGCTGCGGAGCCTGCGCGAGCGCTTCGCCGAGCTGGCGGAGAACGCGGTCGCGTTCATGGGCTCGATCCAGCGCACGATCGACCTGTACGACGCCGATGTCGAGGCGTTCCTCGCGTACAAGCAGCAGCTCATCGAGTACCTGGAGCGGTTCATCAACGACCTGCTCGTCCGTGGCGCGTCGATCGCGGAGCTGCTTGCCGCGATCCCTCCGGCCGCCGTCGACTTCCTCGCCGTGACGGCCGCCGAGCGGGAGGCGCAGGACGCCGCCCCCGACGAGAGGGCCACGGCCACGGCGGCCGCCCGCGAGACCTGGCTGCGCCAGTGGACCGGCCTGACCGACTGGTTCGTCAGCTCGCCCGGCCGGGACAGCGAGGCCAAACTGCTGCGTGCCCGGGCCCGGTCCGCGATCCCGCAGCTCCTCGCGGTGGTGAGCGCCCTGCACGACAAGGCGAGCGGCCGCACCGACCGCACCCAGGACTTCCTCACGCTCGCCCGCTGGTTCGCCGGCCTGCCCGACGACCGCTCCCGCCATCGTCTGTGGCGCTCGGCCTTCGGGCTCACTCCGGTGCGTCACCTCACGATCACGGGCGCCACGCAGGACGCCTGGGAGATGGCAGAACTGGACAACTCGACGCCGTGGTCCGAGGCGCCGCCCGTCGAGATCAGCCCGCAGCTGCGCCGCACGGGCTCGTTCGAACGACGCGGCAAGGCGAACCGGGTCGCCGATCGCTCCGAGAAAAAGGCGATGCTCCTGGAGCGCGCCCGCCAGGAGGCGGAGCAGACGGCCGCCGCCCGGCGCCGCATCCTCACGCGGGGCCCGCGCAGGCTCTCCGCGTTCTCGGAACTCGATCCGGAGGCGTTCCGCCTGTTCCTCGGTCTGCTCGGCGACGGCCTCGCCGCGATGGGGCCGCGGGCGGACCACGCCGAGGTGCACACGTCCGACGGCGAACTGACGGTGACGCTGACGCGCGTGCCGGACGCGGGCATCGCGACACTGCGCACCCGCGACGGCGAGCTGTCAGGTCCGGACCATGTCATCGACATCGTCTCGGCCACGCAGGAGCCGCTTCCTGTCGACGACGCTTCCGATGGCGCCGTCGTACACGACCAGCTCGCGGAGGCGAACGCGTGAGCCGCGTCGACCTCGCTCCGGACATCGCCGATGCGCTGGCGGATCGCGACGCCGAGGGCCGGACCCGTGCGCTGCGGGCGCTCCTGCGGCGCCCCGTCCTGCGGGCGCAGGCCGACGGCGAGGTGTTCCGCCTGGCCCGGCGGCACGCCGAGGCGTTGCGCGCCTGGTTCGACAAGGAGACGGGCTGGCGGCTCGACGTCGAGTCGCAGACGGTGCGGCTGCGCACCTCGTACGTGCCGCACGGTCCGACGGCGGTCGCGGTGGCCGAGCGTCATCCGGCCCGGGCCCGGCGGGGGGACCCGGGGTTCACCCGCCGGCGGTACGTGCTGCTGTGCCTGGCCCTGGCCGTGCTGGAGCGGTCGGACCCGCAGATCTCCCTGGGGCGCCTCGCCGACCAGATCGTCCTCCTGGCGCAGCAGCCCGGCCTGGCGGCGATCGAGTTCACGATGACGGGGCGCGAGCAGCGCTCGGATCTCGTGGCCGCGATCCGGCTCCTGCTCGGGTACGGGGTGCTGGTGCGGGTCGCGGGGGACGAGGAGGCGTACGTGTCGTCGTCGGAGGGGGACGCGCTGTACGACGTCGACCGGCGGGTCCTCGGGACGATGCTGTCCGCGGAGCACGCGCCGGGACTCGCCGCGTCCGCGCTGGGCGCCGCTCCCGCGATCGGTGACGTCGAGGCAGCCCTGCACGCTCCGCCGCCGGCGTACACGGAGGACGAGGTCAACCTGCGGCTCCGGCACGCGCTGACCCGGCGCCTGCTGTGCGACCCGGTCGTCTACTACGACGAGCTGCCCGGCGACGAACGCGACTACCTGCGACGGCAGCGTGTCGGTCTCACCGGCCGGATCGCCGCCGCGACCGGACTCGTGCCGGAGATGCGCGCGGAAGGCATCGCGATGGTGGACCCGGACGACCAGCTCACCGACCTGCGGATGCCCGAGCAGGGCACCGAGGGGCACGCGACGCTCCTCCTCGCGGAGCACCTGGTGACCGAGGGACCGGCCGACGTTCCCGCGCTGCGGCGGAAGATGCGAAGGCTCGCCCAGGAGCACGGCTCCTACTGGCGCAAGGCGTCCCGGGATCCCGGCGCGGAGAAGGCCTTGGTCGCAGAGGCCCTGGAACGGCTCGCCGGACTCGGCCTGGTCTGTATCGACACCACAGGGCCGGACGTCGTCGTCCACCCTCTGCCGGCGTTGCGGCGGTTCGCCGTCACCGCCCCCACCATCCGTGAGAGGAAGAAGTCCCGATGACCGAGGCCATCCTGCCGCACCCGACGACGGAGCGCTGGCAGCCGCTGAGGCTCGGCCTCGTGGACCTCTTCTACTACGACGACGAGCAGTTCTGGTTCCATGACGGCCGCCTGCTGCTGCGCGGCAACAACGGCACCGGCAAGTCCAAGGTGCTCGCCCTCACCCTCCCGTTCCTGCTCGACGGATCCATCAAGGCGAATCGTGTCGAGCCGGACGCCGACCCGAAGAAGCGCATGGAGTGGAACCTCCTGCTCGGCGGCGCGCACCCGAACAGCGAACGCACCGGGTACTCGTGGATCGAGTTCGGGCGCCTCGACGAGGACGGCACGCAGCGGTTCTGCACGCTCGGGATCGGGCTGAAGGCCGCGGCCGGCCGCGGCATCGTCAAGACCTGGTACTTCACCAGCTCCCAGAGGATCGGCGACCTGCGCCTGCTGGACGACACCCGCACGGTGGTCAGCCAGGAGAAACTGCGCGACGCCCTGGAATCCGCAGGTTCGGGCCATGTACACACCACGCAGGAGGCGTACCGCCGCGCGGTGGACGAGGCGCTGTTCCGCCTGGGGGAGGAGCGCTACGGCGCGCTCGTCGACCTCCTCGTCCAGCTCCGCCAGCCGCAGCTGTCCAAGCGCCCGGACGAGAAGGCCCTTTCCGGCGCACTGACGGAAGCCCTCGCACCGCTGGACCAGGCCGTCGTGGCCGACGTCGCCGAGGCCTTCCGCTCGCTCGAGGACGAACGCGTCGGCATCGAGGAGTCGCGCGCCACACTCGCCGCCGCCGAGGCTTTCCTCCGCCACTACCGCTCCTACGCGCGCGTCGCGACCCGCCGGAGCACGACGGCGGTCCGCATCGCCAACAGCCGCTTCGAGCATGCCGGGCGGGACCTGCGTGAGGCGGAGGAGGTGCTCACCGAGGCTGCCGCCGACGTCGACCGGCTCGCCGCCGGTCATGCCGCGGCCGAGGAACGCCAGGGCGAGCTGGAGGGACAGAACCAGGCGCTGCGCGAGAGCCCGGAGATGCGCGAGGCCGACCGTCTGGATCGCGCCGAGCGGGAGGCCGGTGACGCGGAGCGTCGCGCGCGAGCCTACGCGGACGAGGCCGAGCAGGCCCGCCGGGTCAGCGGCCGAGACGCCGCTGCCGCGGCCGAGGCCGCGGAACGGCACGAGGACGCCTCCATGGAGGCGGAACGCCGTGACGCCGAAGCGCTCCGGCTCGCCCGGCCCGCCGGTCTGACAGATGTGCACCAGCCGATCGCGACCGACGAGACAGCCGCGAGGATCGCCCTCGACCGGCGCCGGGACCAGATCCACCACGTGCGGCGCCTCGCCGAGGCCGCTCGTGACGCCGGGTCGGTGGCCACCCAGCGCCGGACCGCCCTGGACGCCGCCGAGGCAGCCGCCGCCCGGCGGACCGAGGACGTCAGCGACGCCGACGCCGCGGTCGAGGAGTCGGTGGCGGAATACCGCGAGACCCTGCACGGCTACCTGAGCGGGCTGACCGCCGTCGTTCCCGCCGTCGGACCGGCCGACCTGGCAGAGCGTGCCGCCGAGTGGGGCCGCGGCCTGGAAGGCGACTCACCCGCCCGCGAAGCGGTGGAGGCCGCGGCGGCCGAAGCCCTCGGGCAGGCGGAGCGAGCCCGCGCGGCAGCCGACCACGACGCCGGACGCCTGGCCGCAGAGTGCGACGTGCTCCGCGACCGGATCGCCACGCTCGAGTCCGGCCACGATCCGGAACCGCCCGCGGCCCCGGGCCGGGACGCGGCCGCACGTGAGACGGCCGACGGAGCACCGCTCTGGCGCGTCACCGACTTCGCCGACGACGTGCCCGACGCCGAGCGCGCCGGGACCGAGGCCGCCCTCCAGTCGGCGGGCCTGCTCGACGCCTGGATCCACGCCGACGGATCGGTCACCGCGAACCGGGACGTCGTCCTGGGCCCGGCCGGCCCCGAGCTGCCGGCGGAAGGATCCCTGGCAGCGGTGCTGCGCCCCGCCGTAGGGCCCGGCCAGCACCTGGACCACCGCGTCGTGACCGGCGTGCTGCGCCGGATCGGGCACGGCCCGAACACCGCCGCCGCGCTCTGGGTGGACGGGACCGGCCACTGGGGCGCAGGCCCCGCACGAGGCGCCTGGACGAAGCCGGCCGCCGAGTTCGTCGGCGCGGGAGCGCGCGAAGCCCACCGGCAGGCACTCCTGGGGCGGCTGAGGGAGGACCTCGCCGCGCTGGAGTCGGCGCTCGACGAGGCACGCGCCCGCTCCGCCGAGGCGCAGGAACTCACGGCCCGGATCAACGCCGAACGATCGGCCTACCCGGCCGGCTCCGAGCGGAACCTGGTGACGGCCCACGAACGCGCCGCCGCCGCACGACGCGAACTGGAACGCGCCGAGGCCGCCGTCGCCGACGCCGAGACCGCCTGGCGCGACGCCGCCGACACCGCCGAGCAGGCCGCGACCGACCTCGCCGAGGCGGCGGAAGACCTCGGCACCGGAACCACGACCGAGGCACTCGACGACGCGAACGCCGCACTCGGCGCGTACGCCGAGGCGCTCGCGGGCGTCCGCAGCGCCGCCCGCGCGGTCCGCGACGCCGCGCGGGCACGGGAGGCCGCCGAGGGGCGCGCGGCCGAGGCGGCGGAGACGCTGGAACGACGGGAGGCCGCGGCGCGCGAGCAGAGGGCCGAGGCGGCGAGCCTGCGTGCCACCGCGCAGGCCCTGTCCGAGACCGTGGGGGCGTCGGTCGCGGAGCTCCAGGCGCGGCTGACGGCGGTGTCGAACGCACTCGCGGACGTGGCCACCGAGCTGAAGCGGCTCGTGACCGACCAGCAGAAGGCCGCAGGCAGGCACGGCATGCTGACCGAGCGTGTCGAGGATCTGGAGCGGCGTCGTGGGGAGACCGCGGAGGCCCGGGAGCGCGTCATCGATGCCCTGCGGGTGTTCACGGGGACCGGGCTGATGCGTGTGTGCCTGCCGGACCTCGACACGCCGGATCCGTCCGTCGCCGACGACTGGACGGTGACCGCAGCACTCGCCGTCGCCCGGACCGCGGAGCAGGAACTCGACGGGACCGACGAGTCCGACGAGGCCTGGTCGCGCGCCCAGCAGCACGTGTCGAACGCCTCGACGGAGCTGTCCTCGCAGATGAGCCGGCACGGGCACACCGCGTTCGTGGAGCAGCACGGTGACGTGCTGGTCGCCCGGGTCCGGTACCTGGGTGACGAGCTCGACGTCGACCGCCTCGCCGTCGTCCTGGAGGAGCAGGTCGCGGACCGCGAACGTCTGCTGAGCGCCCGTGAGCGGGAGATCCTGGAGAACCACCTCGTCAACGAGGTCGCCGGGCATCTGCACGAGCTGCTGGGAAGCGCGCAGGGATCGATCGACCGGATGAACCGGGAGCTGGCGGACCGCAGGACGTCCACCGGGATGCAGCTGCGCGTCCAGTGGAGGGAACGGGCGGACGGGCCTGCCGGGCTCGCGGCGGCGCGCAACCTGATGACCCGCTCGGACGCGACGTGGACACCCCAGGACCGTGAGGCGATCGGTGACTTCCTCCAGGCCCGGATCGCCGAGGTGCGCGAGGCGGACCCGACCGCGAGCTGGCAGGAGCATCTCGAGCAGGCGCTCGACTACCGGCAGTGGCACACGTTCGTCGTCGAACGGCGGCAGAACGGGCAGTGGCGTTCCGCGTCCGGCCCGGCGTCGGGTGGTGAGCGGGTGCTGGCGATGTCGGTGCCGCTGTTCGCCGCGGCGTCGTCGCACTACAACTCCGCGTCGCCGCACGCGCCGCGCCTCATCCTGCTCGACGAGGCGTTCGCCGGCGTCGACGACGACTCGCGGGCCAAGTCCCTCGGACTGCTGGCGACGTTCGACCTGGACGTCGTCATGACGAGCGAGCGCGAGTGGGGGTGCTATCCGCAGGTCCCGGGGCTGGCGATCGCGCAGCTGTCCCGGGTGGACGGGATCGACGCGGTGGGTGTCACGCGCTGGCGCTGGGACGGGCGACGGCGTGCGCAGGAGGCGGAGGTCGCCGAGGTGGCTCGCGCGGGTGGCGAGCCGGTCGATCCGGTGTCGGTGCAGGTCATCGGTGAACCCGCGGGTGATGGTGGCGAGTCCACCCTGTTCTCGTGACCGCTGCTGGCGGCGGCCGCGTCGCCGCGATCGACGCGCTGCTCGGTGTGGCGGGCGCGCGGTGGATCGTCGAGCGGGTGCGTCGGCGACTCGAATCCGGCGATGTGATGGACGACGGCGGCGACGGGTTCCCCGCGATGTCCGGCACGATCCGCCTGGCACGCCCGACCGATGAGCAGCGCGAGGCGGCAGCCCGGATCGTGGGGCGGCCGCGGCGTGCGGGATCGGGTCTCACCGTCGATCTGGCGGACGTCGAGGCGGTGCTGCGTCGCGGCCCTTGGCCCGCGGGGCTCGCGGACGCGGTGGTGACGCTCACCGGTCCTGTCGTCGACCGCCGAGCGGTGCGGGATGCCGAGGCTGCCGCGTGGCAGCGGGCGCGGGACGGGCTCGCCGGGGCGGCCGAGCGGTTCCCCGGGCTGGGGGAATGGTGGGAATCCTGGTGCGGAGCGGGAGGGCTCAAGCGGGTGGCTCGGGCCGAGGTGGCTCGGGTGGCGGGTGACGGACGGCCGGGGAGCGATGACGGGCGGCAGGAGCCTGGACCACCGGGCGTGGCGATCGGCCTGGTTGCCCAGGTGGCCGCCGTTCTGGAAGAGCTGCCGGTGTCCGGTGAGCCGCTGGCCGTGCTGGCCCGGCGGGTGGTGGGTGACGCGCACGGTCTGGATGCGTCGCGACCGCTCGGGCGTGTGGCCGCGGCGGTGGTGGGAGCGGCGTTCGCAGGCGGCGGTGCTGAGAGGGACCGGGATCGGGAGCTCTCTGTCCGCGAGGCATGGGCGGCGGCCGGGGTGGTGATGTCGGCCGTGGCATCGACGGTGCTGTGCCTCGGTGTCCCGGGGACCGGGAGCGGCCCGACCTCGGCCGCAGCGGCGACCGCCGCGATGCTGGACGCGATGCGCGCCGCGCGGATGCCGACGGTGCTGACCCTGGACCAGGTGCGGTCCGGCGGAGTGGGCGAACTCGGGCCGGGCGGCGTGGTGCACGTCTGCGAGAACCCGACAGTGGTGGAGGTGGTCGCGGCGCGGTGGGCGTCGTCGTCGGCCACGTCCTCGGGAGCGGGCAGCGGTCCGGTGCTGGTGTGCACCTGGGGACAGCCGTCGACGGCTGTCGTGGAACTGCTGCGCGCCCTCACCGCGGATGGAGTGGAGTGCCGGTACCACGGGGACTTCGACTGGGCGGGGCTGCGGATCGCGCGGGCGCTGGCAGAGCGTCTGCCCTGGACGCCGTGGCGGTTCACCGCGGCGGATTACCTCGCGGCGGTGCAGGCCGGGGCGCCGTCACGCGCACTGACCGGGAGCCTCGCGGAGTCGCCATGGGACCCGGAGCTGGCCGACGCGATGGCCGCTCGCGGGCTGGCGGTCGACGAGGAGGCGGTGGCGGATCTGCTGGCGGGGGATCTGGTGGGGTGAGTGCATCCGGCGTCAGACCGGGACCCCGCCCCAGAGCGCCGACACGGGGAGCGAGAGTATTCGGTCCCCGAGAGGCAGCACCGTGTCGCCGAGATGCATGACATAGCCCGCGACGAACCGGTCGCCCAGCTTGTCGCGCAGCCAGGCCAGGTGACGTGCGGCGTCAGGACCCACCGATGCGGATGCCTTGACCTCGATGGCGACGACCGACCCATCACCGCGTTCGAGAATGAAGTCGATCTCGCGCTTCTCGCGGTCGCGATAGAAGTACACCTCGGCAGGGTCGTCGGTGGTGGTGAGCTGGCGCCTAAGCTCGCTGAGTACGAACGTCTCGGTGAGCGGTCCCGCCTGCCGGTGCCCCGGGACAGCGCCCGACTCCGGACGCACGCCGAGCAGGGCCGCGGCGAGGCCGGAGTCCGTGATGAAGACCTTCGGCGTCTTCACGATGCGCGACGTCAGGTTGGCGAACCACGGGCTCACGGTCGTGGTCAGGTACACCATCTCCAGGTACGAGAGATAGTTCGCCACGGTGGTCCGGTTGAGTCCCAGCCCGCTCGTCAGATCGGACACGTTCAGCTCCGAGCCGAGCCTGGCCGCCAGGAGGCTCGCGAGCCGGGGGATCGCGCTCCCGTGCTGCACGGTCGCGAAGTCGGTCACATCCCGGAGCACCACGGTGGACAGGTAGCCGTTGAACCACGTCCGACGGCGTGAGTCGGAATCGATGCGACGCGCTTCCGGGTAGCCACCGGCGCAGAACAGATCGAAGTACTCCTGTCGGGTCCAGACGTGCGGTATGGAGAGCCGGGCCATCCGATCTACATCGAACAGTGCGGTAGGCGCGTCGAGAGATGAACCCGTGGTCTCCGCGGCACTCAGGGGCCAGAGGTCGAGAAATACTGCCCGGCCGGCGAGGGATTCCGAGAGGGTCGGGACCGTCAGGAAGCGTGTCGATCCCGACAGGACGAACTGCCCCGGAACGTCATCCCTGTCCACGGCCAGCTTGATCGCCCGGACGAGTGCGTCGCCGCCACGTTGCACCTCGTCGATGATGCGCGGCCGGTCGCCGAAGTCGGCGAGACCGCGCGGATCGGAGACGGCAAGGTTGAGGGTGTCGTCGTCGTCCAGTGTGATGAACGAGCCTCCAGCAGTCTGCTGGAGCTGCTTGAGCAAGGTCGTCTTGCCGGCCTGGCGGGGTCCGCCCACGATGACGACGCGGAAGTCATCGACAAGACCGGAGAGTGGTTCGGCGGCTCGGCGGGGATAGATCTCGGGCACGACGACAAGGGTAGACCTCCATCCGCAGATTTGGTACTGGGAGCGCTGCAGATTTGCTAACCAATCGTCCGCGGATCTTATAGTCCGCTGGTAGATCCGCGGCCCTGCAGGTGTGCTCGGTCGACCGGGCCGCCGCCCACATCTTCGGCGCCGGCCGCGAGCTACTCCTGCTGAACTGCGGCGTCGACGGCGGACGCCGATCCTGACGGGTTGTGGATAGCCCGAAGCCGAGGTCGGCGACGCCAGGAAGAATCGGAGCATGGATGTCAACACGGCGCAGGAGCGGGCGAATCGGCTCATCGACACGTTGCACGAGTACGCGGCGACGCCGGGCTTCCGGACCCGGCTGGCGCGGGAGATCGCTCAGGGCGGTACGAGGCTGGACGGTCCCGGATTCGCGGGCGGTGAGAGGCCGGAGGCCGAACGCCGGCGGGCGATGGACCGCATGCTCCACGACCGGGCCGTCCTCGGCAAGCCCACGCTGCTCGACCGCTACGTCAGGTTCTCGCCAGACCTGGCCGGCGAGGACCGGGCAATGCTCGAGCGATGGCGCACCGGGCATGTCAACGGCGTCTTCGAGGTGGTCGGGCACGAGCCGGGCCATGTGCTCCTGCGTGAGCTCATCGATGACCTGACGCGGCCCGTCCACATCGGGCACATGGACCGATCCGGCGAGAACCGAATGCTGGACCTCTACCGCGCCGGGCGGTACGTGTCGACGCGACTGCTGGAGATCGGCGACGACGTGTGGATCTTCGGCGGCAGTTCGACGCTACTGGATCCCCAGGAGACCATGTCGCTGCGGTCGGAGGTCGAGGAGCGGGCATCCCGTGAGCCATGGCGTGCCTTCGTCAACCCGGCCCGCCGCACCCAGGGGCGGGAGATCGTGGCACGGAATCATGCGAGGTTCGTCCGGCTCTTCGACGGATGGCGGGTCGCGGGCAAGCCGGAACAGATCATCGAAGCGATGGACGACTTCTCCCGGAGACTTGTCGGGAACGGTACGGAGTACGAACTGGGCGCGGTCGAGTGGAGGGTGAACCTGCTCAGAAACCGCTTGGATTTCCTGGATTCTGACGCTCTGCCCGGTGACCTGTGGGAGGAGCGCGAGGAGCTTGAGGGGCTCGATCTGGATCTCGTGCATCACCCCGTGCGCGGGTTGCATCTCCTGGAAGGCGCCTCGATCGTCCACGCGGCGCTGGACGACGAGTTCGACAGCCTGTTTCGTCATACCAGCCTGAGCGGCTCGGCAGGGCGGAGAGCGGAACTCCTGCGCCTGGCTCTGGACGATCCGGCGATCCCCTCGTTCGTCTTCGAGATGTTCGCGCCACGGTGCCGGGACCTGGATGCAGTGTGGTCCGCGGCCACGGGGGAGCCCGGATTCTCCTGGAGGGTCGACGGTCCTGCAGTGCTTCGGGACCGGGAGCCCGACGTGGACCCGACCCTGCCCGGCATCACGTTGCTGCCGGTGTGGTGATCGGCAGGGTAGCCGGACGAGTGAGGGAGCTTTTCGGGCGGCGGTGACCGCGGCTTACCAGCGGACCTGCGCGTTGACGGGGAACCGGATCACTCCCGCGCTGGAGGCGGCACACATCGTGCCGATGTCGGCTCACGGGCAGCCCCGTGTCGACAACGGACTCCTGGTGCGCTCGGACGTGCACCGGCTGTTCGATCTGGGGTATATCGGGTCGACCGCGCCTATCGGCTCCATGTGAGCCCGCGTCTGCGCGAGGACACGGGGAACGGCGACCGGTTCTACGCACGCGCGGGCGAAAAGCTGACGCGGCTGCCGGAGCGGAAGGCGGACCGCCCGGGCGTCGATGCGTTCGAGTGGCACATGAACACGCGGTTCCGGCGTCGCGCAGGCTGAGATGCGCCGCTCAGGCGGCGTGTTGTGCGGGTGTGGGTGGTGGTGGTGCGATGGAGTCGTATCGGAGTCCGGTGGGTGTGGTGGTGG
>NZ_BAAGRL010000046.1:0-513 GCF_054782975.1 Myceligenerans halotolerans
AATCATGACACCACCGGATGGGTATCTAAGTATTTTAACACATGCAAGTCAGAAATGGCGAACTGGTCAGTAACAGGTGAGTTGATACCGTTTTTTAAACGATTCACTTGCCTCTCAGCAGGTAGTTGGTAGGATAATAGCTTACCAAGCCAATGACGAGTAGGGAGAGTGAAAGCTTGATTCCCGACACTGGAAATGAAAAAGTCCAGAGCATAGATTATGTGCAGCAGTGGAGAATATTGGTCAATGCACGAAAGTGTGAACCAGTAACTTAGAGTTAAAAGTCATTTTCTGATATCAGAAGATTTACTTTTGAATAAGTATAATAAATGATGATTATTATACCGAATAGTCCAGTCTAATCTCCGTGCCAGCAGTCGCGGTAATACGGAATCGGGCAACCCATCGGAGTTTTGAATAGGTGTACAGGGTACGTAGCTTGATCATATTATTGATCTAGAGTCATATAGGGGTAGAACCAACACTTGGAGGAGGGCTAATATTCTTTGATAC
>NZ_BAAGRL010000047.1:0-12295 GCF_054782975.1 Myceligenerans halotolerans
CAGAAGGGGTCTTTTCCCTGTCAACACGCAGGCCGATCCCGGCTACCCACGGATCCGGGTCAGAACCGTGATGGTGGGGCAGGACGCGCAGCGACGACAGTTCGTGATCGTGTACGGGCGCGAAGTGGTCATCCCGCGATCGACGGCCATCGGACGGTGATGACGGCGGAGTCCTCTTCTGCCTGCCACGAGTGGTCGATGCCGGGTCCCCAGACGATGTAGTCGCCTTGCTTCTGCAAGGTGGTGGAGCCAAGGGTCAGGTCGAGCCGGAAGCGCCCGGAAACGAGCAGGAGGAGGGTGGTGCGCCGATCGTCGGCGGTCCATTCGGGGCGTTGTTGTCCGGCGGGGTGGGTGCCCCACTTGATCTCGAGGTCGCTGCTGTTCCGGACGGCCGAGCCAGGAGTCTCGGGGGCGATGAAGTGGCCCAGCAGCCAGCCGCGGTGCTGGTCGGCGTCGTCGTTGGCGTTGCCTGCGTACCAGGTGTCAGTCATCGCGTGTCCACTTCGGTATCGGGATGTCGACAGAGAAAACTCTCCGCGAATTGCTTTGCTCTGGCACCACCGCAGCCGAGAAACGCCTTGAGAAGCTCACGCGCGACGAAGCGCTCGAACTCTACCGATTGCCGGTCCGTGAGTGATCGATGGCGGCCAACTTTTCGCCGTCGCCGACGGTAGCGTCACAGATCACGAGCGGGTGCTTCATGGCTGCGACGGAGGCATCCCGTCGAACAGATACGTTGTTCCGTTCTTCGCTCGGGCGGCGAACGCGGCATCGATACGTGGTGCGACTCGAGGTGGCAGGAGGCGTCGACCCTGGTCAGGGTCGTGGAACCCGTAGGTCTCCAGTTCGCCGGTATCGATCTGGATCTCGTGCTCGGTGGTGAGCCGGCCGCCGTCGAAGACGAAGTTGATCAAAGCCCTGGGCCGTGGCGGAGCCGGTGAGGCCCAGTCGACCACCAGCAGGTCGCCGACCGGGAGCGCGAGTCCCAGCTCTTCCGCGAGCTCGCGGGCAGCGGCCGCGTGCGGGGTCTCCCCCTGATCGACGTAGCCTCCCGGGAACGCCCAGCCGTCACGATAGTTCGGCTTCACCAGCAGGACCCGTCCGGCCGCGTCGGTGACGAACAGCGCGCTGGCGGCGTAGAAGTTTGCAAGCTGTGCGTACCACTGCGCTGGTTCAACCCACGTCACCGAAGTCACTCTACCGACGGCCAGCCGGCAGGACGTAGCTGCGGGCACGGTGCAGAAACTCATCGACTGCCGGAGTTCCGCTCCACGTGGACAGCCGCCGTTCGAGGCCGGCGATCCTGTCGGCGACTCGACCGGAGCGGAGGCGCCCGGCGAGGTCGAGCGCGTCGTGGCCGAGCTGGCTGGCACGCCCGGGATCGGCGGACGAGCCGGTTGCGTGGACGCTTCCGATGAGTGCCGTGTGCAGGGCACGAGTGCGAATGTTGCCTTCGCGCAGGTCCAGTGCCTGATCGGCGTACTCGAGCGCTTCCTTCGTCCGGCCGAGGTCGCGCAGAGAGCGAATCGCGGTGCCCGCCAGGTGCGCTCGCGTGAAGTACTGGGCCCAGCCAGGCTCATCGCCAGTCTCGGTGGATCGATCGATGGCAACTTCGGCCCGACCAAGCGCATCGGCGCATCGGCGTGCATCGCCTGCGGCGGCATGGGCGGCTGCTGCGGCGGTGTGCAGGCGAGCCATGACGACCCCAGAGCCACGTCCGCCGTCCACCGCTGCTCGCGCGAGCCGCACGGCCTCGCCGGGCTGACGGAGGTAGACGGCCTGGGTGGACATGTTCGCCAGGACGTGCGCGCCGAACGCCGCATGGTCACCTGCCTTGGCCAGCCGTAGCGCTTGGATGAAGTGCCGCTGCGCCAATCCGTGATCACCGGCGTCATAGCTCATGAACGCCAGCTGCCCCGTCAGCTCGGCTGTAGCAGCGAACAGCTGCCGACCGACCCGGTCGCTGTAGGCGCCGTGCAGCATCGGCTCCACGTCACGATGCAACCATCCGGCCAGCGGTCCCCGAAGTGTGCCGCCGCCATGACGGCGGTCGAACTGGAGGAACTGCTCCTGGCGGGAGCGCAGCGCATCGATGTCCTCTGGCGTGACTCGGCGTTCGCCCCGGTGAGACGTGTCGTCGTCGGCGGGATCGAGAAGCCAACGCCAGCCTGCATCCGCGGTGGCCTCCTTGACGAACGGGAGCATGGTGGGCCTGTCCTGCTGCCGCGCCTGCTGCTGCCAGAGACTCGCCGCATTTGCTCTGGCACGGTCCAAGTCATCAGGGAACTGCAGTTCAGGCTCAGCGAGGTTCTTGTGGCCCAGGACGTCGGACGAAACGGCGCCGGCCAGACCGCGCAGCGTCCCCGCCGCGAACAGCAGGGCACGGCCGACGTCGCTGTCGGTCATGGTGCTCGTCGCTGCGAGATCCGTCGGGCCGGCCTGCCGGGAGCCGGATGCCATCTGCGCGATGAGCGACTCCGACGCGGTCGGATCCGCGCTCGTCGTCTGCGAGCCCATCTTGTGGGTGGACAGCAGCAGGTCGAGGTGATCCGGGGTGATGTCCAGGAGTTGGGCGAGGAGGGGACGTACCCACGGCATCGGCGCTGTGTGGCCGGCTTCCCAACGGGCGACGGTGGTCCGTTCGATCTGTAGCTGGGCTGCCAGACTCTCCTGGGTCATGCCACGGCTGCGCCGTCGGGCGGCAAGCTCTGCACGTCGTCCCATGACCCGCTCCCTCGGTTCGGCCCCGAGTACCCGGCGGACGTTCGGGCCGGTCGGGAGGCTCCTCACATCGCATGATCCACGACGGCCGCTCACAGTTCCATCATGAAGCCGCGTCGCAGTCGGGATGCCACAGAGATGCCACACCCGTGGTGACAGCGGACGGCGGCGCGGTCACGGCTGACGTCGCACTGCCGCATCCGTGTAGCAAGCGTGCAGCATCCGTCCTTGCGACCTGGTCAGGGCTCTACTCGTACGAGATCCTTGGCCGGGAGGCGCCTCCTGTCCGCCGGATGGCCCGTTCGACGTCAATCAAATCGACGAGCCGTGCTGTTGCGCGACCAACCCTCGAAGGAGACCGACCAGTGACCGAGCTTGACCACCACCGCTGGATGAACCGGGCCATTGAACTCGCGAAGAAATGCCCACAGGTCGAAGGCGCATTCTCAGTCGGTGCTGTCATCGTTGGCCTGGATGGCGCTGAGATCTCCTACGGCTACTCCAGGGAGACTGACCCGAAGGTGCACGCCGAGGAGTCCGCCCTCGACAAGCTCGACGCCGACGATCCGCGCTTGGTTCAGGCCACGATCTACAGCACCCTCGAACCATGCTCGGAACGCGCGACGAAGACCCGGCCGCCGTGCACCGACCGAATCCTGCGGGCCGGGATTCCGCGTGTGGTTATCGCCTGGCGAGAGCCGTCGACATTTGTCGATGAGTGCGTCGGAGTGGAGAAGCTTGAGCAGGAAGGCGTGCAGGTTGTCGAGCTGGCGGATCTTGCCGACGCCGCCATGGCGATGAATCGGCATCTCGATCTGTCCTGAGTCTCGCCAGCCCACTACGCGGTCAGGACTCGGGAGAGACCCACTCGGCGATCTCGTCGATGACCTCGGCCTGCCAGGCCAGGGTTTGTGGCTGCCGGTATGCCTTGTCCCCGGCGACGGAGAATCCGTGTCCCGCTCCCTCGACGACCACGAGCCGGGAGCCGGCGTTCAGTTCCTTGATTGCATCGTAGGACGGGTCGATCGGGACCTGCGTGTCCGCGTCCCCGTGCACCAGCAAGGTCGGGGCGGTGATGTCGCTCAGGGCGGTGTGCGGTTGCAGCCAGAACACCTCGTTCAGGAATGCTCGTCCGTGCCGGAAGCTCGTCGAGTACTGCAGGAACCCGTCGCGGGTGAGCGCCTCGGCGTGCTCTGCGTCCAGGTGGTCGTCCACCCAGTACGGGCGCGAGTCGATGGTGCGCTTCTTGTAGTCGATCCGCGGGCACAGCATCACCAGCCGATCCACCTCGGCCGGTCGCCTGGCCGCGTAGAGCGCGCACACCCCACCCGCGAACGACTGCCCCACGAGACACGTCGAGGCGACGCCCGTCTCCGAACGGAGCACATCGAAACCAGCTCGCACATCGTTCAGCAGCCCGGCGACCGTCACGTCCTCCTGCGTTCCTTCTGATTCACCGTGCCCGCGCAGATCGAAGCGTAGGGATGCGATCCCTGCGGCTGCGAGTTCTCCGGCGATCCGGTTGAAGAACCCGGACTCGTGTCGCGTCACCCCACGGCCGTGGACCAGCAGCACCCCGACGTGCGGCGGTGCGTCCGGTATCACGACATCGCCAACCAGCCGTAACCCGTCGAGCGAGCGGAACTCCACGCGGGACTCGGTGGGCATGGAAACCTCCTGGTCGGCTGGGGGAGTGACACGGGCAAGTCTGCCCGAGCAACCTCCGTGAGTGCCCGTCGACGTTCAGCAGCGCCGTCGGGATCACGACCGGGGCCGGACCGATGAGGGAGTCCAGATACGGCGTGGCGTGCGGGCTTCGCCCAGCAGGGTGCAGCGCACTCCGTGCTTCTCCAGTTCGAACGCGAGGCGGGTGTACGCCTCGGCGAGCCGGGCTGATCCTGGGACGACCACGACGTCGGCCTCATGATGTCGGGCGGCTTCGGTGACCTGGCTGATGGTGAGGCCGTCGCGGGTGTCGTCGAGCAGGTCCGCCAGGGCGAGGCCTTCCGCTTGCGCGTACGCGGTGACGGCTTCGCGCTGCTGCTGTGCTTGGGCGCTGGTGTGGGCGGCGATGTATCCGAGCGCGACCGGCCGCGGCCCGCTCACCCGTCTCTCCCGGCCAGTGCCCGGACGTGGCATTCCATGCCCGAGACGGTTCCGGACCAGTCGGCGACGGTCGGTACCGCGAGGCGCTGGATGAAGGTCTCGGTCAGGCCGAGGTCGCGAGCGATCGAGGCGCCGTCGGAGAGGTGAACGGGTTCGATCGAGACGGTTCCGCCGCGCAGCAGTGTCAGGCGGGCGATGCGGTCCTCGCCGAGCATCTCGAGAATCTCGGTCAACGCGACGAACATCGCGTGCAGCGAAGGTGACTTGGGGTTCGGCATGGTTCACGCTCCAGGGTTCGGCGTGAGCCCACGGGCAACGATCAGGGCGGGCTCTCGTACGCCTTCCATCGAACTCGGCGCACCGAGAACTCTGTAGCGCATGCGTGACGCGGTCGCTCTGCATGTTTGCCGCAGAGTCCCACCGTCCGCGTGCCGAAAGGGGGGCGCCAATCGGCAGGTCGAAATACCGGTGCGAGCTGCTGTCTCGCCGCTCTACGGTCTGCGGGTGCTCAAGACGCAACGCGCGGGCGAGCGCCCGCAGACCTCTGACCAGGGTCCGCATCGCCAGCTCACTCAGAAGTCGTCCCCGGCGGTGTGGGGCGAGCTGGTGGCGCGGGTGTTTGCGCTCGATGGTGTCCGGGAGGGGCACAGTCAGGTTTCGCCGGCGTCGTCCCGGGCCGTGTTTCTTGAGGGTATGGATGAGGAGCGCGCTGCGGAGACGAACCTCGCTTCTGGTCGGCGTCTGGAGCCCGTCCACCTGCACGGGGTCACCGATACGAGCGTGCACCTGGTGCTGCCGCACGAACGCGGCGAGGAACTGGTTGCTCTTGGCTGGGCCGAGGCCCACCAGTACGAGGACTTCGGCACCGAGTACATGATCTACGGCCCCCGGGATGCGGACGAGGTGGACGCCGTGGTGTCGGTGGTCGAAGAGAGCATCGCGTTCGCCCGCTGGGCCTGAGATCTGCACTCTGCAGCCGGGAAGCATGGAGCAGCCGATCTACCCTATGCGAACGTTCCGAAAGGACCTACGATACGTTCGTAGGAGCAATCAAGGGAGTGTCATGGGCGCAGAGCTGGCATCACAGACCTATGTCCCGGAGGAGTCGGGCCCTGGGGCAGCCGAGGTTCTTAGTTTCCTTGCCGCTCACAGCGAGCGGCGGGGGACCGAGCCTGCCCGGCGCTTCTTGCTCGTCGGTAGTGATGAGGGTGAGCAGATCGAGTTGCCGGGGACGGTCTACCGGGCCTTGGTGCAGGTGGTCGAGGCGCTCGCGGCGGGTAAGGCGGTCACGGTGTCGCCGCAGGAGCCACAATTGACGACACAGCAGGCGGCTGATCTGCTCGGGGTATCGCGGCCGACAGTGGTGCGGATGATCGAGTCGGGTGAACTGGCCGCTGAGCGCAACGGGAACCGGCGGCGTCTCCTGCTGAGTGACGTGCTTGCGTACCGTGAGCGGCGGCGGGCCCGGCAGTACGCGATGCTCGACGCCACGGCGGTGGACCTCGAGGACGAGGACGATCCCGCCGAGATGATCGACCGTCTGCGCGAGGCGCGCAGGGCGGCGGCGCGAGAGCGGCGGGGGTGACCGGGTGTTCACAGCATTGCTGGACACCTCGGTGTTGTGGCCGAGCTTGCAGCGGGATTTTCTGCTGAGCATGGCGGCTGAGGGTCTGTACCGGCCGATCTGGTCGCAAGCGATCCTGGACGAGCTGGTCCGGGTCGAGGCCGACAAGCGAGTTCACCGGGGTGCAGAGCCGGAGCAGGCCGAGGCGGCGGCCCGGCGGTTGGTCGATCAGATGGGCTGGGCGTTCGACGACTCGTGTGTCGAGGGCTGGGAACCGTTGGAGGGTTCGTACGGCCTGCCGGATCCCGACGACGAGCACCTGGTCGCCGCTGCGGTCGTGGGTGGTGCCGGAGTGATCGTCAGCGACAACGTCAAAGACCTGCCGGCCAAGCGCCTGCCCCATGGGATCTCCGTGGTCACGGCCGCGCGATTTGCGGCGGACTCGGTCTCCGTCTCACCTGAGATAGCGCGACGCGCACTGGGAAGGATCAGCGCCCGGTACGTCAACCCGCCGCGCACCATCGACGACCTGCTCGACTTGTTGTCGGCCCGATACGGGATGACGCAGGCCGCAGCGATGATCCGCGACGTGTGAGGCTTGATCTCCGGACAGGACGACGGTTCCGGCAGTTTCATGCCTTGAGCAGGGCCGGGGCTTCGAGTCCAGCCGCATGCCGCCACCCCGGCGGGCCACCCCGTAGCGGACCAGGGGCACGCCTCGATACCGGGCCTGCTACGGGCCGAGCCCGGCACCCAGCCGGTGGGAAGCCCACGCCCAGTCGATCCGCTCCTGCTCCAGGCGCACCCGTGTTCTATGACGGTCGCTGACGAGGTCGGCGTAGAGGGCCGCCTCGGCGCTGGTCAGGCGGGTGAGCGAGGCCGACGTCGGACGTTCCTCCTGTCCCCAGCGTTCCTCGTGAGCCAGGAGGGTGTCCCGGTCCATCAGCACGGACCGCGCCTGCGGGAGCCACGCGCGGAGCCGGTCGAGGATCGCGAAGCCGTGGGTGTCGAGGTCACCCCAGTAGGCCACGTCGGTTCCCGTGAGCCAGGGGAGGGAGGCCGGCTGGTCGACGTCGAACCCCTTGCCCCAGAGGACGAGCCCGCCTGCGGGGATCGGCGCGCTCAGGTAGGTGACCTCGTTCTCCACGATCAGCGCCTGTTCGATCACCCCGGGAGTCAGCTGCCGGGCCTCGTCGAGGCGCAGGGCCAGGTCCGACACGGCGTCGGGCAGGCCGAGGAGGCCCGGCGCGCAGCGTAGCCGGACCATCGCGGGCTTGCCGGACAGGCCGAGGTCGGCAGCGAAGCCGCCGGCGCGGGAGGTGACGCCGAGCATCTCCGCAAGCACGGGCCGGTGTCGCTCGACCAGTTTGGTGTCCACACCCGGTGCGTCGATCTGGCGCACGTACCTGCTGGAGCCGCGGTTGTCGCGCAGCCAGCAATAGGCGGCGGTGATCGCCGGCCACTCGGGCTCCAGCGCCAGGGCCCGCAGCGGTTTGCCCAGCACCCAGGCGCGGACGGTTTCGTCGGGCAGGATGTCGTCGGCGATCGTGAGCACGCGGCGGAATGCCGCGACGTCGTCGAGGACGCCGAGAAGGCGCCACGCCTGGTCGAAGGACGCGACCACGGCACGCCCGGGAAGTTCGGTGCGGCCGGCGGTCCGGCCGCCGACGCTGGTGCTGACCAGGTCGTACGCCCTGCCACCACGCGATCCGGCCTCCAGGGAAGCCGCCCAGTCGCGTGCCTCGTCGAAGCGTTCACCGAGGTCGGCGGCCGCCGGGCCGCGGACCGGGACGTCGAGGACCGGGAACGGGTCGCCTGCCGCGAGGGCGCGGAGCAGGGTGCCGTCGTCCCACCGGCGGCGCACCTTCGCCGCGATGTCCGACGGCGTCGTCCAGCGCCTGGCCGGGCGTGCCGCCTTGCCGCTCACGCGGTGGCCTGCCCGGCGTGCTCACGTCGCCGCTCGTGGTATTCCTCGATGGTGAGGGTGTGCACGCGAGAAGAGGAACCGGTCGGGTTGTCGACGAAGCCGATCGAGTGCACGTATGGCTCGATCACATGCACCTTCTGCAGCGGGGTCACGATCAGGAGCTGGAGCCCGAGCTTGGCGAACAGCCCGAGTGCGTACCGGGTCGAGGCGTCCGACCCGCGCCCGAACGCCTCGTCGATCACGGCGAACCGGAAGTCGCGCGAGGCCTCGGCGCCCCACTCCAGGCCGAACTGGTAGGCGAGCGACGCGGCCAGGATCGTGTAGGCGAGCTTCTCCTTCTGCCCTCCGGACTTGCCGTCGGAGTCGGTGTAGTGCTCGTGCTCGGCTTCCGTCTCCCGGTCCTGCTCGGAGGCGGCGAACGTGAACCAGTTGCGCACGTCCGTCACTCGTCGGGTCCACGCCTTGTCGCTGTCGGCGTGGTTCTCCCTGCCGCGGAACCGTTCGATGATGCGGCGCACGTCCTCGAACCGCTGCTCCGTGTAGGCGTCGTCCGGGCTGAGCACGTTGGTGGTCGCGGTGCGCAGGTCCGCCCGGAACTGCTTGATCTCCTGGTTGGGCGTCGGCTCGGCGACGAGCTGCACGATCCGGCCGGGGCTGTAGTCGATCGCCGAGAGCGCCTCGTTGATCCGGTCCACTCGCTCGCCGATCTGCTCGGCTTGTCGGCGCAGCCAGGCGAAGAACTGGGTCAGCTCGCGGACGGCATTGGTGTTGAGCTGGTGCTTGAACTCGGCCTCGAACCGCGGCAGATCGTCACGGCGCACCCGGTCTCGCAGGCTTCGGTACTCGCCGATCGCCGCGACGCTGGCGTCCATCTCGGTCGTGGCCTCTGGCCACCGGCGCCGAACTTCGGACATCTGCTGCTGGATGTTGGTCACGTAGCCGTTCATCTGGCGCTGCGCCTCGTCGACGGCCGCATTGATGGCCCGCGGGAGCGTCGCGGCGGTCGCGTCGCACTCGTCGATCGTGGCGGGGACCTTGCGACCCATCCGCTCTTCGAGCGACGGGTAGCAGTCGCGGGCAGCGGTCAGAGCGGCCTCGTCGAGCGCGTCGATGGTGGAGCGTTCTCGATCGAGGCGGCGCTGCGCGGCCGTGATGTCGCTCTTGAGGCCGCCGATCGTCTGGCCGACGGCGCCGATCTGCTTGGTGAGTGCGGCTTCGCGCTCGGCCAGCTCGGCGAGCTGGCGGTCGATTTCCGTCAGCCGGGACGAGCCGGCCACCAGGCGATCGCGCTCGCCGGTGAGGGCCGCAAGGGCCTTGCTGGCCTCGTCCACGTCGATCTCGCGCCAGGTCGTGTACTGGGCCAGGCCCGCGAGCGCTGCGGCGTTGGCGTCGAGTGCCTCCCGCCGTTCGTCCAGCGTGGTGAGCTGATCCTTGATCTCAGTCAGCTGCTCCTGGAGCGTGCCGGCCTCTGTGATGAGTGCCTTGATCTTCTGTTCGCTGCCACGGCCGAGGACCCAGGTGCGGGGGTCATCGGCGCGTCTGCGGTCGTCCTTCTCGTGGCGGTCGCGATCTCTGACCAGGCCCTCACGCGTGACCGCACGGTCCTCCCGACGGAGCTCGTCGACGTCGTCGACGCATCGGTGGTCGGCCCGGTGTGCCAGCTCCGCCGTCAGATAGCCAGCAAAGCTGCCGTCCTCGACCTCCAGGACGTCATACAGACGCAGGCCCCGACCGCGGTCCGCCGGCCGGGAGGGGACACGGCGCTCCGGGACACGCAGGTAGACCAGCCGGGTGCCGAGGTGGTGGGCGTTGACCCAGGCGGTCACGTCGTCGTACAGGTGCTGGGGTACCAGGAGGTTCTGCGCGAAACCGCGGAGAACCCGTTCCGCGGCGCCGCGCCACTGCGCGTGCTGGTCCCGCACGTCGACGAGCTCGCCGGCGAAAGGCACGTCCGCCTCGTCGAAGCCCAGCTCGGCGCACAGCCGTTCGCGCAGCTCGACCAGGCGGCCCGGGAGGTTGTTGCGCCGGCTCTCCAGCCCCGCGATCTCCTTGCGTAGTGCTGTGCCCTTGCGGTTGATATCGGCGCGGCGCTCCAGCAACGGCTCCATGTCGGCGTTGATCTGGCCACGCTCGTCCTTGAGACCTTCGTTGCGGGCTATGACGGCGGACGCGCGGATTGCGAAGTCCGACGACGACGTGACGTCGTCGAGGCCTGCCTGGTCGAGCAGCAGCGCGTAGGCCTGACGGCGCCCGCTGCGGTCCTGGAGCGTCTGCTCCGCCTGCGGGATCGCGGTCTCCAGCTCGCCGAGTCGGTCACCGCCTGCGCTCTGCCGCTCGCCCACGAGGCGGTCGCGTTTCGGGGCAAGCGATCGTCGATCACGTTCCAGGCTCTGTTGCTCGTCCTCTCGGGCAGCCAGAAAGGTGCGGTCCCGATTGAGCGTGGTCGTCAGGATCGACGCGGCACGTTCGGAAAGGTAGGGGGCGACGGCGTCCCGTTGGCGCACGTGGGACCGGTGCCGCTCGACGACGTCCTCGTACTTGTCGCACGAGTCGATCAGTGGTTCGAGGGCCGCGAGCTGGTCGGTCGCACGGCGGACGGCCTCGTGCGCTTTGGTGAGGTTCTCGAAGTGCTCGACGATGCCGCTGACGCGACTCGCGGCGTCGGCGGGCTCCAGCATGTGGCCACGGACGAACTCGTTGAGGTTGCCCACCGACTTCATCGAGACCGTCTGGTGGAACAGTTCCATCGCCTGCTCTGAACGGATCCCGAGCAGCCGCCGAACCCGCCGTGAGTACTCGGGGAACGTGGTGTCGATGCGCGCGCCCGCAGCGCGCAGGCGGGATCTGAGTGCCTTCAGGTCGGCGCCGAACCCGCTGAAGTCGGGGTCGACCGAGAGGTCCGCTTGTGCGGTGACGAAGAACCGGTCGGGCTGGCCGGTGCGGTCCCGCTGGTGGAAGACCTGAGCGATCGTCACCGTCTCGTCGAACCCGCTGTTGCGGAAGACACCCACGATCACCGAGTACGACGTGTGGTCGCGCAGGCCGACCGGCCTGGACGCACCGGTCGTCTCGTTGCGCTCCGACTTGTAATGGCCCAGCACGTACGAGCGCAGCGTGCGCTCCTTGCTGTCGGCACCGGCCGCCTTGTTGTAGGCGATGCGGTTGGCCGGCAGCAGCAGGGTCGTCACGGCGTCTACCAGGGTGGACTTGCCGCTGCCGATGTCGCCGGTGAGCAAGGACGTCTGACCTGCCGGCGAGAGCGACCACACATGCTTGTGGAACGTGCCCCAGTTGTAGACCTCGATGCGTTGCAGACGGTAGCCGGTGAGCTTGTCCGGTGACTCGACCTCCACCGCCGAGAACAGTGCGTCAGCCATCGGACTCACCTCCCGTCTGGGCGTTCGCGTACTCGGTGAGCTTCGCGTCGAAGTCGCCCATCGTCTGACCGTCGACATACGCCTTCAGGACGCGACGCACCTCCCACACGTCTGTCTGGCCCCGCAGTTCACGGAGGAAGCCCAGGTCCCTGACCTGGCTGATCGTGCGCACCGCCTGGTCGAGGACGCGCGCCTCGTTGGTCGATTCCGCAAGGAACACCCGCAGCATCTCGACGATCTGGTCGCGGCTCAGGACGAGGCGTCCCTCGCCGCCGGTCGCCTCGAACTCCGCGAGGCGCTTGCGCAGCAGTACGAGCAGGAGGCTCACGTTGTAGGTCAGGGCACGCCGGTTGACCAGGCGGGGGAGCGGCTCCTCGCCGTCCTCCGGCTCACGGGCGCGCAGGTAGGCGTAACCCTCGACGTCGTCGATCACCACGTCGACGCCGATGGCGGCGAAATGGTCCCGCACTGGCCCCGCGTGACGGCCGAGTGCGATCCACCGGGCCTCGTCCGACTCGCGGTACACGACGCCGCGCATCAGACCCGGATCCGTGAGTAGCGCCCGGCCGCGTCAGCGGCCGGGCGTTTCTCTGCTGTTTT